>JBBECN010000122.1:0-4152 GCA_040881795.1 Akkermansiaceae bacterium
GGTTTCCTAAACCTTAAATCTGGGTTCGATTCCCGGCGGGGACAGTCTTCTTTGCGCTTGCTCCGCAGCACCCCGCGGACGGACATTCCACGCGATGAACCCCGCCAAAATGCGCAGACGTTGGATCATTGTGGCCTTGCTGGCCACCGCCCTCCTGACAGCTTACCTCGCCGTGTTGATCAATTTTCGCGCCGAGTCGGCCTTGGAATTGCGGTCCGCGGAGAACCTCCCGCCGACTTCCGATCACGTCGTAGTGCAGCTCGACATCTTGGAGATCGACCCGGTCATGCAGAATGTCCGGCTGCGCTTTTTCCCGAAACCCGCAGGCGAACTGCAAAAAAACAAGCTCCCCGTTCCCGGACGGGCTTTGACTCTGCGCGTCGACGGCGCGCACGTTTCGCTCGGTAGCGATCTCAGTGAACGCCGGACGCAAACAATCTACGATGATGAAGGAAATATGGCACCCGTGGATGCCGTCGCTGTTTTGACCAACGGTTCGGTGGGAAACTTTCCGTTCGATCATTACCTGTTCAACTTCCGCCTGAGTGTGACCACACCCGATCCTGCCGACCCGAGGGGATACCGCAGTCTGCCGGTGACTGTCGAACCCTCACCCGATGCAGGTCAAGCCGGATATGCATTGTCCGGCGAAGTGACGCGCGTGAGCGCTGCGGACGGCGTGACGCCGGAAGCCGTAGAGTTAAAAATCACCGTGCGCCGTTCGCCTGCGGCGTTTTGGTATACCATTCTGCTCCTGGTGATCGCCGGAGCGCTGTCCATCTGCTGCGCCGCGGTGGCCGTTGTGGTTGCTTTCGACCAGCGCTTCTTCCAACCCGCTTTCTTCGCGTGGATGTCCGCCACGCTCTTCGCCGTCGTCGGATTGCGCCGCGTGTTGCCCGGCAACCCGCCCTTCGGCTCACTGCCCGACTTTTTGGTCTTCATGTGGGCGGAATTCCTCGTGGCTTCGGCTCTCGTCAGCCTCGTTGTCGCCTATCTCCGCCGGAAACCGCAGCCCTGATCAGCGGAAAAGTTTCCCGGCCTCCCCCCACCGATGTCCGAGGGCGCAGGGCCGGATTACGGGTTGCTGAAGTTGACGCGGTAGAATCCGTTTGTGCCGGGGGTGAGCGGGATGGTGAGTTGCTTGCGCTGGTAGAAGGAGGGCAGCGGGATGCTCAACTGGTCGGACGAGTTGGTCTGCGGGAAAAGATAATTTGTCCACGGACCGGTCGCGAGATTGGTCTTGGTCTGCACGGAGTATTTCGTGTCATCGTCGGTCAGGCCAAGGTAGCTGATGCTGGACCCGGAGATATGGAAAAGATTCGGCGTGGGGCTGGTCGGGTCGCCGCCGAAGGCGTATTCCTCGTTATTGTCGAACCCGTCGCCGTCGGGATCGTCCGTGCCATTGGAGATTGCCGACGACAAACCCCACGCTCCGACCCAATCGCTGTAGCTCGGTCGGGAAGTTGCGGCCGGCACATTGAAACTGACCGTCCAGGTCTTGCCGAGATAAGGCAACAAGGACGCTTTGTTGGTTTTCCCGAGAACATCTTTCGGGGCGATGGAAAACTCCGCCGTGGCTGTGCCGCCGCGCAGCGAGAGCCAGGTGAGCGTGAGCGGCTCACCGGTGGGAAGTATCGCCGCCGGCGTCCGGAGCCCGGCGGTCACGGACGTCGTGACGGAACCTTGGGCCGAGGGATCGAGTGCGAAGTAGTCTGTTCCCTGCGCGAAACCGACATAAATCAGGCCGGCGTTGGAATCCAAACGCCAACGCGAGACCATCGCGCTGCTGGAAAATACGAGCGGCCGGGTGATGTCGGACAAGCGGGAGATGGTCAGCAGCGGTGATTCCGGCAGCGTGATCACCGCTTGGTTCGCGACTCCTCCAAACCAACCCAGAACATTGGGGCGGGCCTCCCCGGCTTGATCCACTCCGAAACGAAGGTGCGTGATTTCCAAGTTCCGCGTGAGGCTCGAGATGGCGTGACCGCCGGCTCCGCCCAGGGCAAGACCGATCACTTGGCTGCCGGTCGCCGACGCGCTCAATTCCAAGCCCGGATGATTATTGAAGTCGATCCCCACCCGGGGTGCGGTGCCAAACCGCGGGGCATAAGGGTTAACGACGGCCGACCTGCCATCGATCGAGACGGGCACGTTGATGACGGGCAGTGCGGACCCGAGGACAATCATGCCCTGCAGGTCGTCGGCGAAGGTGATCCGGCGGTAGCGTCCGGCAGCATTGGCTTGTTCGATCGCCGCGCGGAGCGATCCGGTGCCGGTATCTGCCAACGTTGTCACGATGAGTTGGACTGCCGGTGGCGGCGGAATCGATTGCACGGCCGACACATTCTCGCTCTGGATGTAATAGAGCGGCAGGGCCCAAACCTGGTCGTCGAGTTCCTTCATGGTGCCGTCCACCGGTGGCTCGATGTATTGCAGCACCCCATCGCCGGTGTTTCCGAAGATGCCGAGGTCTTTGAGTGTGCTCACCTCATCGGGCGTCGGCGCCTTGAGGTAAATGAAGGTATTGCGTGCGACGGGTGGGAGGTGTTTGTAGGCAGGCGTCTGCTTGAGCAGGGTGATATTCGTGGCGTTGGTCGACGCCTCACTGATGCGGTCAAACGCCCATTTTGAATACCCTGAGGCGATGTTCATCATGGCCGTCGCGATCGGGCTCTCGGCTGGCTTATCGACTTCCACGACGAGCACGTTGCCGAAGGGATCGATCATGGCCAACGCATTCTGCGACTCGGGAGCATTGGCCAAGGTGGTTTGCAGCAGGCTGTAGAGCGCGTCGTCGGGCCGGAAGTAATTTTTCTTGGGAAGATCATCTTTCTTGATGCCGAGAGCCTCCAACTCCGCGTCGGGCATCTCGGTGTCGAGCTTGACGCTCAGCGCACCGGGCCATCTGGCCACGAGTTGGGCGCGGAGGGCGGTGGCATCGGCGGGCGTGCCTCCGGCCGGTGCGATGTCGGCAAGATCCCCGAGACTCTGGCGTGTGTCCCTGCGGATTTGATCGACTTGAGCCACGCTCGCCTGAAAAACGAAGAAGTTATCGTTGTAGATCGCCTCCGTGATCGCCTCATCGCGGAAAATCACATTCGGTCCACCTGTGTAGTTGGAGCGAAGAGCGACGCCGGTCACCTTTTCGTCATCACCGTCACCAGTGACCTTGTAGTAGCCGAATTTGGTGCGGAGGGCCGAGCGCACCGCAGGCGGCACATGGGCGAACTCCGCTGTGCCGGCCCAGTTGACGCCGCCACCGGAGTCATCAGGCGCGACGACCGCGACGTTGAAGCCAGCCGTGAGCAGCGTGCCGGCGCACATGGCACAGGGGTCGAGCGAAGTGACAACCGTCAGTTGCTCGGGCGCGGGAAGGTAACCGAGTTGCTCTTGGATGGCCGTCCGGTTGGCGTAATACCAGGCGACGAGTTGCGTTTCACCGTGGTTCGTGGGGTCGAGCGAGGCAAACCACATGCCGGACTCGAGCTTGCCGTTTACCCGGTTGCCCCAAGCGTGGATGATGCGGCCTGTTACGTTTTCAACGATCGCACCGCCCACGCCATAGGATTTTGAGGCATTGGGGTCGTCGGGGAATTCCCCCGCGGCGATTTGCGCTTGCCGGTGCACCTCCTCGGCGGCCGCCTGCGCGGAGTTGACGACCGTGGGCGCCGGGGGTGCGATCTGCGCGCGACTCGTGGCGCAAAGAAGCGCGGAGACCAGCAATAAAAGTGCCGCGCAGTAGTGCGAACGGGCAGACAAAAATGGGGGGATTTGGTTTGACGCGACGGCATTCGCCGCCACGGGGTTGGGAGTCGATTTCATGGTGTGCTGCTGGGTAACCAGGTGGTTCGCCGGCAGCATTGCTTAATCACCAACAAAAAATAAAACGGCCAACAAGGTGCACGCAAGATACGCCCAAACCTTGGCCGGTCAAGGGCGCGGGCCAGAGAATCTCGCAAAGAGAACAGCTTGGCACGACAGCGAGCGGATCTAACCAAACCAGAAGGCCGGCAACCTTTCACTCAGACCTCAAACTCAGGCTTCCTCACTTAATTTTTTTCGGCCTCCCCCCACCGATGTCCCACCCCCCGTGTTCTCCTCGCGGGCGTGAACACCTACATCGACCTCCTCTTCATCCTCCTCGCCGCCACC
>JBBECN010000123.1:0-26298 GCA_040881795.1 Akkermansiaceae bacterium
AGCGACGCCACCGCTTTGGATTCTTCCGCAGTGAAGCCCGATACCGATGAAACATCCAAAGCGGTGTGGCGCTTCGCTTCCCACCGCAGTCCATGGATGAGCCAATGCATGGACTGCGGTGGCAGAGCGACAGCGACGCCACCGCTTTGGATTCTTCCGCAGTGAAGCCCGATACCGATGAAACATACAAAGCGGTGTGGCGCTTCGCTTCACACCGCAGTCCATAGGGACGCAACTGCACATATCTTTTGACTCTTCCCGGGACCCAGGCGAATGTCGCATGCGTTGAAAAGGCTTTTGAGCCTTTTGCCAACTTTCAAGCAGTCCTAACTTGAAAAATGATGAAATCCAACGTCATGGAAATACCGAGATTGAAGGTGGGATCGCTCACGCCTGTTTTTGACAAATGGTGGCGCGAGGGCCGGGCGATGTTCCTCGCAGGTGAGGCTGAGTATACCGAGGCGATCATGCACGCGCTGCTGAGCGACGCACTGGACGCGCGGGCCTCCGATATCCATTTCGACCCACTCAGCGATGGCTTCCAAGTCCGCTTCCGGGTGGATGGGGTGCTCCACATCGTCGCGCTGTTAGACACTGAAGAGGGCATGCGTATGGTGCGCTTTTTCAAAACGGCCGCCGAGCTCGATCCCGGCAGTCTGGTGATGCCGCATGATGCGCGGGCACGGTTCGAAATCGACGGGCACACGCTCGACATCCGCGTCGGCTGCGCCCCGTCGATCACCGGCGAAAAACTCGCGCTGCGATTGCTTTTGAAAGACCGGCTTTCACTCAATTTAGGCGACCTCGGGCTCGACCACCCGCAACGCGAACTCATCGATCAGCGGCTCAACAACACCAGCGGCATGTTCTTGGATGTCGGCCCCATCGGCAGCGGCAAGACCACCACACTTTACGCGCTCATCGCGGAGCTCGACCTCGCACGGAGAAACGTGGTCACCATCGAGGATCCCGTGGAATACCAAGTGGACGGCCTCACCCAGATGCAGGTGGACGAACGGCATGGGCTGGAAATGCACACCGTTCTGAAAACCATCCTGCGGCTGGACCCCGATTACATTCTCATCGGCGAAATCCGTGACGAAGCCAGCGCGCGCGTCGCCATCGACGCCGCGGCCACCGGTCGGGTCGTGTTGAGCACCCTCCACGCGCGGGATGCCGCCGGCACGGTGACTTCTTTGCGCAATCTGGGAGCGGCGAATCATGAAATCGCCACCGCTCTCTCGTTTGTGACCGCCCAGCGTTTGGTTAGAAAACTCTGCATGGCCTGCGCAAAAAAGAGCGCTGTCGAACCACAAGACCGCAAATGGCTGGAGTGGCTCAAACTCGATGTTCCCGAAACCGTTTGGAATGCAACCGGCTGCCCTCGCTGCGCCGGCACCGGCTATTTCGGCAGGTCCGGCATCTTCGAACTCTGGCCTCTCGACTTGAAGTCCTACAATCTGATCCTCGCCGGTGCCGACGAAGCCGCCATCCGCCGCCACATCCGCACCCAGAACGCCAGCGCGCTCTTGAAATCCGGGATGCACAAGGTTGAGGACGGACTGACAACCCTCTCCGAGCTCCGCACCGCGCGCGCGGGAAATCAAGATTCGCTGTGACGAGTGATCGATTGATCCAACCCCTCAATGCAGGGCGCGTGAGGGCAAAGAAGAATTGTGGAATACACCACAACCAAGGCCTGCCGCGAAAAGCGGCAGGCACTTCCTTGCGGCCCACTCCAGCCCTTCGGATCAATGCTCGCGGCAGAACTGCTCGAAGCGGGTCAATCCTTCGTTGAGGATGTCCAGCGTGGTGCAATAGCTGAGGCGGATGCCCTCGTCGTAGCCGAAGGCGATGCCGGGAACGGCGGCTACCTTGTAGCGGGAAAGCAGTTTGTCGCAGAGGTTCATCGACTTCAGCCCGGTGTTGCCGGTGTAAACAAAGAAGTAGAACGCGCCTTCCGGCTCGACCACGCGGATGTTCGAGATCGCCTTGAGGCGGGCAAACATGAACTGGCGCTTGACGTCGTATTCGCCGCGGAGGTCTTCGATGAACGATTGGTCGCCCTGCAAGGCGGCGAGTGCGCCGTATTGCGAGAAGCTGTTGGCGTTGGAGGTCGTGTGGTTCTGGATTTTCTCAATCGCGTCGGCGAGCGGCTTGGGAGCGGCGGTGTAGCCGAGGCGCCAGCCGGTCATCGAGTAGGCCTTCGAGAAGCCATTCACGGTGATGGTGAGATCGTAAAGTTCCTGGCTGAGAGAAGCGATGGAAACATGCTTGGCTTCGCCGTAAACAAGTTTTTCGTAGATTTCGTCCGACAGGATGACGATGTCTTCAGTGAGGGCGATTTCACCGAGGGCGAGCAGTTCATCCTTGGTGTAAATAGCTCCGGTCGGGTTTCCAGGGGTGTTGATGATCACCATCTTGGTGGCCGGGGTCATGGCTTCCTCGAATTGCTCGGGAGTCATTTTCCAACCGGTGGATTCCTTGGTTTCGACGATCACCGGGACGCCGCCGGCGAGGCGGACCATTTCCGGGTAGGAAACCCAAAATGGCGAAGGGATGATGACTTCGTCGCCTTCTTCGATGACGGCGAGGATGGCGTTGTAACAGGCCATTTTCGCACCGCCGGTGACGCAGATTTGGTTGGCTGCGCATTTGACGTTGTTGTCGGTGGCGAACTTCGCGGAAAGGGCTTCGCGGAGTTCGGGAATGCCACCGGCCGGGGTGTACTTGGTTTTCCCTGCTTGAAGGGCTTCGATGGCCGCGTCCTTGATGAATTGCGGGGTGTCCACTTCGGGCTCACCACCGGCGAGGGCGTAAACTTCCTCGCCTTTGGCGATCATGGCTTTGGCCTGGGCGGTCACGGCCAGTGTGAGTGACGGAGAAACCTTGGCGATACGGGATGAAATGCTGTCCATGTGAGCTCAGTTTGAAGGTTGAACCGCCAAACCGGGCGCAGCAATAATGAATGACGCAGCCCCCGGTGTGAACGGGGCGCTTTTGTGGGGCCTGCCCCATGGGCTGGCAAGCTAAATGGATGGCAAATTCTCGGCCGCGGCTCTTTGAGATCGAGCCGTGAGGAGCCAGCAATCGACGAATTCTAGAATTTCCGCAAAACCGTGTCGTGGCAAAGCCGTTCGTCGCTCTCCGGGTGATCCAGCGTGTAATGGAGCCCGCGGGATTCCTTGCGGCGGACGGCGCATTCGACGATCAGGCCAGCGACGGCGACGAGGTTGCGCAGTTCCAAAATATCGGCGTTGACGCGGTGGCCCCAGTAAAACTCGCGGACTTCCTTTTTCAAATTCCGCAGGCGGGCGGTGGCGCGGCGCAGGCGGTTGTCGGTGCGGACGATGGAAACGTAATCCCACATCAGGCGGCGGATTTCATCCCAGTTGTGATAGATCACGACCAGTTCGTCGGGCTCCGCCGTATCGCCGTATTCCCACTCGGGGATGGGTGGCGGGTCCATGACCGATTTCCCGGGCGGGTGGAGGCGGAGCATTTCATCAAGCGCGCGACGGGCAACGACATTTCCTTCCAACAGCGAGTTGGATGCCAGGCGGTTGGCACCATGCAGGCCGGTGCAACCGACTTCGCCCACGGCGTAAAGGCCCCGGATCGAGGACTTGCCGCTCACATCGGTGAGCACGCCGCCACATTGGTAATGCGCAGCGGGCACCACCGGGATCGGCTGGGTTTCGCAATCGAGGCCGAATTTCAGCAACGTTTCATAAATGTAGGGAAAACGCTCTTTCATGAAGCCCTTCGGCTTGTGGGTGACGTCGAGGTAAACGCAGGTCGCGCCGGTGCGCTTGATTTCGCGGTCGATCGCTCGTGCGACGATGTCCCGCGGCGCAAGTGAACCTCGGGGGTCAATCTTTTTGGTGAAATCCTCGCCCTTTCCATTGATCAGGATCCCGCCCTCGCCGCGCACCGCCTCGCTCACCAAAAACGAGCGGGCCTCGGGACCCGTGGCGCCCGGGTTGTAGAAACACGTCGGGTGAAACTGGATGAATTCCATGTTCGCGATGGCGGCTCCCGCTCGCCAACCGAGGGCCACGCCGTCGCCGGTCGCAGAGTCGGGGTTGGTGGTGTATAGATAGACTTTGCCGCAACCTCCGGCTGCGAGGATGACACGATCCGAGCGGAAAACTTTGACTTCGTTGGTCTCGGTTTCGAGCACGTAGGCACCGACAACGCGGTCATCGACGGCGGCCCCGAGTTTTGCGGTGGTGATGAGATCGATGACGAAATTGTTCTCCAGCAGTGTGATGTTGGGGGTTTTGCGCGCGGCTTCAATCAAGGCGCGGGCGACTTCGCGGCCGGTGGTGTCCCGGGCGTGAAGAATGCGGCGGTGCGAGTGGCCACCTTCTTTCCCGAGTTGGAAATGGCCATCCTCCTTGTCGAAACACACACCGTAATCGACCAAATCCTCGATGGCGGCAGCCCCCTCGCCGATGATCGTGCGGACGGCGGCCTCCTTGCAAAGCCCCGCTCCGGCATCAAGAGTGTCGGCGACATGGCGTTCATTCGTGTCGCCCGGATCGCGCAGGCCTTCAGGCAAAACCGAGGCGATTCCCCCCTGCGCCCAAGCAGTGTTGGATTCGTAAACATCCCCCTTGGCCACCACAATCACCGAGCCGTGGCGCGCGGCGCGCAAGGCAAAGGACAGTCCGGCAATGCCGGCACCGATCACCAGGAAATCTGCTGTCATGTGCCCGCAGCATGGACGGGGATTTCCAACGGAAAAGGGAAATTTGTGATTCGTGCTTCTTGACCAGTTCATTGCTGCGGAGCCACGCTGCCGCATGAGTTTTTTCATCACGGGCACGGATACGGGAGTTGGTAAAACCTACGTCACTTGCCTGCTGCTCGAAGGCCTCCGCAATGCCGGCGTGGATGCGGTGGGCTACAAACCGGTGGCTTGTGGCGATCGTGACGATGCAACGAGGATTTCCGCCGCCTCCGGTGGCCTCGATGCCGATCTGGTCAACCCGGTCTATTTCAACACCGCAGTGGCACCCTACGTCGCCGGAATGCTGGAAAACCGCAGCGTGGACCCGGCAGAACTGCTCGCCCGGTTTTGGGAAATTGCCGCCGCTCACGAAACCGTGCTGGTGGAAGGTGCCGGTGGTTGGGAGGTGCCACTCGCCCCCGGCTACCGGATCTCCGATCTCGCCGCGGACCTCAAGCTGCCCGTCATCATCGTCGCTGGTAACAAGCTGGGCGCGCTCAATCATATTCTACTCACCGTCGATGCCATCCGCGCCAAAGGCCTCGTCTGCGCCGGCATTTTCCTCAACCAACTGGAGGACGAAATGGACACCGCGATGATCACCAACAAGGGCGTGATCGAAGACCTCACCGGCGTGCCGCTGCTCGATCACTTGATCTACGGCCAGGATTTCCTCGACCTCGAAGGTTTTCTCAAACTTTGAGAACCTTGGTGGCTGGCTCCGGGGGGGGAGGTCCCGGAGCCCACCAGCTTGATTTTGCTGTCATTTATCTCTGCAGCGCATTAGGAATACCCCGTTTCCGCGCGCAGCGATATTACGCGAACGCGGAATGTTTCTTTATCCTATCCATGCCAGCTAAAAACTTTCACGTCCGCCAAGCCGCCGTCTCCGCCCTCCGCGCCTGGGCCAAGGGCCACGACTACGCCGAAACCCTAATCGAGCGCCACGCCCAGCGCCGCAAACTCTCCTCCTCCGACCGCGGACTGCTGCAAGCCATCCTCTTCGGCGTGCTGCGCCACCGCCGGATGATCGACCACTGGATCAGCAAGCTCCGCGACGGCAAACTCGATCCGGAAACCCGCGACATCCTGCGCGTCGGCCTTTGCCAGTTGCTCATCCTCGGCATGCCGGACCACGCCGCCGTCAACGAAACCGTCGAGGCCGGCAAAGCCAGCGTGCGCAGCCTGATCAACGCCGTTTTGCGCCGGGCCACGCTTTCCAAAAAACGCCTACTGGAAGACATCGACGACCTCACCCCGCCGGTCATCCACTCACACCCGGACTGGCTCTATAACAGATGGCGGCTCGCCTTCGGAAAACGCGAGGCGATCGCCCTGATGGAATGGGACAACCTGCCCGCCGTCACCTATTTCCGGGTCAACCCGCTCGCGCCCGCAGCAGAGTCGCTTCCCGGAGAACCGGTGAAAGGCGCGCCGGGATTCTATCAGCTTGATGGTTCTTTGCCCACCGCCTTGCTCGCATCCGGCTCGGTTTACATCCAGGATCCGGCAACGCGACATTCGGTGGAATTGTTAGACCCAAAACCCGGCGAGCGTATCCTCGACGCCTGCGCCGCTCCGGGTGGCAAAGCCTTCCTCATCGCCGCCGCCCTCGGATCCGCCGATGGGCTGGTCTGCACCGATTCCAACGAGAAGCGCCTGCCCCGTTTGCAGGAAAACCTCGAACGCCTTCACGCCGGAAAAGCCAGCATCTCGGTGCACGACTGGACGCAGCCGGCCCCGAAAGAATGGCATCGGAGTTTCGACGGCATCCTGCTGGACGTCCCCTGCTCGAACACCGGAGTGATCCGCCGCCGCGTGGATGTGCGCTGGCGTTTGCAAGCGCCGGACATCGACAAGATCGCCATCACCCAGCGCAAGATTCTGGAAAACGCGCTCGCCTGTTTGAAGCCCGGCGGGCGCATCATCTATTCCACCTGCTCCATCGAACGGGAGGAAAACCTCGGCGTCGTCGAAGCGTTCCTCGCCGCCCATCCGGAACTTTCCCTGCATTCCACCCGCGAGGCGCTGCCATTCCGCGACAAGACCGACGGGGCCTTCGCCGCGAGAATCCAAGCCTAACCGCCCTAAGGAGAGCGGACACTCCTGTCCGCCCGCCGATGAGATGAGAAAGAAAAGAGCCTCCACCGCGTCCATTCTCCCCGCATCGGCCCACGACATAAGTGTCATGACTCCTTATCTGACAAAACCTGCGCGCAGGCAATTCCCGCTGGATACCACCCAACTTAGCAGTTAAAACATCCCCATGAAATCCTGCCTTGGGCTGCTCATCGCCTTCACTTTTTTCGTCGCCGTCATCGGCGGCGGCGCGTTGCTTTACTACTTGAGCACCACTTCCGAGTTCAGCCGGACCGGCCAGGCCGCGCCGCAGGATAAACCGCCGGTTGCGATCCCAGTTCGTTAGAGTCCCTTGGTGCACCAGTCCTGACGCGGTCGAAGAGCCTGAGGTCAAGCCGCACAAATCAGTGGGCAATGCCCTTAAACTGTTACAAATGATTCGTAAGATTCGTCTGATTCGTAATACCCAAATCTTCATATACTGGCATCTGTCATTCCTGATAGGCGGATCGAAGTTCCGCACCCCTGGTTCAGTCGACCTTTCAGATCAAGCGCGAGAACCCGGCACGCAGCCCGGCGCGCCATTTTTCAAGAAAAACCAGGTTCCTTGCTGTTTTGAAAGCGGTCTCCAGATCGGGATGCTCCGATGTTTCCAAACTTGGAAAAATTTCGCACTCTCTTGCAATCCAGTGTTCCACTTTGGCGATTGCCACCTCCAGCTCCTCGCGGCAACTCTGCGTTTCATTTCCTAACATCGCACGGACCAGCGTCGATTTCGCTTCGTCACGCTTGCGAATGAGGGCCTCCGCCCGTTGCGTCACCGCCCCCACGTCTGCAAACAAATCCATCAACTCCGTATCGATCGTGCCGCGGGTTTCCACCGTCAGGCCACGGCATTCCAGCCAGTGGCGCAGACGCCGTGACGGACTGGATAGAATCGCGAACGCCTCGTTCAGCGCGGTGAACTCCCCTTCCCCGCCGCCCGCGTCCGGGTGGACTTGTTTCCCCGCCGCGCGGAATGCCTCGCGCAGCGTTTCTTCCGTTAGAACCAAACCGGGTTCAATTCCCAAGCGATCAAAGGCGTTTGCCATGCACGCGTTTAAGGGATGATCCCCGCGATGACAAGGCCCACGACGGACATCAATTTCAGCAGGATATTGAGGGATGGGCCGGAAGTGTCCTTGAACGGATCCCCCACGGTGTCCCCCACGACGGACGCCTTGTGCGGATCCGAGCCTTTTTTGTAGATCACGCCTTTGATTTCGACGCCCTCTTCAAACATCTTTTTGGCGTTGTCCCACGCACCGCCTGAGTTCGATTGGAAAAGCGCCATCAACACTCCCGTCACCGTCACACCTGCGAGCAAGCCACCTAACATCGCGCCGCCCCCGAGGAAACCGACGACCACCGGCGCCAACACAGCGAGCAAGCCGGGTTTCACCATTTGTTTGATGGCGGACTGGGTGGAGATGGAAACGCACTTACCATACTCGGCCTTGCCTTCCGCCGCATCGAAGATCGCGTGATCCTCCGCGCTCCAATCGGCCATTTCCCGCCCTTCGTTGCGGCGCATCGCGGCCAGCGCGTTTTTCAATTCAGGGATCTCGGCGAATTGTCTCCGGACTTCTTCGATCATGGCCATCGCCGCACGCCCAACCGCCCCCATCGACATGGCAGAAAACAGGAATGGCAGCATGCCACCGATAAACAATGAGGCCATTACCTTGGGGTTGGTGATCTCAATCACTAACGGAACATTGCCGTGGGTCACCTTGTAGGATTCTTGAAACGCGGCGAACAATGCGAGCGCGGTGAGCGCGGCAGAACCGATGGCAAAGCCTTTGCCGATGGCCGCAGTGGTGTTTCCAACCGCATCGAGCTTGTCGGTGCGCTGGCGGACTTCCTTGGGCAAATCACTCATTTCGGCGATGCCGCCGGCATTGTCGGAAATGGGACCGTAAGCATCGACGGCGAGTTGGATGCCGGTGTTGGAAAGCATCCCGACCGCCGCGATGGCGATGCCGTAGAGACCTGCATAATGGTGGGCCCCGATGATGGCCGTCGCCAAAACCAAGGTCGGCAGCGCGGTGGAAACCATGCCCACTCCAAGGCCGGCGATGATGTTGGTGGCAGATCCTGTTAGCGATTGTTCGACGATGCCTCTCACCGGCCCGGTCCCGGTGCCGGTGTAATGTTCGGTGATTTTCCCGATCGCCAGCCCGCCGAACAAGCCAAACATAATCGCGAAGAACGCACCATTTGCCGAATAGGCGGTGCCTTCATGCGTCCAGGTGGTCGGCAGCATCCATTGAATCACAAACCAGGTGATCAACAACATCACGAGTGCCGATCCGAACTCGCCGATGTTCAGCGCGGTTTGAGGATTCCCCCCTTCCCTCACCTTGACAAAAAACGTCCCGGCGATGGATGTTAGGATACCAAAGCCCGCCAGCACCAACGGCAAAAGCACCGCGCCCAGCCCGTCAAAATTCCCGGCGAATTCCGGGAGGCCGATGAACACCGCGCCGAGCACCATGGTGCCAATGATCGCGCCGACGAAGGACTCGAAAAGGTCCGCTCCCATGCCGGCCACGTCCCCCACGTTGTCTCCCACGTTGTCCGCAATGGTCGCCGGATTGAGAGGATGATCTTCCGGGATGCCCGCCTCGACCTTGCCGACGAGGTCGGCCCCGACGTCCGCCGCTTTGGTATAAATCCCGCCGCCGACCCGGGCGAAAAGTGCGATGGATGAAGCTCCGAATGAAAATCCTGTGATGATCGTCATCACCTGCGCGACGTGCTGCTGGGTCTCAGTGCCAATCACTTTGGAAAAAACCGCAAACAAGATTCCCAACCCCAAAACCCCGAGACCGACCACGCCCATGCCCATCACCGAGCCGCCGGCAAATGCGATTTCAAGCGCTTTTCCGAGGCTTTCCCGGGCGGCGTTGGTGGTTCGCACATTCGCCTTGGTGGCCACTTTCATCCCGATGAAGCCCGCCAGCGACGAGCAACCCGCACCAATGATGAAGGACAGCGCGACCATCGGGTGCGAATTCGCACTATTCATGCCGGCGATGACCAAAAGGATCGCCACCGAGACGACAAAAATTCCCAACACCTTGTATTCCGCCTTCAGGAACGCCATCGCCCCTTCGTGAATTGCTGCGGCGATGCGCTGCATTCGCGGCGTTCCCGGATCTTGCCGGGCAACCCAGGCAGATTTCCAAAAGGTATAAATCAAACCTGCGACACCAAATAACGGAATGGATAGAATCAGTGTGTTAGTATTCATGTGAAGTATGGTTGGGAGCTACCATCTGCGAAATTATCGGGTCGATTCGTGTTTGGCAAACAAAGAAGAAAGGCCCTTGCTAGAAGGCTGCGGCAGTGGTTTCCAGCCGTTCCTCATCGCGCAGATAGCAGCCGGGATCGGATCCCAAAAGGTCTCCACCATTGCAAAATGCCGCACGGGTTCTGAAGCCACCCCCGCAAATCGGGAACCACTTGCAGTCGGCACAGGGGCCGCTCATCCGCATTTGGCGCTCCTGCTGGCTGAGCCGCCCAATTGACCGGATCGACACGAGCATCTCCACCGCCGGTGCATGCCCGCCCTCCCAAATTTGGGAAAACGGCGTTTGTTTGACGTTGCCGAGGTGCAGATCCTGCCAGAACTGGTCGGGATGGACGCTGCCCTGGGTGTCGATGTTCGCAATGCCACGGCCCGAGCTGTTGGCGCCACCGCCATTCCATGAAAGCAGCCTGCGTGCTTCGGCGAGATTCGGGTGGGCTTCGTTTTCCATGCGCACCAGCAGATAGGCCCCGTCGGCCGCCTGAGTGACGGTTAGAACCTCCCTTTCGATTCCCTGTTGATGCCAGGTTTCGACCCGCGAAATCAGAGTGTCGATGGCACCCCGTGCGGCGAAACTCATCGTGGATCTTGCCAATCCCATCGAGCGAGATCCCGACATAGGCGACATTGGCCGCCTTCAGCAGCGCGGCTTTTTCCGGCGTGATGAGAGTGCCATTGGTGGAAATCGTCAATTTCAGGTTGGAAGCGGACGCTTTATCCACCAGATCGAAGAATCGCGGATGAATCAACGGCTCTCCGCCTGATCGAAGCAGCGAGGGAATTTTGTAAGCGGCGAGATCATCGACAACGTTTTCCATCTGCGGCCAGTTGAGTTCACCGGGATACTCCGTCGCATTCGACTCCGAATCACAATGCACGCAGCGCAGGGTGCAGGTGCGGGTGATTTCCCAGAAGACGAGGAAAGGACGATCGTTAAAATCGTAGCCCGCCTCTGCGGGGTGGCTTCGGGGTGCGGGATAAACGCCTGTGGTGATCACGCCACAAGGTGAACCACATCACACGGTTCCTGCTCTGCCTTCCTTGTCACACACCCCGCATTTCATGCGATTTCAACTTGGTGGGGAGGGATTCCGATGCCAAGTTTCCGGTAGAACTTCGATGAACGAACCCCGTAAAATCGCACTTTTCGGCGGGACCTTTGATCCGGTCCACATGGGTCACATGCATCTGGCAGATGTGGCCAGGGCAGCGCTGAATTTGGATGAGGTGAGGTTCCTGCCGTGCCGGATTTCTCCGCACAAATCGGATTCGGAACCCGCCAGCGCCGAGGATCGCATGGCAATGTTGAAGCTGGCGACCACCGGGTTGCCATGGGCGGTGGTGGATGATTTCGAGTTGCAGCGGGAGGGCCCGTCCTTTTCGTTCGAAACCGCCGAAGCGATGGCGGCGCGGTTTGCCGACGCGCGCCTGTTTTGGATCATGGGGGGCGACCAATGGGCATCGCTGCCAGCGTGGAAGCACCCGGAGCGGTTGGCAAAATGCGTTGAATTCATCGTTCTGTCCCGCGGTGAGGATTTGGAACCCCGCGAGGGATATCGTCTGCATGTGATCTATGGAGCCCATCCGGCTTCGGCCACTGAGATCCGCCACGCCATTTCCCAAGGGGCGGTCACCCACCCGTGGCTGGCACCGTCGGTGCTACAATGGATCGAGGACCGGAGTTTATACTTCCGCTGACTCGCGCCCGCGGGAAAGCCCGAAGAGCCAGAGCCAGACAAAGGTCAGCAGGATGGCTGCAAGGCCGACGTGCAGGACCTGGACCCAGCTGTAGATGTGGATCTGCGCCATCACAATGCCTAACACCATCTGCGCCAGCACGATTCCAAAAACCACGTTCTCCACTTTCCCGGGACCACCGGCGCGGTGGCGTTTGGTGAGCAACCAAGCCCAGACCGTCGCACCTAACACCACCCAGGAAAAACTGCGGTGTGCCAAATATTTCCAGGAGCCTTCGAGCTCGGCAATCCATGTCGAGCGCGGCGCGTTGGCGTGGAATTTCGAGAGTTCGTCGGTCATCTCACGAACTTGGGCACCGATAATTCCCTCAAAAACAATCACCGCGAACAACAGCCAAACCACCACCTGCAGTTGCCGTCTGGGTCCGGATTCCATTTGGATCCGCCACGGCCGATCGGTTCCCCGCCAAGCGCAATACCCCAAAGTGCCCATCAGACTCATCGCCAGCGCCAGATGAGCCGTTAGAACGCCGGGTGCGAGACCGCTGTAAACGACGCGCGCGCCCATCCATGCGTTCACCAGCACGACCACCAAGGAGGTGAACGCCAGCCAGAAAACCAGCGGCCGTTTTTCCCTCTGCCAGAATGCGGCGATGAAGGTGGCCAAGGAAAAGAAACCCACCGGCAGGCTGAAAAGACGGTTGGTGAACTCGGTCCAAACATGCCGTGGATTGAACTCCGCGCGCAGCGACTCCTCCGTGATCGTCGATGGATCGCGACCCATCCGTGCCGCCTTTGCCTGAAATTTCTCAACCGGGAGTTTTTTGAAATCCACCTGCTCCACCGACATCGGTGGGATCAGGCAGCCCCAGCACTTGGGCCAATCCGGGCACCCCATCCCCGCGCCGGTCACCCGGACGATCGCCCCGACGAACATCAGGAGCAGCACGGAAACCAAAGCGGCAGTGGCCAGTTTTTGAAAGCGCGTCATCAACATGCTAAGACCATGGTGAGGCATGCGCGCTTTTCCAGAGAAAATCCGGATTTCGGAATCGTCCGGGTCTTAGAGTCCCTAGGAGTCTTCGATTTCCCTATTGGACACGTAGCGGCCGCCATTTTTGTTCAACTGCTGGAAGCGGGCTTTGGCAGCATCAACATCGGATTCAGCGATCAGATATTCGTCAGGATCGATGCTGCCGTCCTTGTTTTTATCCTTGACGGCCAACACTGCATCAACCTCATGCAAGTCTCTTGCAATTCACTCCATTTTGCAACAATATTCCGGTATGCGCGGTTCGCCAGTCCTCCGATTCATCTTCCTCACGCTCGCTTTGATCGCGGCCGGGTTTGGAATCCTGCGGGTGACCTCCGCCAACACCCGCGCCGCAACGACGCCGCCGCCATCTCCCCCACCGGCCATCGCAACGAGCTCGGTACCATACCAACTGCTGCTTTCAGCGCCGGCGGCAGAGGTGAAAATCGACACGGGAGTGGTGAATCCACCGATCTCGGCCGAGGGTTCAAGGCTCAGCGGAAAACTTGAACTGGACGCAGCCAATCCCCACCTCTCCCTGTCCGTTCGCTGGCAAAACCCGCCCGCCGTTGGGGAACACCGATTTGCCAAATTGACGCTCGAAGCCCCGGGCATAACCACTTTTACCCATGTTTTCGATGCCGATGGCGACATTGACGAATTTCTCGAACTCCCCCTCCCCGCTGTGAAATGAGTGACCTTCACCACGATTGCTGCGCCCACCACGGACACCATCACGAGCTGGTGATCGAAAACCTGTCCGTTTCCTACCGCCGCGTGCTGGCGTTGGAAAAAGTCTCACTCGCCACCTCCTGCGGCAATCGAGTGGCGCTCATCGGCCCCAACGGTGCTGGGAAATCCACCTTACTGAAGGCCATTGCCGGGTTGGTGCCGCGCGATGCCGGCAGCATCCGCTGGCGCGGCACGGCGGTCAAAAAGTGGTCGCGCGAGTTTGCCTATCTGCCGCAACGCGAGGAGGTCGATTGGTCCTTCCCCATCACCGTCCGCGGGCTGGTGGAAATGGGCCGCTACCCGCAAACCGGATGGTGGCGGAAATTTTCTCATGAAGACACGTTGGCCGTGGACCGCGCGCTCGACTCGTTGGCGCTGATGGATCTGCAAAACCGCCAAATCCGCGAGCTTTCCGGCGGACAACAACAGCGCGCCTTCCTCGCCCGCGCCCTCGCCCAAGAGGCCCATGTGCTGCTGCTCGACGAACCTTTCACCGGTCTCGACCGCAATGCCTCCCAACTCCTCGGCGATCTGTTAGCCAAGCTCGCCCACGAGGGCAGGCTGGTGATCGCCTCCCACCACGACCTCAATTCCGTGCCGCGCCTGTTTGATGAGGCGCTGGTGCTCGCCACCCGCCCGCTCGCCTTCGGTCCGGCTGCGGAAATCCTCACGCCGGAGTTGATCGAGCAAACCTTCCACGAACCAGCTGCCACGCACTGACATGGATTTCGACCTACTCACCAATCCATTCTATCAGCGCGCGCTCGTCACTGCCGGTTTCATCGGCTTTGCCAACGGCTTTTTCAGCGGCTTCGTCGTGCTGCGGCGCAACGCTCTCTCGGTTTCCGCACTTTCGCACACGATGCTCCCCGGCATCGCCTTGGGAATCTTCCTAACGGGTGCGCTCAGCCAGTGGAACGCTTTCCTCGGCGCGCTTTTCGCCGCGCTGCTCGTCGGCCTCGGCTCCGTCGCCGTCGCGCGTGGAAACCGGGTGGAGCAAGGCACCGCTCTGGCGGTGCTCTACACCGCCGCCTTCGCCGCCGGCATCGCGCTGCTGCCAAAACTCGACACCCGCCAGGAGCTCGAACACTGGCTGTTCGGCGACATCATCGCTGTCGGAAATACGGACATCTGGATCGCCTTCGGCATCGGTGCCTTCACCCTGCTGATCACCAACCTGCTGATGCGGCCCATCCTGCTGACACTTTTCGAACCCAACGTCGCCGCGGCCCAGGGAGTGCCGGTGCGCTCGATGCAATATCTCGTCTTCGGGCTGTTGGTGCTGTCCCTCGTGTCCTCACTGCAAGCCGTCGGCTGCGTGTTGTCGGTCGGGCTGTTAGTCACGCCCGCCGCCACGGTTTCGCTGCTGACTGACAAAACTTCCGCGCTGTTCTGGGGCGGCGGATTGATCGGCGGTTTCGGCTCGATTGGCGCGGTTTTACTCTCTGGAAAATTCGGGATCGCTCCCGGCCCGGCGATCGTCATCGTACTCGGTTTGCTGTTCATCGCCGCGTATCTCTTCAGCCCGAAATACGGCTTATTGACGCCAAGAAGGCACTGACGTGCGATGACGAATCCAACAGATCCGGGGTTCTCAGTCAGCAACTAACAAAAGCGCGGTGCCGGCAGAACACCGGGACCGCGTTAGGAATTTTGGAATACGGATCAACCGCAGACCGGGGATGCTCTTAGAGAGCCATGTCCTTGAGCTTCTTCAAAGGACGCACCTTGATCACGGTGGAAGCAGGCTTGGCCTTGAAGATGGTTTCTTCCTTGGTGAATGGGCTGATGCCTTTGCGGGCTTTGACAGCCGGCTTGCGAACGGTGCTGATCTTGAGCAAACCTGGGAGGACGAACTCGCCGACGGCGTTCTTCTTGACGTGTCCTTCGATCACATCGGCCAAGCTGTCGAGGACAGCAGCCACTTGCTTGCGGCTGAGTTCGGTGCTGGCTGCGATTTGATCCAAGATTTGAGTCTTGGAGAAGCGGTCTTTGATAGGTGTAGTTTTCTTGGCCATGCACGCTTAGTCACGGAATCAACCGCCGATGTCAAGACTGCTGAGGGGTTGGAAACCCATAAACTCAAAAAATCACTCCAGCGCAGCGCCAAAGCCCTCCATCAGACACGAAAACCCCGTGTGGGAGCGCTTGGCGGAGCACTCAGAGTTTCACCGCCTTGAGAGCGATAAACAGCGGAAACTCGCCGGCCGCCTTGTGCTCCGCCTTGCTGAACGGGCCGGATTGCGAGCGGCGGTGGCTGTGAAGTTCCTCGCATGCGGTGACGGCAAGCCCGCCCTTGCCGAGCGCTGTTAGGATATCCGCCAAAGGCCGGTGGTGGAAGCAGGTTTGCTCGCCAGTTTCTTTTCCCGGATGTGTGGTGATCGGAATCTCCAAGGGAGAGCTGTAACTATCAAGACGCCGATACTGGATTTTCTGATCGGCATCCCACCCCCAGTGTGTCTTGCGCGGGATGCGGAAGCACGGGTGCATGAAGACCAGCACCACCCGGCCGGCCGGTTTGAGCGTGCGCGCAATGTTAAAAAAAAGTGCGACGGGATCCGGCACGTCATGCACCGCCATGATGCAGGTGGCGGCGTCGTTGGACGCATCCGTCCACGGGCCCGGCTTGCAGGCGTCCGCCACGATCAACGACACCCGCAGGTTCGCGCTGTGCCTGAATTTTGCGGATTCAATCAGACGCGGGCTGGCATCCAATCCGGTGAACCGGCCGATTCCCGCATCGATCAGCGGCTTGATTAAAACCCCTTGGCCGCAGCAAACATCGATGATCGATTCCCCCGCCTTGGGATCGAGCATCCGCAGCGCTGCGGGCAGGATCACGTTCTGATGATAGTCCGAGCCGGTTTCACCAACCAATTTGTCATACCAAGCGGCGACAGGATCCCAACCGTGATCTTTAGACGGGGGCTTGTTTCCTTGGGGCGTTCCGGGTTTCCGCCCCTTGGAATGTTGAAACGGACGACGTGGGGGCGATGGCATGGCGTGAACGTAAATCGAAATCGCCGCGCCCCGCAAGCGCTGCGGTGTTGGGATTTCGAGTCGAATCCCTAGGGATCCCAAAAGCAGATCATCTAACGGTTCCGGCTGCGTTCAGAATCCCGAACACGCCCTTTTTCGGTTTCCGCCTCACGGGCCTTTTCCTGTTGGCGTTGGTTCTGCTGCTGTTCGCGCTGGCGGGATTGCTCCTGCTGGCGCTCGCTCTCCTGCTGTTGTTGGCGCTGGGATTCTTCCTGCTGGCGTTGGCGGTCGCGCTGCTGCTGCCGCCCCGCTTCCTCTTGCTGTTGTTGCTCCTGCTTCTGCCGGGCGCGCTCCTGCTGACGTTGCATTTCCTGCTGTTGTTCCACCTGCTTTTGACGGGCGGACTCAATGGCCTCTTCGCGCTGACGCTGTTTTTCACCAGCCTCACGGGCTTGTTGTGCCTGGCGTTGCAATTGCTGCTCCTGTTCGGCCTTCTTTTGGCGAGCGACCTGAACCGCCTCCTCGCGCTGGCGCAGTTGGGCCTCGCGTTGCATTTGCTGATTCCGTTCCACCTGCTTTTGGCGTGAGGCCTCGCGAGCGTCCGCTGCTTGTTGCGCCTGGCGTTGGGCTTCCTGCTGTTGGCGGAGTTTTTCCTGCTGCTCGCGGTGTTTGATTAAAGCCTCCATCTGGAGGCCACGTGGAGCGTCTTCCGCTTTGCTTACTTGCGGCACGGCATCTTGGTTCTTCGGCTCGTTCACTTTTTTGCGAGTCTCCTCCGGGCGGGTGGCTTGCGGCCGTTTCACGACGTCTTGCGGTTTGACAAGCGGCTCACGATCTAACTCCCGAGGTGTTTCGTTCAACTCCTGAGGGCGAGGCGGCTTTGGATCGCGGGGTCTTCCAACCTCCGGCGCGGGGCCTTGGGTTTCCTGTTTCGGTGGGCGCGCATCCGCAGGTGGCATCACCGCTGGCACGTCGGTATCCGACGGCTTGGGGTCGATGCCCACCGGTGGGCGCGGACGCGCCTCACGCACCGGGCCCGAATTTTTGGCGGGTGGCGTTCCTTCAGCGACTTGATTTTCAGGCGGGCTTTCCGGGCGTTTGGTCTCCTCGCGTGGTTTGGGATCCGGGACCTTTACCGGTTCACGTTCCTTCGCCGGTTTCCCGGACTTTTTTTCCACTTGCTTGCGGTTTTCTTCCAAGCGCTCGACGCGCTCTTGTTTGAAATTTTCGGGGCCGCCCAGTTCGTCCACCGAGCGCCGGGCGATGCGCTGCCCTTCTTCGCGGCTCTTCTTGAAACGATCAGTGATTTCAGGACGGAGCGGCTCTTTGCGTTCCACAGCCAGCGTGTCGATGCGGCCTTTCACCCGCGCGGGTCTGAGGCCATCGTTCCAAGCGGCGTCCATGTTAGGTGCGGAGACCATCAGGCGGTCGCCCTTGATGCGCGGCCGCATGCCAAGTGCCTCGCGGCTCGGACGCGAACGACCTTCCAGCTCCAGCCGATAAAATGGAATCGCGCGTCCGAGGCGGCGGTTGATTCTTTCGTATTGGGGGCCACCACAAATGACCTGGCGATTCACCAAGTGGATGTAGGTGATGTTCACCGTTCCCTGAATGAAAATGGAATTGCGGGAAACCGGCAGGCAGTATGGATAGAGAGGACTTCCAAAATGGCGGATTTCGACAAAATTGAACCAGGCGAAGCCGATACCGAATTGATCGTCCACGGTGGAGTCCCAGCGATGATTTCGATAGGCCATCGTTTCCGGAGGCAACGGGGCCCAACCGATGTGGCTGCCGCTTTCACGCCATGAAACCCAGCAGGGTGCCCATTCGGTGCCTGGCACCCAGACCCAGCCTCTGCCGCGAATCAGCGCCCAGCGGCCGTAGTGATAGGTGGCCCAGCCGAAAGGTTCTTCCGAGACCCAGGTCCAGCCGCGATCGCTGCACACCCACCGGCCACGGCTGTAGGGCCTCCAGTTCGAATCGCTGATCACCGCCGGCTGCCAGACGTAGCCGTAATCCGGAGTTTCAAACCAAGACCCATAAGAAGCAAGCGAGTCGTAAAACATGTCATAATCGGCAACCGGCTCGGTGGATTCGGCGACCTCGAAAGGAATTGCCTCACGCCCCGCGAGTTCACGGTCGCGGGCATTGAGTTCGACGCCGCGCTCCGTCAGCAAGGCTTCTTTTTGTTCCAAGTCGGATTGCACCTGTTGCAGCTGACCTTCGCGGTTGGCCAATGCCTCCTCGCGTTGCCGGAGGGCTTCCGCTTCGGCAGCGGCGGCCTCGCCCTGCTGGCGCTCCAGTTCCAAGCGGTCCTCTTCGATGAGCAGTCGCTCGCGCTCGATGGCTTCGCGCTCGGCTGCGAGTTTTTGATCTTCAAGTTGCTGCTCGAGGTCTCTTTGTCGCTCAACCGCTTCGTGGGCTTTTCGCTCGAGTTCTTCAAGCTGCTTGGCCGTATCAGAGGCCTTGTTTTCACAGCCTGGCAACAAAAGGAGCAGCAAGGCGGCGGGAATCGAATAGCGATTTTTCATGAGAATTCGGAGTTGCTGGCGGATTCGACGGCATCCGCTGCCTTTCGATTCAGAAAATTTCCACCGATGCTCACAGCGCCGGGATCTCAAAAACCACGCGCGCTGGCAGCGAGCCGTTGGCGGGTATTTCACGGCGCACTATCCGACACCCTAACAACTCTTCGAGCATGCGCTGCTCCATCACCACCGCGCGCGGATAACGCTCGAAAATCTGCTGGAGCGGGTTGTGATATTCTTCCATCCGGAAACCGCCGTCGGCAGTTGCTTCGCCCCGGCCGAAGCAGCCGTCTTTGATGCGCAGGGTGGCCAGCTTGGTGGTCCTTTCGAGAGGAGTTCCGAATTTTTCGAGTCGCTTCTGCCAGATTCCGAGTTGTTTCTCGAAATACTGGAAAAGCAACTTGTCGGGTGAACTGTCGCCGTAGAGCGACTTGAGCTCATCGAGCAGATCGAGCGTGAAATGCACTCCGGCGCAGGGAAAAAGCGCGTTGGCCCTTGAAGTGAGCTGATAAAAAATTTCCGGCCTTCCAACCTCGGTTCTCGGCACACGAATGCGACTCAGATAACCGATTCTCCGCAACTCTTCACACTGTTGCTTCACCGCCATGTATGACGCTCCGACCTCGCGGGAAAGCTCACTAACCGGTAGGCCGCCGGCGAGCTTGAGTCCTTCGAGAACTTTGCGCCACTGGGGTTTGATCAAGTCTTGGAATACCGGAAGAAGCATGGCTTGAACCCTGAGATTCAGGGATTTCAAGCGAACAGGCAACCTGCAATTTTATCGAAACCCCAATTCGCCAACTCACCGATTTTGACGGGGCACGCGAACGGGCACGAGTGCCGGAGCGCGCTGCGGGAGCGCCTTGGCGACCTCGTCGCTCACGCGTTTGAACAACGCCAACAAGGATGCGGTGAGGAAATATTCTTTGAGAAGCGCCTCGCGGCGTTCTCCATTGTGATCCATGCGGGTGATTTTCATAATATCTCAAATCCATGGCCCGGGTGGCGACTCATTCACCGACCGAGCAAGCGCAATTAGGCGTGCAAAATCCCCCGCGCAAATTGAAATCACCCCTGACGTTGAGAAATTCCAACAAACTTCTCGATTCCCCTCCCCCGATCGTCTCTACATCCTCCCCCCATGTTCGCCCGCACCGGCATTCTCCTCGTTGTTTCCGGCCCCTCGGGGTCGGGAAAAACCACGCTGTGCCGCCAGTTGGCGGATGCCGGCGAGGTTCACTACTCGATTTCCTGCACCACCCGCGCCCCGCGCCCGGGCGAGGAATGCGGCAGGGACTACCATTTTCTCGGCAAGCAAGATTTCGCACAGCGACTCGAAGCGGCTCATTTCTTGGAACACGCGGTGGTTCACGGAAATCTTTACGGGTCGCTCAAGTCCGAAGTCCTTTCGTATCTTCAGGCTGGCACCGACGTCGTCATGGACATCGACGTGCAGGGAGCGGATCAAATTCGCGCCTGCCCGGACCCGGAGATTCAACAGGCCTTCGTCGATCTATTCGTCATGCCTCCTAGCGAGCAAGAACTCCACGCCCGCCTGTCAGGTCGCGGCACCGACGCTCCGGAGATCATCGAGCTCCGCATGCGCAACGCCCTTGAGGAAATGCGCCACTGGCCACGCTACAGCCATCTCTTGCTATCCTCGACCCGGGAACAAGATGTCAGCAAATTCCAAGCCCTCGTCATCGCCGAACGCCTCCGCGTTTCAAGAATTTCCAAGGACCAAGTGTGAGCGTGCGATCCCACTGGCACTCGGCAAAAAAAGCAGCAATCCCAGCCCACCAGGATTGCTGCCAAATCCTAACTGAATTTACAGTTTGTAATATTGAAGCCAATCCGCACGCGGAGTCACGCCGTCAAGCAGGCCGTTGGCCACCTTGTGGTTGGTAATTTGGCGCGTGGCCGCGTCGAATTGAATCTTGGAATTCACCCGCTGGGCGATGATGCCGAGTGCCATGGCTTGGCACAACGGACCGGCCACTTCGAATGAAGAGCGGCATTTCTCCTCGCCCTTGCAGGCGAGCAGGAAGTTCTTGAAATGATTCGAAGGACTCTTCGGCACTTCAGGGAGTTTGGACGCCATGTCCTTTGCCTTCGAGTCCGGGATGATCTTCAGCGTGGAACCATGGGAGCCACCTTTGAAGGTGAGGCCTTCACCATAGATGACTTTTCCGGGAGGATATTTTTTGGTATCGATCTTGCCGGTGCTTGGCGGCGGGATGTCGGAATCAACGACGGCCTCGCCGAAATCATTCGGCAGCGGCGGTGGGTTATTCTGGCCCTCATACCATGTTAGATCGAGCGCTGGCATCGCGCCCCGGGCCGGAAACTTGAACACCAAGGTGGACTCCTGAGGGAAAATGAATGGGCTGTATCCTTTCATCATCACCGGGTCCACTTCGGTGGGCATTCCGAGATTCAGAAATTCGTGGGCGGTATCGAAGATATGCGCGCCCCAGTCGCCGAGGGCACCGTTTCCGAAATCGAACCATGAACGCCACTCGCCATTCATGTATCTTTTGTTGTAGTTGTGAGCTTCAGCCGTCGCCAACCAGGTTTCCCAATCGAGGGTGTCCGGAATAGGTTCTTTCGCCAGCAAGCCATCCACCTTCATTCCGTGCCAGCGGCGCGGATTGTTCATGAACGCCCCCATTTTGGTGACGTTCTTGATGATACCGGCATCGGTCCACGCCTTGAACTGGAAATAGGCGGCATCCGAGTGGCCTTGGTTGCCCATCTGCGCGGCCACTTTGTATTTTTTCTCAGCCGACATCATCAACTCGACCTGCCGGTAACTGTGGCCCATCGGCTTTTCGCAATACACATGCTTGCCGAGGGACATCGCCAACATTGCGATGGGGAAATGCGAGAAGTCTGGAGTGGCAACACTCACCGCATCGATCTCCTTGCCCATTTTGTCGAACATCTGGCGGAAGTCCTGGAACCGCGGCACATCGGGGAACATTTTGAGGATCGCTTGCGAGGCCTTGCCACCCATGTCCGTGTCACACAGTGCGACGATGTTGGCTAGCCCGGTGTTATGCAACGACTTGACGACCTCCGCCCCCCGGTTGCCGATGCCGCAACAAGCGAGGTTCACGCGAGCGCCGGGGGCAGCCTTGCCGGGGGCCCCGAACATGAGTTGCGGTGCAAAAAAAGTGGTGCCGCCTGCGGCGAGCGTGCCCTTGAGAAAGGTGCGACGCGCCAAAACGGCGTTGCTTGAACTTGTGGTTTTGTTGGATGAATTCATGGTTTTTGGGGAATCCGGGTATCGATACGGATGGTGGTTACTTAAGACGAAGTGTTTTCACAGAAAATTTCACGAAAGACTCATTCAGATTCAGTCGAGATAAGGATTGCTGGCCGCCTCTTCCCCCACGGTGGTACCGGGGCCATGGCCAGGCAGAATCCGGGTGTTCGGAAGCAGCGTCATCAAATATTTGCCGATACCGTCGAGCAACTGTGTGGTGCTGCCGCCCGGTAAATCGGTTCTACCAATGGATCCCGCAAACAGGGTGTCCCCCGAAAAAACCACCCCGTGGCCGACGAGATGGAAAGTCACACTGTCCAGCGCATGCCCGGGGATGTGGGCCAACGAAATTTCCAGACCGGCGATTTGCAGCGGCTTGCCGGTTTCAAAACGGCTGTCAATCTGATAGGGTTGCACCGAGATCGGAAGCCCCCAGCCGCGTGCGGCGGATTCCAAGGTGAGATCCCGGGAATAATCCTCAAGTGCGTGCAACTTCGCGCCTCCAGCACGCAACGCGGCCGCATCCGTGACATGGTCATAGTGCTGATGCGTTAGAAGCACATCGTCGATGCGGACTCCACGGCTGGCGGCCCATTCGGCGATGCCTTCGGGCGCGTCAATGAGAAGGTTGCCGTCAGGAGTTTCGACGAGATAGCCGTTGGTTTGGACAAAGCCGCCGGTGTAGGAAGTGATTTTCATGAGTGGATGGTTTCAAAGAAAACGCCCCGTCCGGAATGAACGAGGCGTTTTTAAATTTTAAAATCGGAGATCCATCAGCTTGCGAAACCGATATAAATCGCAAGGACCGCAATGATCAACAGAAGGCTCGCCCACTTGGCATTTTTCCAAGGAGTCATGTCGATCGGCGTGGTATTCACCAGCACCCAAGCCTGCGGGCGGGGTGCCACGGTGCCCCACACGAGCATGAAGATCACCAGCAAGGCGAAGACAAAGCCGAGGTAGTGGAAGTTATAGACAAAAACCTTGTCCACGGCCGGTCCCACACCCGGGATGAAATACTTCACGCCGATCAGAACCAGGCCAAGCACCAAGGCCCAGAAAGCAGCACCGCTGGGAACCCGCGGGTGAAGCATGCCCACCACCACCACCGCGAAGATCGGGATGAAGTAGATGGCATTCATGTTTTGCAGATAGGCGAAGATGCTGTCCTGGCCGGCAAGTAACGGAGCGACGAACATCGCGGCAATGGCGATACAAACGACGAACACCTTGGCCGCTTTGACCATTTGTTGTTCCGAGCCTTTCGGATTGATGATGTGATGATAGAGGCCGATGCTGAAGAGCGCGGAGGTGCTGTTGAGCGCGGCGTTGAAGGAACTCAAGATGGCACCAACCATGACGGCGGCAAAAAATCCGGTGAGATGCGGCGGAAGCACCTCGCGGACGAGAGTCCCGTATGCCTGGTCATTGGAGATACCGTCCTTGGCGAAGAGGTGGAAGGCGATGATGCCCGGGAGCACGAGATATACCGGACCTAGCAGTTTGAGAGCACCCGTGAGAAGCACACCCTTCTGGCCTTCTGCCAGGCTACTGGCACCGAAGGTCCGCTGGATGATCTGCTGGTTCGTGCACCAGTAGAAAAGATTGAGCAAGGCAACACCGGTAAAAAGGGTGCTGAAGGGAACGCTGGTTTCCGGAGTGCCGATCGAGTTGAGGCGCGCGGGGTTGGCTTCCTTGAGGATTTTCCAACCTTCGGCGATGCCTTGACCGTCGCTGACGCGATTGAGGGCGAACCAGGCAATCATGAAGCCACCGACCAGCAGGCCGACGCCGTTGATGGTATCCAGCACGGCAAGACTCTTGAGGCTGCCGAAGCGCGAGTAGATCGAGCCCATGATGCCGATCAGGAAAACCGTGCCCCAAAGAATGACGGTATCCGGTTGGACGGTTTGGCCGAGGAGGTTGACCGGCTCGGTAATGCCGGTTAGACTTTTCAAATCCAGCATTTGCGACAAGCCGACGGCACCCGAATAGAGGATGATCGGGATCAACAGAAACGCGTAGGCGAGCAGGAAAATCATGTTCGTCAGCGTCTGGGTGGACTTGTCGAAGCGATTTTCAAGGAACTGTGGCACCGTGGTGATTCCGGTTTTGAGGAAACGGGGAAGGAAGAACAACGCCATCAGCACCAGCGCGATGACGGCCACGACCTCCCAGGCCATGACGCAGAGGCCATCTTTGAAGGCGGCCCCGTTCAGTCCCACCATTTGTTCGGTGGATAGATTGGTTAGAAGAAGAGACCCGGCAATCACCGGGAAGGTGAGCGAGCGCCCACCGAGGAAGAACCCGTCCGAAGAGCCCTTCTCATCCCTCCGGGTGATGATATACGTCAGGAATGCTGCGAAGAGCGTGAAGGCGAGGAATGATAGCAGTGTCATGGGTTCTGGCTGATGGATTATTTGACGGAGAATTTGTGGATCAGGGTGTGGACGTAAGTCTCGCCAGGCCGGAGCACGGGGGAGGGAAATGAGGGTTGGTTGGGAGAATCAGGAAAGCCCTCGGTTTCCAAGCACAAGCCGGTGCGGCGGGCGTAGGCGGTGCCGCCTTTGCCGATGGCGGTTCCATCGAGAAAATTTCCTGCGTAAAACTGGATCGCCGGCTGGTTGGTGGAAATTTCCATCACCCGACCGCTGATGGAATCCTCGACATGGGCGGCTAAACGGACGCCTTCACCCTTATTCAGAACCCAGGCGTGGTCGTAGCCGGCACCGAATTTCAAGGCTTCGAAATCCGCATCGATCCGCTCGCCAATGACCGTCGGCTTGGTGAAATCCATCGGTGTGCCCGCGACCGGCGCGATTTCACCCGTGGGAATCAGCCCGGCATTGGTTGGCAGATAACTGTCCGCCTCGAGCGCCAATACATGATCGTTGATCGGTCTCGTCGGATCACCTGATAGATTCCAGTAACTGTGGTGGACGAGATTGATGACTGTGGGCGCATCGGTGGTGGCCCTAGCTTCCCAAATCAGTTCGTTGGCGTCATTTAAAGTGTAGGTGATCTTGACCTTCAGATTGCCAGGGTAGCCCTCATCGCCATCGATGGCGGTGTGACTGAATTCGACGGCGTTTCCCCCAACCGCCCTGCCGGACCAAACCACTTTGTCGAAGCCCTTCAATCCGCCATGGAGGTGACAGGGAATTCCACCGGGGTCGTTGTTGGTCGCGAGTTGATAATCTTTGCCATCGAGGGTAAATTTCCCATCCTTGATGCGGTTGCCGAAGCGGCCGACCGTGGCACCGAAATAGGAAGTGTTGGTGAGCCAACCTTCCAGAGTGTCGTAGCCGTGAGTCAGGTCCTCGATCTTCCCGGTTTTATCCGGGACTTCCATGGACACAAGGATCGCCCCGTACTCGGTGACTTTCGCCTTCAGGCCGTTCTGGTTGATGAGAGTGAAAATCCTGATTTCGCGACCGTCCGGCATCGTTCCATGGATTTTTTCTGTCAGCTCGTTTCCAGGGGCCCTTGTTGAGCGTGTCCGACATGAGACCACGTCGATGCTAGGGGCAGAAATCGACGAATCAAATGTGCTCATACACCGATGGGTTTGGCGGATTATCCAAGGGATGCCAAGCGCGAATTTACTCCCAAATCGAAGGTGACGAGCCCGCTAACTTCTGATAGCCATGGGCCATGAAAAACAAGGAACAATGCGCCACGCTGCTAAACTCGGTGCTGATGGAATTCAGCTGCCAAACGGGCACCATCCACCGCTCGGACGACGGAAAGATCCTCGACTTGGTCTGTCAGATCGGCGTGCCCGACGAATTGTTGGATAAAATCTCAAATATCCCGTTCGGTAAAGGCATTGCCGGCGCGGCCGCCGAACGGCGGGAACCCGTGGAGCTCTGCAACTTGCAGCTCGACCTCG
>JBBECN010000124.1:0-25996 GCA_040881795.1 Akkermansiaceae bacterium
TTCAACACCTCCGTCAACACCGGGCAAAGCTTCTGGGGCAAGCCATAAACCCGACGCCAACACTCACCAATCCTTCATGTCAAATTTCCAAATCTCTAATTTCCTTTTTCGGGTTATTACTCCCCATCCACGGGCAGGTCGGTGAAGAGCTGGGGGAAGTAGGCATCCACCTGAGAAAGAAGCGGCAGAAGCGGGAGAGCGCGGCGTCACTGAGATTGCCCCTGCCATCGAAATCGTTCGCTCGCTGCTGGTCGGCCGCTTGCAAGTGCTGGAAATAGGCCGGTTTCGCGCGGGCGAGCCCACGGGAGAGCGTCCACAGCCCGTCCGAATCCAAGCCGCAGCGGACCATCGCGGCTTGGGATTGCAGGCGGGCCACCCGGCCATTGCCATCGCCGAACGGATGGATCCACGCCAACCGGTGGTGTGACGCTGCCACCACGATCAGCCGATCTGTGGCGGGAATGCCCGGGTCTGAGTAAAAACTGGCGAAGTGGCGCATGAACTCATCAAGCTATTCATCTCGCGCACCAGCGCCGCAACCCCACTGCGGACGCATTGCGCTGGCAGCGTGGCAGCCAGCTCTCCATTCATTTTCCGTGTGTTCCGAGTATTCCGTGGTTAGCTATCTTCCCATGTAGGCTTACGGCAGCACACCTCAAAAAAATGTTGTAAAATGACTACAGTCTGACCATAGTCCTTGCGTGGAAATCACCGTGACTCAATTCAAGGCCACCTGCCTCGGTGTGATCGACAAGGTGCAGAAGGATCAATCCCGCATCACCATTACCCGCCATGGCAAGCCAGCTGCCGAGTTGATTCCTGTTTCGGCAAGTTCACCGGGGAAGTTGTTTGGCCGCGCCAAGGAATCCACCGTGATCCTTGGCGACCTGCTGAGAACGGAAGAACACTAAACGCTAATCACCTTGGGAATCCCTCTGGTCACCGGAGACGAAAAAATCATCCGTTGGAACGAGGAACATCGCTTGCTTCAGGTGATCGAACTTCATGGTGTCCATTCGTGGTTTTAGGTTAAACCGCCCGCTTGGATTCCAAGGCCTGCCGCAAGCCAGCGAAAGCCTCTTCCGACAAGGGTGTGGCGTGACGATCCAGAAAATGCGACAACGCATCGCAGCGTTCCCGGGTGTCCACACCCCGGCGCGTTGCCTCGGCCAGGAATTTCGGGATGATCTCGCCCAGCAATTCCAGATGCAGGCGGTCGTTGCTGGTTTTCTCGGGATCGTCGCGGTGATGCCACGCGTGGAGTTTACCGATGAACAACGAGAGCGGATCAAGCAAAGGAATCCCCTCCACCTCTACCCCGAAACCATACGGGCGATCCGGCCCATCATCGACCCAGGGCAGTGCTTCGAGGACTTCGATCACCGTCGAACGTCCATCCGCCAGATCCAGCGGCACCACGTAGTTCATGCCCATTCCTGCAGGCACCTTCCGCTTCGCAGCAACCAGCCCTTTCACCTTCGCACCCCGCAATTTCATCCCCTGAGCCAATGTTTGGGCGACGAGACGAGTCCCCCGCAGGTCGATGTCCTTACTGAAAATCGGGCCACCCGATGGCACTTTGAAATACTGTGCCCATGCGCCTACAGCCAATCCACCGATCAACACAAAATCCCCAATGGCGGCTTTTGCGGCCTCGATCACCACATCCTCAAAGTCCTTCAATGAGACGATCTTCACCACTTGTAGATAGGCGTTTTTTTTCTTTTCTCCGGGAAAATCACCCGACCCCACTTCAACGGCCCGGCCTCCTGCATCTGCCGCGCCTCTTCCCATGCTTCGGGTGAGTTCCGCCATGCCACACGGGCGGCATGCTCCTCTGCCACCAGCCGCTTGTGCAGCTCGCTGCCCCATTCCGTCTCGATGACTTCGATATCGTCCACAGGGGGAACATCGCACACTTTCACCGCTACGGCAAACCCTCCTTTGGGATGGGGAATCGGAAATGACGAGAGACACCTAAAATCAGGATACGATCGCCACGTGAGTCCACCCTTCACCATCACCCCGGAAATCATCCTCCTGATCGGCCAGATTGAGCGTCTCATCGGGCGCATCGAAGGTCTTGAGCAACTTTAGAGGGATCCGATCTGCAAACTGGGTCTCCGGCAAAACTCCATGGAATCACGAAACACTTCGACGCCCACTGTGAGGAGATCGAAATGACCCGGGCCACGCACGTAGAGTTGCAACGTGATGAAACGAATGCCATCCCAGCGATTTCAGACACCCGCTCTGTCCGGCAGGCGGAGCACGGCGACTTGGTCGGACGGGATGGCGTCCATGTGCTTGTCGCGATGAACCAATGTGAGACGGCGGCTGGCAGCGCATCCGGCAATCAGGGCATCCACCAGCGGCAGGCGATCCGTGCTGGCGTGGCGGATTTTCATCGCAGCCAACACGGCGGCTTCATCCACCGGGACGAATCCGCACAGCGAGCGGGTGTAGCGCCGCAAAACGCGCGCCACCTCGGCAGCATCTGGAATCAATTCGTGCAAGCGGCGGTCAAGCTCCGCCCAGGACGGCGCAGCCAGCCCGGCGACGTCCGAACCGCCGGCGAGCAGCACTTCCACCCGATCCGCGCCGGGTTCATCGAGGAAATGGACGAGAATCGCCGAAGTATCGAGCAGGTGGGTCACAGGTTCTTTTCTCTCCCGAGTTCATCCTCGCTCCGCTCCGCCACCAGCGCCTCGATCGGATGCCGGACATCGGTCTTGAGATACACGCGTCCCGCGCCCCGCAGTTCGGCCGCCAGCCGCGCCGGATCCGGCACCACCCGGCAGACGAATTCGTCCGATTCCTCGCCCGGCAGCCACTCAATCCGCGTGCCCCGCTTCAAGTCCATCCGGACCACCAGCGCGGCCGGAATCGTGACTTGATTTCTGCCGGTTACGGTGGTCGTCATGGTGAAAGAAGAATTCACGGGATTCGGAGGATTTCAAGGGGAAATTTAAAATACCTTGCTCCACTCCCTTTCCCCTTTCACACAGTCACCCCCGGCAACCTCGGAAAATAGGGTCCAATGGTCCACCTTGCTCGACGGTAGCGACGAGCCACTGGTGATCGACGCCTCACCAGGCACCACCACCAGCCATTCAGTGCCCACCGGAGGACGTCCACGCCGTTTCGTCCGCGTCGAGGTGATCGCCGAGTGATCTTTTCGAAGACCCTTCATCCTAAAAACCGCGAATGGATGCGGATAAAATACTTAAAATCAACGAATTGCACGGTAAGCGTCCTTCACCCAGAGGATTAACCCGCATGTCTTTGTAACTCATTAAAAATTAGCGTTCATTCGCGTCCATTCGCGGTTGAATCTTCCTCTTTAGGTTCATGGGTCGGTCTGTGATTGGAGGACGGTCCCTCAGTCATGTGGTATGGCCGCCGCCTTCGCCGCCAGTGCCTTCTCGATCGCAGCAGCAAGCGCCGGCCCGCGGATGGTCTTGTTCGCCAGAATCGTTCCCGTGTCGCCATCGACGAGAATCATGTGCGGAATCGAGCGGATTCTACGAAAATGGACCTTGCCGCGGTGCTTGCCATCGGCAGTCACGTTGATCATCGCACTGGCGTGGTCGCTGGCGGATTTCTTGCCGTCCGGTCGACCTGCTTCCTGGGTGGTGAAATCGCAAGAAGGATCGTCGGTTAGATCACCGTCGCCATCCGCATCCACGAACAGTCGCTTGGGTTGGCTATCGGCGAAATCCACAAGGATCAAGTGCTTGACCACCGAGTCCGGCGGGCCGGTCTTGAAGCTACCGTAACGGGGTGAAACAACGCTCTTGCACGAATCTCAAGCCGGTTCCCACAGTCCATTCCGCCCTCTGGAACCCTTTTTAGCCCGCATTGCTCACACTCAAGGAGCGGCGAAACGAGTTCGCCGATGACCATGACGGGTCCATGGATGGAGCGGATGCGCTTGGGATGGGCTTTCGATGGGCATCGGCGGACGCGTTCCGCCGCTCCTTGGACACTCGGTTGACCTCCGATGGTGAAAGACAGGTTGTCATCCCAATCCGGGCCGCATCCTCACGAATCTCAAGCCACACACGACCTCGCGAGGTAAAGTGTGAGAAATGCGGGTCAGCCCAGCGGGTGGGTTGGCAGCGATCTGGGGATTTTTTGTGCACAGAATTATTTTACGCAAATGCTTTCCCGCCTCTCTTCGGGCGCTAAGTTCTTGTTTTGATACAACCGAAGTCCACAGACGCCTTGCACCTGTGGTCATCGATCTTCCGCTTTCCATTCTCCTTCGCCTCAAAATCACCAATCCGCCCCATCCATGCACCAATCACTCAGCCTTCCCGCGCTTCTCGTCGCACTCACTCTCCCTGCCTCCGCCGCGACCACACTGGTCAAGCTCGATTTTGGCACCGCTGCTCTTGCAACCGGCTACACCCAATATTCTGCCGCCGATACCAGTGTTACCAGCAATGGAATCACCATTGCGTTAACGTCGAGTGCCACCGTTGGAAACGGCTCTAAAGCAAGCTCTACGTTGTCACCAGGTGACCTTTATCGTGACTATGTGGCAACCCCATTTAACGGCGCCTCAGGCGCTACCATCGACTTGACTTTGACCGGTTTCACAGAAGACGGCACGCTGGATTTCACTGTCTTTCTTGACTACAACAACTCTCTCGCGCTACCTCAGTCTTTGAGGTTCAAAGAAAGCACGGCAGCAAGCTTTACCACCATCACTACTGCGGCTAATCGCCCAGGTTCTTATGGTCCAAGTACACCGTTCGATGTGGAGTCAGGTAAATCTTATATTATCCGGCTTCAAGAGAACGGAAACGCAAATCTTGCCTACATCAGTGGTTTGGATCTAAGCTATGATCCTATCCCCGAGCCTTCCACTGCTCTGCTCGGCGGCCTTGGCCTGCTCGCTCTCCTCCGCCGCCGCCGTTTTTGAAAGTTTTACCACAATCACACATCGGGAGTTTCGAACTCTCTCAACAAATTCCAAACCGTAAATCCCACCATGAACCCCATGTCCCCACCTCCCGTTTCTGAAATCCGGATTCCATCCCGGCAGTTGAGCCGCTGGTTCATTCCCGCGCTGGCTTCCCTCTGCGCCGGCCAGTTGATGGCTGCTCCGCCCATCCTGGTCAAACTTGATTTTGGCACCGCAGCTCTTGAAACCGGCTACACTCAATATTCTGCCACCACTCCCAGTGTTACCAGCAATGGAATCACCATCGCGTTAACGTCGAGTGCCACCGTTGCAAACGGCTCTAAAGCAAGCTCTACGTTGACACCAGGGGACCTTTATCGTGACTATGTGGAAACCCCGTTTAACGGCGCCTCAGGCGCTACCATCGACTTGACTTTGAGCGGCTTCATACAGAACGGCACGCTGGATTTCACTGTCTTTCTTGACTACAATAGTAATCTCGGCCTGCCTCAGTCTTTACGGTTCAAAGAAAGCACGGCAGAAAGCTTTACCACCATCACTACTGCGGCTAATCGCCCAGGTTTTTATGGTCCAAGTACACCGTTCGCTGTGGAAACGGGTAAATCTTATATTATCCGGCTTCAAGAGAACGGAAACGCAAATCTTGCCTACATCAGTGGGTTGGATCTTAGCTTTGTCTCGGACGATGACCCTTTGGGGAGTCCGATTCTGAGTGTGGCGCCGTCGGTGAGTCTCACCGACATCACAGGTATCGGCGGCTCGTTCTCGGTTCCGGTGTCGAGTCCTGCGGAGCCGGACGTGACCACGCCTCTGACCATCAGTGGCGTCACCCTCAGCGGAACCGCTGCGGGCGATGTCACCATCACCTCCACATTCCCGCTGGTGGTGGCTGCGAATGGCAGTGACCAGATCGAATTCGACTTTGTTCCCAGCAATGGAGTCGGCACCTACAATTTCAATCTTGAGATCGCCTCGGACGATCTTTCCCAGGCATCGCCGCGGGTGGTGCCCGTGACGATCCAGGTTCTCCCAAATCCGGCGCTGGTCGCACCGGCTTCGACCAACCTGGTCAACAATGGAACTTCCACCAATTACAGCATTGCGATTTCCAACAACGCGGCGGATGCCACCACGGCTCTCTCCATCACCAGTGTCACCGCAACCGGATTCGATGCGGGCGACGTTTCCAACATCACCTTTCCGCCGAGCCTGGCGGCTGGCGCGGGTGGCAACATCACCTTCGATTTCGCACCGAGTGCCGGTAGTGGTATTTATAATTTCGAGTTCGAAGTCGTCTCAGACGACCAGAGCGCGGCGAGCCCACGGGTGTTGTTGGTGACGATCGACGTGCGGGATCCGGTGATCGCGGTGGCGGGCACCTCGCTCGACTTCGGCACCTTGGCGGCCAATCCCAGCCCCCAGACGCTCACACTCAGCATCTCCAACACTGGCGGCTCTGCGGCCCTGACGATTGACGAGGTTTTGACAACCATCACCGGATCTCCTGAATTCACCATCACCTCATTTCCAGCAGCCATCGCGCCGGGAGCTTCCGATAACATCGGCATCACCTTCACCCCCGGTGCCTCGGTCGGGCAGTTCTCAGGCACCTTGCTGCTCGTTTCCAACGATTCCGCCGGCACCCAGCCCTCGGTAAAACTGAGTGCTTTGGTCGTCCCCGGAGGCGATAACGTCGCGGCGATCGACTTCGGAACCGCGATCTCGCCGATCGCGCCCGAGTTCGAGCAGTTCGTCGTCACCGAGGCCGCGTCCAAGGTCGTCGGTGGTGTGGCAGTGGCCATCACCTCGCGGGATGCCAACCTCAGCTCCGCCACCGGCGCGCAGGCCGACCCGCTTTACACCGACCAGGCGGGAACACCCTTCAATGGCGCCGGCGGCAATTACATCAGCGTGTTGCTCACCGGGCTGACGGATGGCACGCTCAACCTGGTGAGTTTCCATGACTACAACAACATCAACCTCCTGCCGATCAATGTCCTCTTCGGCGAGCAGGGCGGGACCCTCGACCCCGTGGCCACCAACATCTCCCGCCCCAGCACTGCCTCTTACTCGGTGGCCGTGACCGCTGGAAAAATCTACGAACTGCGGATTCTTGAAAATGGCAATGCCAACCTCGCCTACATCAGCGGTCTCCTTCTCTGGGGCGACGCGGTGCCCGGCGGCACGCCCTTCGGCAACTTCGTCACCGCCGCCGGCCTCGATCCGGCCACCACCGGTCTGCCAGATCTCGATCCGGACTTCGATGGCGTCTCCACCGGCGTCGAGTGGGTGGTCGGCGGTTCTCCGAATAGCCCCGGCCAACCGGACACCACCAAGCTCCCGACCGGCACAAGGGTGACTGCGGATCCGGACAACGACAGCACTTCGTCCAGCTATCTGCTCTTTAGCTACCGCCTCACCGATGCCGCCGCGAATGATCCCGGCACCAGCATCACGGTGGAAACCAGCGGCACTCTCAGCGGCTGGGCCACAGCCACCGACGGCGTGGACGGCGTGGAAATCATCACCACCCCGGACGGTTTCGCGCCCGGCGTGGCTAAGGTGGATGTCTATATCCCAACAGGTCCAAACAAGCTCTTCGCCCGCATGCGCGTCACGGTGCCTTAAACCGGCAAGGACTTTCGCTGTTTGGTGGAAGAACATGATAGTGTCTCTTTCCACTGAATCTTCCGAAAAGCGAAACCGGGCTGGCCTGGCCAGCCGGGACTGCGTTAATTTCCAGAACTCTTTAATTTTATGAAATTTCGTGCGATTCGTGGTTTTGAATTTTTTTCCAAGGATCAACGGCACTCGCGCGACTTATGGCTGGAGTGATCATGACACGACTACCAGCTCCGCCGCCGCAGTTCCCGAAAGGTTTCGCGCTGGTCGTCACACTCTCCTTGATGATTCTGTTGACGATCATCGCGGTGGGGATGCTTGGCCTTGCCAGCATCTCCCTGCGCGCGAGCAGTAACAGCGCCTATCGAGCAACTGCTGAAGCCAATGCCCGCTTGGCTTTGCAAATCGCCATCGCCAACCTCCAGAAGCACGCCGGGCCCGATCAACGAATCACGGCGGCCGCAAATCTCAAGGGGGAACCTGCCAACGGCCAATGGACCGGGGTCTGGAGCACGACTTTGGACGACGATCCTTCCAAACCGATGGTCGCCGGTCACGGTCAAACCAGCGGGGACATCCCGCACTACATCGATCTTCGCTCCACCGATCCCTCGCTAGCCAACGGCGCGTGGCGTGATCGGCAGTTCCGGGCTTGGCTGGTCAGCGGCGAGAACCCACAGCCCTCCGGGGCCGCCTCATCGGCCAACGCGATCGAACTGGTGGGTCCAGGCACCGTTGGGAGCGCCGCAGCGGCCGGCGAGCGAGTGTCTGCTCCCTACGTTGACATCCGCGAGGGTAGCCGCAACACCGGCGGCTACGCATGGTGGGTCGGGGACGAATCGTTGAAAGCGCGCATCGATCTATCTTCTCCTCACGAAAACCGCCCGCCCAATCCCCTGAATCCGGGCGACGGCGGCATGTATCTTCTTGCCGGTGCCGGTGGTCCGGGATTGCGGGATGTCACAGCGCCCGACGGCTCTAAATCCTACGGCACGATCGCCAGCCTGGATGCCAACGAGCGTGCCAAACTGATCAGCTTGTCCACAGCCGACATCGCCGCCGGGCCGAACGCCTCGACCGGTTTCCACCATCTTACCACGTATTCCAAAGGTCTTCAGGTGGACGTGGTCACCGGCTCCCTGAGGAAAGATCTCACCAGCTTCCTTGAGCGGACCAATGGCGCGCCATCGGTCGCCGCAATTCCGGGCACCGGCTTGGCAACCAACACACCGATGCTTCCCTCCGTGAGTTACCGGCGTTCCGGTCCAAGCTTCCTGCATTTGCGCAATTGGTATGACTTGCGCAAAAAAGTTGAAGGCGATTTTGCGAATCCAAAAATCAATGATTTGCAATATATCCCCACACGCTCCGGGATCACCACGCAAACCCACTACAACCTCAGCGCGCCTTTGCCGGACATCACCCAGGCGAGCCAACCGCTCCAACCGGTGCTCACCGACTGCCGTATCACCTTTGATTTCAGCCATGATCCAAGGCCGGACCGCGCGTCGGGCCGCGGCATCCGCATCCACCTCTATCCACGCATTACCCTCTGGAACCCCTACAATGTCACCCTGCGTGGCGAGACGTATTATGTGGGCTCCAACCTGCCTGTGACCAACGGCCTGCGTGTCGGCAGCGGAGCAGAACTGCCGCCAGTGCAAGGCACCGATGGCAGCTACTATCCCGGCATCACGCCGGACAACAACAGCCGCATGATTTACTTCAGGCTCTCGCCGATTGATTTGGCCCCCGGCGAGGCCGTCGTTTTTTCCCCGGATGTCGTGGCATCCGGCGGCCAGCGCTTGGCAAGAAACTCGGTCGGGTATCTTCCGGCGGATATCGGCTCCAACGTTCTGAGCGCCGGCATCCCCGGTGGCACCAACAACTTCCATCTGCTCACCAACCGCCGGGTGGCCGACGGAGTGAATCTCGCGAACCGGCCGGATTACTACTTTGCCGGCGGTGTCAACCAAGCCTTCGCCAACGCGCCCACGGTCATGCTCAAGCGGCTTAAAAGCGGCCGCGGCAGTGTCTCACTGGACACACTCAACGGTTCTACTGCCGATACCCTCCAATTGGTTCATTTCGGACTCAACGGCAGCCGCACCAGTTGGTGGTGGTATCTCTTCGGCGCTGCCAAACAGCCCGTCAACGGCGGCACCGGATTCGAATCCTACATCAACAATCCCGATCGCTACCCGCCCCGGCTCTGGAGCATCCAGACCCGCCTGAGATGGTTGGACGAAGCCGACGAGCAGGCCGCCCTGGGCATCACTCATGGAGGTGCCGCAGGGGCGTTCTTCTACAACAATCCGGTGATCGGGAACTTCAATGTCCGTGCGCCCTTGGTGTTCCGCGATCCTTTCAGTTACAATCAGGGTTGGAGCCGTTATGGTCCCGGTGGATTCATGACCACTTGGGCCGCACCCCGGCTTAACGACTCGCGCATGAGCATCCCATACCGCAACGGCAAGGCGCAAGGCTCGCCATTCTCCGCGCCGCGCGAATTGCCCGGACCATTTGCCATGTTCGAGGTCCCGCGGCCCGGCATGCCGCTATTCTCGCTCGCTTCCTTCCAGCACGTGCAGTTCGGCTACCACAGTTGGCAGCCCACTTATGTGGCCGGTCACTCGATCGCCGAACCCCGCGCCGATCGCAGCTCAAGCATCAATCAGAAGTTCAGCCTCGCCGGGCCGGATGCTTGGGGGCAAAACTTGTCGCGGTCCAACGAGCGCCCCGGCGTCTGGCCCTCGCTCGTCCAAGATCTTCAGAGTGAAACCCTCATCTACGACATCGCCTTCTCCGTCAACCAACATCTCTGGGACCGCTACTTCCTTTCCAGCATGCCGTTCAACGGCAACTCGGCTGACTGGAACCCGGATGCCGATCCGCTCCCGAATTCAAATCTCCGGCCCATCTTTTCAAATCTCGATCCCGCAGCCAAGGCCCTGCTCACCGGGAACCAGAGCTTTGACCATGCGGCCGCCTTTCTTGCCAATTACGGTGCCTTCAACGTAAATTCGACGAGCGTCGAAGCCTGGCGTGCGATGCTTTCCTCTCTCAACAATATTCCTCGCCCGACGCTGACTGGCAAAGCCATCCCGGATACCTTCTCCCGTCTGTTGCTGCCGCTCTCCGATCAACAACCGGCTTCGCGAAGATCCGCCGGCACATGGAGCGGTGCCCAAAGCCTCAGCTCCGCGGAAATCGAAAGCCTTGCCCGCAGCATGGTCGCCGTAGTGCGTGAGCGCGGGCCCTTTCTGGGAATGGCGGACTTTGTCAACCGCCGTCTCGGACCATCGGGCAGCAACGACACCAACGATCCCACCCTCTGCGGGCCGTTGCAGGCCGCCATCGAGCGGGCGGGCATCAACACCCTTCTCCAGAACCCGTCACGTGGGGATCTGACCAAACACGATTCCGGCGGTGCGAACTCGGATCCCAACGATGGTTCGATGGAACCCGATTGGAACGCTTTCTATCCCTTCAAAAACTACGGTGCGCCTGGATACCTCACCCAGGCAGACGTGTTGCAGACCCTCGGCCACCGGATGGCCGCGCGCGGCGATACTTTTGTGATTCGTGCCTATGGCGACGCCCGCGATCAATCCGGCCGTGTGGTCGCCCGCGCATGGTGCGAGGCTGTCGTCCAGCGCATGCCGGAATATGTAGCCCCGCTGCCGGTCGATACGGCCACCGGATCGACCGGCAACAACCCGCTCGAACCCGCCGCCATTCGCAGCACCACCATCCTCAATCAGACAACCAACAACAGGTTGCTCGAAGTAAACCGCAAATTCGGCCGTCGCTTCCTCATCGAGACATTCCGCTGGCTCAGTCCCGCGGAAATCTGATACGGCCATCCACATTTCACGTCACGCCTGCTCGCAATGAAGATCCTTGCCATTTCCATCCTCGCCACCTGTGTGGCGCTCCTCACTGCTGTTTCGTCTCAGGCGCAGCAAGTCGAAAAAGTCGAAAAACGCATCTCTTTGCTGGCCATTGGAAACCCGCCACAGCCTCGATATTTGATCCGCGGTGACCGGCGGCACCTGCTGGACAACGCCGCCACAGAACATCCGCCGGCCGAGGTCATGGTGCGAGAAAAACGCGGCGGAAAAGAATCCTTCAAAGGGGTGCCACTCGGCCTCAACAGTCCTACCGGATACATCACTTACCACGGCGAGCGGGAACTGGTGCTGTTTCGCGAGGACAGCGGCAAAGATCGCTTGGAATTCGCGCGACTCACCCTGCCGGACCTCACCAGCGATCTTGCCATTTTCCTCCTCCGCAACCGCAAAACCAAGAGCTGGGAAAGTGAACCTGATGTCCATTATTTCGACAATGGTCTCACGGCATTTCCCAACGACAGCGTGCGCCTGGTCAACCTCAGCACCATCCCCGTCCGAACCCAGATCAATGACGGCCGGTTTTTTCAACTTGAGGTTGGCCGCAGCACCGTGGTCCGCATCCCGCGTCAGGACCAAGGCGTCCTCACCTACCGCATCGCGGTCCTCGTTGACGACAAAATCCACCCGCTCATCGATACCTCCAACACCACCATGCCGGACACCCGGTTCAACATCATCGTCTATAACTCCGACTCCGCGGACTCCCGCATGGTCGTGGACGTCGCAAGCTACTTCGAGCGCCCTCCGTTAAAGAACCCCGAATGATCATTCCTGCCGGTGACCGTGAAGGGCCATCAAGTGCTGAAGAAAACCGCGCATCTACGGTGGTTTCCAAAAAGTGAGAAAAGTGATCTGGTAAATCAGCCATAAACGGCTACAATCAGCTAAGTAATCAGCCAAAAACCCATGTTACCGCCCGTTTTCAGCATCACTCCCGAGATTCTCCGGCTCATCGCGGAGTTGGATGAATTCAAAGGTGAGTGGCGCATGATTCGGAGCCTTTCACCGGAAAAACTGAATGTCCTCCGCAAGGTCGCCACCATCGAAAGTATCGGTTCCTCGACCCGTATCGAGGGCTCCAAGCTCACGGATCGTCAAGTCGAGGACTTGCTGGGCCGCTTGCACATCACCGAGTTCAAAACGCGCGATGAGCAAGAGGTTGCGGGTTACGCGTATGCCATGGATCAGGTGTTCGATGCCTTTGAGCAGATCCCCGTCACGGAAAACATGATTGGTCAGCTCCATCAAGACCTCCTGCGCTACAGCACCAAGGACGAGCGCCACCGCGGTCACTACAAAACCTTGCCCAATCACGTCGCCGCCTTCGATGCCGATGGGAATGAGGTCGGCATTGTTTTCCAGACCACATCTCCCTTCGACACGCCACGAGAGATGGAAACTCTCGTCGCCTGGTTCACCAAGGCCGACCGCGAGCGCTCGCTGCACCCGCTGCTGGTGATCGGTAGTTTCATCGTCGTCTTCCTCGCCATCCATCCATTTCAAGACGGCAATGGCCGGCTCTCCCGTGTGCTTACCACGCTCATGCTGCTGCGTGGCGGCTATGCTCATGTGCCTTACAGTTCGCTGGAAAGCGTTATCGAGGCCACCAAAGAAGGCTACTACCGCGCGCTTCGCCGCACCCAGACCACCCTCGGTGCGGACAAGCCCGACTGGGAGGCTTGGCTCATGTTTTTTCTCCGCTCTCTGGTGAAACAAAAGGATGCGCTCGCGAAAAAGATCGCCCTTGAAGAAACCCGCGCCCAAGACCTTCACCCGCTAGCGAAACAAATCGTCGCTCTCCTGCCCGATCATGAAACGCTCACCCTCAGCCAAATCGTGATGCTCACCCATGGTAAACCCAGCACCGTCAAGCTGCGCCTGAAGGAACTCGTCGAGAAAGGCTACCTCGCGCCGAAGGGCCAGGGACGTGGGGCGCATTATCTAAGGAGCAACGTAAAAGGCGTTTGCGCCGCCGCTGATCCCGACCTTTGAAGAAAAAAATTTCTTTTGCCTTCATGAAACCGAAAAATTCCAAGCTCCGCAGACTTCTGCCATGGGTCGCTCTTGCTGCCTGCCTGCTTGCCTTGCTGCTGGCCATCCGCTCGGGCAGGGAGTTGGTCGCAACGAAAGAACCTGATGAGGCCACGGCGGCAGATCGAACAAGAGTTTCGCTTGTCACATCTGAAATTTCCGCGACCACTTCCCTCAGTCGCGACCGCATGGCTTCCGCACCATTGCCAGCCGATCTGGCAGCCACCTACGATTCCGAGGATTTCGCCCATGTTCCCGATTGGATTCCCCGACCACAGCATGCCATCGCCGCCGACGCCGAGGATGCCACCTTGCGCTCGGATGGATTCCTTGAAGGCACCGTCCGCTTGACCATGGCGGGCACTGCTAAGGAAGCGGATGATTGGATTCGCAAATCCCTTGCCGGCACTGGCTTGCAATCCGCTCCAGGATCCTCATCCTTTGAATCTCCATCTCCGCCGAGGCGTTGTGACGTGAATCTCGAAACCCAATCAACCGGGCGCACCCTGATCACTCTCCGCTACGAAGCTCCCGGCCACGGAAATGGGTGTGCGTGCCCCACTTGCGGCCATGGCGAATAAACCTGGAAAGAAAAATGAACCGCAGATGAACCCAGATGGACATTGATTTTAAGAAACTTCTGAAGAATACCAGCTGCTCCCTGAGGGAGTCATCAACATTCAAATCAACTCTTTGATTATCTGCGTTAATCTGCGTCCATCTGCGGTTCTATTTTCCTCTTTAAACCTGATGTCCTAAAACCCATGCGGTCGTTTTTCCTAAATCTCGCCGGACTCTGTTTAACTGGCGCGTTGGTCTCTCCGGCCCTCGCCCAGAGTCCTCCCGCGAGTTTCACCCGGTCGATTACCACCGAGTCGCAGTCGGTCAGCGTGAACTTCACCCTGCATCCGATCCGCAGCGCGAATTTCGAGGTGCTCGTTCAACAAGCGGACGGTTCCTACCTGACTCATGCCGCCGACGTTCCGCGCACCTATCTTGGCACAGTGACCGGTCATCCCGGAGCCACGGCCATCGGCCTGCTGCGTGCCGATGACACGCTGCTTGCAAGGGTCTCGTTCGAGGACGGGAAAACCTGGACCACCACCGGCGACACCGCCAGCGCCAGTGGCGCAAGTTTTACTCCCGCATGGCCGACCACCGTGGTATCGAGCGGCGGAGCGGGATCCACGGTATTTGCGGCTGAAACCGGCATCGATTCCACCTTCAATCATTTCACCGCGTGTGGCGGAAGCGCCGCCGCAGTGTTGGAGCAATGTGAGTTTTCGGTCATGTCCACCAACATGGTCTATCTGCGGGACGCCGCCATTCTCCACCGTATCGGAAAGGTCATCGTCCGCGCCAACGCCGCGCAGGATCCATACGCGCCCGATGGCGGCACCACCAGTGCCTTGCTGCCTCGCCAGCGCACCGTCTGGAACGAGGGCGTGCCCATGGGCTCCACCCATGATGTGGCCGCAGTGATCCACTCCGGAGCCAACGGCGGACTTGCCTACGTCGGCACCATCGGCGGCACCTCACGCTACTCTGCCAACGATTCGAACCCGAGCGGCGATTTCTCCGTCGTCTGGCGGCACGAGGCCGGGCACAATTGGAGTTCTTCCCACTATGAAGGCGGCGGAAATCCCGAGGGCTCGACGATCATGTCCAACAACGGACTATCCCGTTTTTCCAGCTCGGAACTCCGCAAGATCATCGGCCACCGCAACAGCAAGACTTCCATTCTCGACAACCTCGGGACTTATACATTTGCCCTTCCACCGCGGGCCAATCAGGACGCGGCATCGTTTCTTCGCAACACCCCCACCCGCATCGATGTGCTCGCCAACGACTCCGATTCGAACGGCGAGGCACTGGTTTTGCTTTCCTTCGACAGCGCCACCGATCTCGGCGGCACTCTCGCCCGCTCGACCGGCACCGGCCCCGGTGGTCGTGATGAAATCCTTTACACTCCGCCGCCCGCGCTCGCTGCGGGAACGGATTGGTTCAAGTATCGAATCCAGGATTCCTCCGGCATGCAGGCGGTCGGTTATGCCATGCTTCGTCCCAGTTCCGAAGTGATCACCCTCACCGACCATTGGCCGCTCGACGACGCCACCGGCACCACGGCCGCCAACGCCATCCGCGCCACCCATAACGGCAATCACGAAAACGGCCCGCTCGTCAATCAGAGCGGAGCCAATCCGGTCACGCGCAAGGGTACCTATTACGATGGCACCAATGATCAGACTTCCATCCCTGCTCCCGGATACAACACCAATACCCTTACATTCACGGCCTGGATCAAACGCAACGGCACCCAGAATGCGAATGCCGCCATTCTCTTCTCACGCGCCGGATCATCGGTCAGCGGGTTTCATTTCGGATCCGCCAATGAACTCCGCTACACGTGGGATGATGGCGGCTTCACTTGGAGCTCGGGCATCGTCCCGCCAGACAACACATGGTGCCTTGCCGCCATGTGTGTCTCACCTTCGGGCACCACCCTCCACCTGCGCACTCCATCCGGGATTCAGAGCGCCACCAATCCCGCCACCCAATCCGCCGAGGCCTTCAACGGCACGATGTATCTCGGTTGGGATCCTAACAGTTCCACCCGCCGCTTCAAAGGCTGGCTCGACGACGTCCGCGTTTACAAAACCACGCTGACCGCCACCGACATCGAGTCACTCTATCAGCAGGCGCTCAATCCGCCCGCCGTCACACTCACCACGCCTCTCGCCGGATCTTCCGTATCGCCGCTTAATGTCGCCTTCGCCGCCACCATCGGGTCCCTACCGGAAATGGTGGACTCAGTTTCATTCGTGGAAAACGAAACCACGCTCACCACCGCGACCGATGCACCGTGGCAGGCGCTGCTTGCTGCGATCGATCCCGGCAGCCACACGGTCACCGCCCGCGCCGCCTTCGGCGACTGGGGTTATCGAACGGATTCAGCCCCCGTCGTCTTTACCGCGCTGCCCGCACCGATTCCTGTGGTGACGGTCACCGCCTCGCTGCCCGCTTCCAAGCGCGGACCGATCCCCGGTTCATTCACCGTCACCCGCGATCATCCCATCGGAGAGCTAACGATTGGCCTAACCATTGGTGGAACCGCAGTTCCGGGAACGGACTACACCGCTCTGTCGAACAGCATCACACTGCCGGCCGGCTTTCTCTCGCAAGACATCGTCGTCACCCCGATCGCCGCCGCTCCCAATGGCCTGACGGAAAACGTGGTGCTCACCCTCAACGGTGGTGCTGGCCACACCTTGGGCTCGCCATCCACCGCCACCCTTGTCATCAACGACCACATCACCTCCATCGCCGACGGAGAATGGGACGTGGACACAACATGGAACAGCAACGCACCCGCGCCCACATCCGGCACGCAGAACGCAGGCGAGGACTACTCGGTGGCTAACACCGTCACATCCAATGATAGCGCCTCCAACAGCCAGGCCCTGGTAGCCGGAAGCCTGCGGGTGAAAAATGGTGGCATCCTCGATCTTGCACGGCTGCACTCCTTCTCCAATCAAAACGTTTCCTACAACCTGCCTGCCACCGCCATCGAGAGCGGCGGCACCATTCGCTTCCGATGTTCCATTGGCGGTTCTACCCACACGATCGCCGCCGCAGTCTCAGTGGCGGGTAACACCACGCTGCACATCAACGCCGGCAGTTATATCAACACCGCGATCCTCTCCGGCACCCTTTCCGGAAACGGAACCATCGCCGTGCTTTCCGATAGCGGCACGAGTACCGGAACCTATGTCCGCCAGATTTCAGTCAACAAGGCGAACAATCCATTCGCCGGAAACTGGACGGTCAACCATACCGGCGGCGGCGATGAGTTCGGCGCGCTGCGTGCAGGGGCCGCCAATGCCCTTGGCACCGGCACCGTCACCGTCGGCACCCGCGCCCAGTTGATCAATGACAACTCCGCAGGCCTCAATTCCCTCGCCGGAGTCGTCCTCAATGGCACGGACTCGCAGTTGTTGCTCAACCAACCGTGGACCAACACCGCCGCAAGCCTCGCCCTCACGGGAGGCACGCCGCTTGTGCAGCTCGGTAATGCCGCCTCATCGATTGGTGATCTATCAGGAACTGTTGGTTTGATTTCTGGCAGCGGCACCTCCTCCTCCCTCACCGTCAACTCATCCGGCGACGCCACCTTCGCCGGCAACCTCGGCACCAACCTGAAATTCACCAAGTCCGGCCCCGCCGCACTCACTCTGGCGGGAAGCATCGATCCCTCGCTTGGCCTGACTCTAACAAACGGTAGCCTTGCCCTCCCAGCTCCGCAAACCATCGCGTCCCTCGCCCAGACGGGCGGCACCCTGCGCCTCGCCCTGCCCGCCGTGCCGGACTCTGCTCCGCTCACGGTCTCCGGAGCCTTCACCCACTCGGCGGGAAACCTCGTGGTCGATGTCACCGCGCCCCCGCTGGCGGAAACACCCTACACTCTCATCCGTTATCAGGGTGATCTAACGGGATCTCCGGCGGTGACGGTCAATGACAGCTCGGGCAGTGGCCTGATCGCCAGCGTTTCCTCCGGCAGTGGATCGAATTCCTCCATCACGGTGACCTTCTCGCTGCCCCCGCCGCTGCAATTTACCCTGAACTACGCCGCCGGTCCGAATGGCTCGCTTTCCGGCGAGGTTTCCCAAACGGTCATCGAGGGCAATGATGGCAGCACCGTCACCGCGGTTCCCGCGCCGGCCCACACCTTTGTCCAATGGAGCGATGGTCTCACCAATCCCGTCCGCACCGATACCGAGGTCAGCGCGGACATCGCAGTCACGGCCGCCTTTGCGATCGCCCAATATACGCTCACCTACTCCGCCGGTCCCAACGGTTCCGTCAGTGGTCCATCACCGCAGGTCATCGACCATGGCAGCGATGCGCAAACCGTCACCGCAGTGCCCGGCCCCGGCGCGTTTTTCGTGGGTTGGAGTGACGGGCTTTCCACCGCTACGCGCACCGATACCGATATCACCGCAGCGCGCGACCTAACCGCAAACTTCGCCACGACCGGTAATCCGGTATCCATTGCCAACGGTTCGTCCGCATCCGAATCCACCTGGGATATCAATCAAGCGGCCCCCACCAGCGGCCCGCAAGGGGTCGGGCTGGATTGGTTGGTGGAAAACTTCGCGGTCACTTCTAACAATCCGTCATCCAACGCCCAGTCCCTGATCGGTGGATCACTGATGATTGCAAACAACGGCGTGCTCGATCTTGCGCGCACCCATGACAACACCCTGCAGACGGTTTCTTACAATCTTCCACCAATCACGCTCAACGGCCCGGCAACGATTCGTTTTCGTGCGTCCAATGGCAGTTCGAGCCACCTGTTAGCCGCACCGCTCACGGTCTCGGGTGCTGGCACCCTGCGAATCACCGGTGGTAATTATGGCAACGACGCCACCTTGAGCGGGCCACTCGCCGGCAGCGGGGTCCTCGCCGTGGTTTCCGAGAGCAACGCGGCATCGGTCTTGGGCTCCGTCCGCCAAATCACGATCTCCTCAGCCGACAATCCATTCACCGGAAATTGGACCGTCGAGCACACCGCCAGCGGTGACGACTTCGGGGCTCTCCGCGCGGCCGCCGCCAACGCACTGGGCACCGGCACCGTCACCCTCGGAACCCGCGCTTGGCTGACCAACAGCGCCGCCCAGGGAATCGACTCGCTGATGGCAGTCACTCTCAATGGCGGCGATTCCCGCCTCGTCCTCAGCCAGCCGTGGACCAACCCTGCGGCCAGCCTCGTTCTGGATGCCACCAGCGCTGCGGTGGATCTTGCCGATGCCGCCTCATCGATCGGCAATCTATCAGGAACCGCCGGCACCATCACCGGCACCGGGCCTTCCTCGCGCCTCAACGTCAGTCCGGCCGCCGATGCCACCTTCGGCGGAAACTTCGCAAACGACCTCCAATTCACCAAATCCGGAGCTGCCACCCTCACCCTCACCGGCACCCACAGTCATACTGGAAATACCCTCGTCGCCGCCGGAACCCTCGCTGGAACCGGCTCTTCCGCATCCGCCCTCACGGTGGCTGATGGAGCCACGCTCGCCGCAGGCAATGGCGTCTTCCTGGCTACCACCGCCTTGTTCCAAAGTGGTGCGTCGTTCGCTGTCCAACTCAACAGCAACGCAGCCAGCTCCGGCAGATTGCAGGCCGCGGGTGCGGTCACCATCACCGCCGGTGCCGCCCTTGCTCTAACGGATTCCGGTTCCTCCACCCTGCCGCAAGGCACCAAACTCATCCTTATCGACTATTCCGGCAATTCCCTCAGTGGAAACTTCACCGGACTTGCCGACGATTCCATCGTCGTCGCGGGATCCAATACCTACATCCTTGATTACAACGACACACTCGGCGGGACCGGTTCCTTTGTCACACTAACAACCCACAACCCGCAGCCCTATCAACTCTGGATCGATTCCTTCACCAGTCTGACCGATCCCGCGGACAAGTTACCCACCGCGGATCCGGATGGCGACGGATGGGTCAACGGCGTGGAATTCGTGCTCGGCTCGTCGCCCGCCAACGGCACCTCGGCGAATCTGCCATCCGCAGTGCGAACCGGCAACCATCTCGTCTTCACCTACACGCGCCGCAAGGACGCCGTCGCCGCCGGATTTGTTCCAGAAGTCGAATTTTCCGCTGATCTTGTCTCACTGCCATGGGGCCTTGCGACGGAGGAGATGACGCAGGTCATCGAGCAAGAGACCACCGAGAACGTGATCGTCACCATCCCCTTGCCCGAGGGGGCCACCCGGTTTTTTGCACGGCTCAAAGTCACTTTCTGACAACAGTCATCCTGAAAGTAAGTATGGATACCCTATGAAACGACGTGGATTTATCGGAACAATGGCGGGTGGCCTCTCGGTGGCGACTGGCCAGGTGGCTGAGCAGCAAGGCCAGGTCAAGTCCTTGGTGACCACTCCGCTCGCGGTGATGGCACCGCGTCCTGACGGTGTGGAATTGTTGTGGGGCGTCTCCCGACTGTGCATCGGCCATGTCGAGTGGAAATCCGGGGATCGTTCAGGGGTCGCCAGAGCTGATCGATTCGGGTTATCTCCCCAAGGCAATGAGACCTTGCGGGTAAGGATCGACGGACTTGCGCCAGGCATGGAATACGCAATCCGATCCATCACCGAATCCGCCGACCGGAAGCTCCGCGAGGAATCGGCGTGGAAGGTTTTCCGCACTCTCGATCCGAAGGCGGAAAAATCGACCTTTGTGGTGTGGAACGATACCCACGAGCGCCACGACACGATCCGCGCGCTTCATGAAAAGACGCCGAAGGCCGATTTCATGGTGTGGAATGGGGACACTTGCAACGATTGGCATCAGGAGGCGTGGCTGGTCCCCACCTTGCTTTCGCCGGCGGGGGCGGATATCACCGATGGCCGCCCGCTGATGATGGTCTGGGGCAACCATGACGTGCGCGGGCGATGGGCCTACCGGATGGAAGATTTCGTGGCGACTCCGAGCGGCCGTCCTTACTATGCCTTTCGCAGTGGTCCGGTGGCGGTGGTTTGTCTCCACACCGGCGAGGACAAACCGGATGACCATCCGAGTTTCGGCGGGCGGGTGGCCTTTGAAGTTCTCCGCCAGGAGCAGGCCGAGTGGCTGCGTAAAGTGACGCAGTCGCCGGAGATGCGGGGTGCGCCTTACCGGGTGGTATTTTGCCACATCCCCTTGCGTTGGAAAGTGGAACGGAATATCTCCAAAGAAGGCTATAACAACACAACTTATGATCACTTCAGTCGTTTCAGCCGGGATGCCTGGCACGATGCGCTGGTCGCTTGGAAAGCCCAGGTGGTGGTTTCAGGTCACACCCACGAGCCGTATTGGATGGAGGCAAATGAAACGTTTCCCTATGCGCAGTTGGTCGGTGGCGGTCCGCGACTCGAACAAGCCACTTGGATCGAAGGTGAGGCGGACGGCACCTTCCTGACATTCAGAATAAAAACCCTAACCGAAAAAGTCATTCAGGAATGTCGTATTTCACCTCTGGTGTGAATCGCAGCATTCCAGAGCGAGAAAAAATAGTTCGTTAGATATATTTAGTGAAAAGTGCGGTTTCTTGTTTTATCAATTATGAAATATTTCAATTTTGTGTGTTGTCTATCAGTGACTCTCGGTGGACTCGGTGCGTCGGTTTTACCGACGCCCCAATTCAAGGCGGAAGGCTCATGGTATTTACCCGGCGGTGGACGCGCCACGGTGGTGGAATCAAGCCAGGAAATGCTGGCTGAGGTGAAGGTGCCAGAGTTAAACGAAAAGGAGGCGGCCGCCGGGGGAGAGTGGCGTGGGATGCTGGCGGTGGATCTTTTCGGCACGCCGGATGGAAAGCGGGGCGTGGTGCGTGCCGAGGCGATCGATCCGGGCACGGGTGTGATGTTTGCTTCGGCGGATGCGACGGTGGAAATGCTGCGTGCACCGCGGGCGGATTGGGCGGTGATCGCCTCCTCCGAGCATGACGGGGCAACCGCGGCGGAGGTCTTCGACGGCGACCCGAAGACCGGCTGGCATTCGCGCTATGGCAACGATCAGGCGAAACCCCCACACTGGATCGGTCTGGCATTTGGTGAGTCTCGTCGGTTGGATGGCTTGCGGTTTCTGCCGCGGCAAGGTGGGTTTACCAACGGCGTGCCGCGGAAGTGGCGGGTGGAGGTGCGCGAGCCCGGTGGTGACTGGCGGGTGGCGGCGGCCGGCGAAAGTGAACAGGTGGCAATCGCCGACAAACGCGGTCCGTTGGAGGTGAAATTCGAGTCGCCGCTCAAGGTTGAGGCTTTTCGTTTTGTGATTGAAAGTGACTGGAGTGGTGGGGGATTCGGCACGGCGGCGGAGATCACTCCACTCGGCGTGACCTTGGAGAAGTCCCAGCCTCCCGCGGATGCCGGGGCGCGGATCTGGCTCGAAGTGCCGCCCAAGTTGATGACGGCTTTGACCGGTAAGGTTTTCGGCTTGCGTCTCACCGGCCTCGACGGTCGGGTGGTGGTGGGGGAGCCGCAATGGTGCCGCGTGAGCACGGAGCTGGGCGGCAAGCTCTTCGGGCGCTCGAATGGAGGACTCGGCCCGGACAAACTCGGGGCCGGATTGCTGGGATTCACCGCCATGACCGAGCACCAGCAAACCGCGCTGCCGGTGATCGAAGTGCGCAACGGAGGCCCGTCGGACTTGGCGGGTTTGCAGAAGGGCGATGTGATCGTATCGGTGGCAAACAAACCACTGCCGGTGAACGATCTCGCGCCGGGCTGGAAATGGTTTCACCAAAGCCACGAAGCGGTGCTGGGTCGGGCAAGCGAAGCGGCGCTAACAACTGGCGCGAAGACCCTCGAGCTGGGAGTGCTGCGCGAAGGGAAGGTGGTCATTCTCCCGGTAAACCTCGCCCGCTCGCGACCCTTCACCTCCTTGAATCCAGCGAGCGACCCCGAGGCGAAGGCGCTGCTCGCCGATATGCTCGAATGGGTCGTGAAAAATCAAAATGAGGATGGCTCGTGGTCGGGCGACATGAAGCGCACCACCTTCGCCGCGCTGGCTCTGCTCGCGACTGGGGAAAAACGCTACGAAAACAAGGTCCGGCGTGCGGTCGACTGGGGGCTGAAGCGTTATCCGACGCCAGACAAGCACGGCAATCTCGGTTTCTGGGGGGGGGCCTACGGCGGGATCCTCTACAGCGAGTGGTTTCTGCACAGCGGCGACAAGCGGGTCCTGCCGCATTTGGAGATGATGCGCGACTGGGCCTACAACGGCCGCCACATGAGCAAGTGGGAGGTGCCCGCGCTCGGTCATGGACCCAGCGGACTGCCCTACGACCAGAAGGCCTTGGTCGCGCCCGCTTGCCACCTGCTCGTCTTCGAAGCGCTGGCGATGCGCTGCGGGATGGATGACAAGCTGTGGGACATGCTGATGCCTTACATGGAAATGTCCTGGTCCGATCCGAAGGACGGCGGCCACGGGGCGCTTGGCTACAACCGGTCGGCCAAGGATCTCGGCGAGTTTTTCTCGCGCAGCGGACTTTTTGCGATGGCCTGCCACCTGCGCGGTGAGCGGACCGACATGCGTGACGCGATGACGAAAATCATGACCGAGCGCCACCCGTGGATTCGCAACAGCCACGCCTACGGTGAACCGGGCGGCGGTTTGGGGCTGCTCGCCTTGCAGCTCTCCGCGCCGGAATCCTATCAAAAAGTCATCCACGACTACGCCTGGTGGTTCTCGCTCGCATGGCAGCCGGGCTACGGACTGAAATTCACCCAACCCCACATGGGCGCTCCCTACATGGGGGAAGACGAACTTTTCAACGTCGTCTATGCCCTTGTCCTGCAATCGCCGAAGCGCAACCTCCACACCACTGGGCGCCCCAAGTGAACGCCCGTCCTTGAACGCTCGGTATTCTCGGCGGCACCGAGCGCGCCGTCAAAGCGCATCGGTTCCAAGTCATGCCGAAGATTGCAGTGGCTTCGCTGCTGGAGCTCGTGACCATGGGCGGGGAAATCGTTTGAACACCTCACCAAGGGGCAATCATTCCGCCCCTAGTGCCAATTCCGCGATCCGGTCCTGGCCACCACTTTTTCCTGATGGTCGCGCACCGTTCCCAAATCGCCATCGTCGATGACGACCCCGCCATGCGGCAGGCCGTCGGGCGGCTTTGTGGCGCGGCGGCATTCCCAAACCGGTGCTTTTCATCCGCCGAGGAATTTCTGACCTCGGATGCGCTGGAGGACGCCAGCTTTCTGATTCTCGACGTTCAGCTTCCCGGGCTTTCGGGCTTCGAGCTCCACGAGCATCTGCTCAAACGCGGCATTCATCTTCCCGTGGTGTTCATCACGGGTCAGGACCAGCCGCTCAACCGCGAGAAAGCCCGCAAGGCAGGTGCCGCAGCGTATCTCACCAAGCCCTTTCCGGCCGCTGATCTGATCGCCGCCGTGCGCGGACAATTTCCAGATTCAAGCGAGCCACCATCAACCAACACAGCATGACACTGAAACACAAAACACTCGCTGAGTTTTTCGGCACCTTCTGGCTAGTATTCGGCGGCTGCGGCAGCGCGGTCCTTGCAGCGATGTTCCTCACCACCGGCGACAACCCGGTCCAACTCGGTATCGGCTTCGTCGGTGTCTCCCTCGCCTTCGGCCTCACCGTGATGACCATGGCCTACGCCATCGGCCACATCTCCGGCTGCCACCTGAACCCTGCCGTTACTGTTGGCTTGGTCGTGGCGGGTCGCCATCCTGCTTCACAAGCCATTCCCTACATCATCGCCCAAGTCCTCGGCGGCATCGCCGGTGCGGCTGTCCTCTATCTGATCGCCAGCGGCAAAGCCGGGTTTGACGCATCAGCGGGCTTCGCCTCCAACGGCTTCGGCGAGCTTTCCCCCGGGAAATACTCGATGGTCGCCGCGCTCGTCGCGGAAATCGTGCTCACCTTCTTCTTCCTGCTCATCATCCTCGGTGCCACCGACAAGCGCGCCCCAGCCGGATTCGCCCCGATCGCCATCGGCCTCGGCCTCACGCTGATCCACCTGATCGGCATCCCGGTGACCAATCTCTCGGTGAACCCCGCTCGTAGCACCGCACCCGCCTTGTTCGCCGGTGGTGCCTTCATTTCCCAACTCTGGCTTTTCTGGCTCGCGCCCATCGCCGGTGCCGCGCTCGCAGCCATCGTCTATCCATTCATCTCAGGCGGCAAAGACAAAGCCTGAACCCTGGCAGCACTCAACATCATATGAAAACAACACGAATACTACAAACCGTCCTATGCGGCGCGATTGCCCTTGCGGCCAGCGCATCCGCCCAGGACAAGAAACCCAACGTCCTCGTCATCTGGGGCGACGACATCGGCACTTGGAACATCAGCCATAACAACCGCGGCATGATGGGCTACAAGACACCCAACATCGACCGCGTCGCAAGGGAAGGCGTCGCCTTCACCGATTACTACGCCCAGCAATCCTGCACCGCAGGCCGCGCCGCTTTCATCAGCGGATCCTCTCCGGTCCGCTCCGGCATGACCAAGGTCGGCATGCCCGGTGCCAAGGAAGGCTGGCAGAAAACCGACGTCACCATGGCTACCGTGATGAAAAGCCAAGGTTACATGACCGGTCAGTTCGGTAAAAACCACCAAGGCGACCGCGATGAGCACCTGCCCACCACGCACGGTTTCGATGAGTTCATGGGCACCCTCTATCATCTCAATGCCGAGGAGGAACCCGAACAACGCGACTATCCCCGCGACATGGTCTTGAAGAATGGCAAAACCTTCCTCGAAACCTACGGCCCCCGCGGCGTGCTTCATACCAAAGCCGACGGCAAAGGCGGACAAACCATCGAAAACCTCGGCCCACTCACCAAGAAGCGCATGGAAACCATCGACGAGGAATCCCTCGCCGCCTGTAAGGACTTCATCACCCGCATGCACAAAGAGGGCAAACCTTTCTTCGCCTGGTGGAACGGCACCCGCATGCACTTCCGCACCC
>JBBECN010000125.1:0-4045 GCA_040881795.1 Akkermansiaceae bacterium
AGCCCCGCGCACGAGGACTCAGTTTGTTCGGAGCGAAGGCAATGGCATTATGTAATGCTATGCGGAGGATGACTCAGGGTTTTCAACCGACAGCACCCCCAACCTCTTGACCAAAGGATTTTCTTGCGCCCCGTTATTCACGCAAGTGATCGCTCAAGCCCCGTAGCGCCCGGTCTCGCGCATCATCAATCCGAGCTTGGCCACTTTCTCCGGCCAATGCTTATCCCAATCGCAGATCGGCACAGGAAAACGTTCGGTCCAATTCTGGTCGCCGATAGCACCCGGCACATTGAAACGCTCCGACGTGCCAAAGAGGTCCGTGACCATGTTGACCGCCAGCCACGAGTTGCTGGCGAAGAGCCCGCGCAACAATCCCTCGTGGATCTCATCGCTCCACGGCGCCGGCAGCGGCACACTCATCTCGGCGAAACGGCAAATCTCCTGCATCTGCCGCACCGCCGCATGCGCCTTGTGCGGATCATCAGCTTGCGAATTGGCATACCATTGATCCCAGTAAGCGTGCAGCGCCGGATGATCGTGTGTCGCGTAGGTCGCGAGCGACAACCGCTCGTAATCACGCCCCGGCACCGGCCAGCCATCCGGCGCGATTTCCCAGAGCGGAATTTTGAAGCCGGGAATCTCTTGGGCTTGGAGAACCGGGCGCACATAGGGTGACATCTCGCCGAGATCCTCGGCGATAAGACGGTGCTCGCCGGTCTCCTCGACGATCATGCGAAACAATCGGTCGCCCTGTGCGCGGTTCGTCTCGCGGCTTTGTTCGGATGAATCGTCGCCCGGCACAAATCCTGGCAGCACGCCACCCGTGCGCACCTTGGCTTCTTCCTCGCTCAGCGGGAGGAATTCCTCATTGCGCTCCGGACGCCACGGGAAACTGTAAATGCGGAAAAATCCGAGCGCGTGGTCGACTCGCAGAAAATGGAAAATTTCCATCGTGGTGCGCAGGCGCTGACGCCACCAAGCGTAGTCGTCCCTCTCCATCTCGTTCCAATTGTAGAGCGGGAAGCCCCAGTTCTGTCCCCACTTGGCCGTGAACGGATCCGCCGCGAAAACTTTTTCCGGCGGCGCCCCCGCCGAACGCGCCAGATCGAAAATCCCCGGCTCCTCGAAAACATCAGCACTGTAAATACTCACTCCCACCGGAACGTCCCCGACCAGCGCCACGCCACGCTCGTCGCCGTAGGCTTTGAGTTGCGCCCACTGGCTGTAAGCAATCCATTGCACGTAAGCGAAAAAATCGCGCAACCCGCGCACCTTGCGCTTATCGGCGGGGGAAGCAGAAGAGAGCCACTTTTTCGCCGACGCATAATTGCGCTGCTTCTTCGGCCAGAGGTCTGTGTTTTCGTTCTCGCCATGCCAGCGCACCAACGCACGGAACAGCGTATAGGGCTCGAGCCACGCCGCGTTTTCCTTCGTCCAAGCCGCGAACTCTTTGGCCCGCCGCGTCTTTTCCTTCAGGTGCTTGGTTTTGAAATTTCTCCAGGCCGCCTCGAGCAACTCCCCCTTCAACGCGCGCACCCCACGGTAATTGACCTTGCCCTCGCGCAGTGCCGCCACCTCGTGCTTGGTGCAGATTTTTTTGAAGTCTGCCGCCCTCAGATCTTTCAGCGCCTTCGGATTGGTCGCTATCGTGGTCGGATCCAGCGCCACAGAGCTGATGATGTTGTATGGGCTGTTGTCGCCCCCCGCCTCATTGATCGGCAGCACCTGCACCAACCCGAACCCGTGCGCCGAAGCCCAGTCCACCAACTCTTTCAGCGACTCCGTGTCCCCGATCCCGAGGTCGTTTTCGGTGCGGAGGGCGAACAAAGGGGCAAGGATACCGGACAGCTTCTGATCAGGGATCAATTTCATGGCAAAACGGGTCTTAATCCTGCCCTCGCCCGTCACTGTCCGGAAGTCCAAAAAGAGCACGCTGAGCAGAATTCGGTGTTTGCCTATTATTTCCTGCTTGCTAACTTGACTGGTAAGCCGTACGTTTCCTAACTTCTTTCAAGTCATCTACCTGCACCAAATACCAATATGGCAAATCTCACCAAGCGCGACATGGTCGTGAAGATCAGCGAGGAAGTCGGCATCACCCAGCAAGAGACCTTTTCTGTGATCCAAAAAACCCTCGACCACATCACCGAAAACCTCGCCGATGGTAACAATGTTGAATTGAGAAACTTCGGCGTTTTTGAAGTCCGCCTCACCAAATCCCGCGTCGGTCGCAACCCCAACAAACCCGAAACCGACGTTGTTATCCCGGCCCGCGCCACTGTTAAATTCAAGCCCGGCAAGATCATGCGCCAACGCGTCCTCCTCCGCACCGAGCAACTCAGCCAGCACAACGGCGCCTGACACCAACCGGGTCGCCGTCCCCGGCGACGCCCGTTTTCTTCTCCTTGTAGCGGCCGTCTATGACCGCCGCACCAAGTTCCGACAAATTTCTTCATTTGTCGCGTTGCCTGGCGCGCACTTTCCCCTATCCTATCCGGTTCGCCGTCGGTCACCCCGACCCGCCGGCGAAAATTAGGCATGTCGAACCGCCAGCGCCCCGCAACCAACCCGCAGACCCTCCGCATCCGCGGTGCGAGGCAGAACAACCTCCGCGGCATCGACCTCGATCTTCCCCGCGGACTCCTCCACGTCATCACCGGCCCGAGCGGTTCAGGCAAATCCTCCCTCGCCTTCGACACCATCTACGCTGAAGGACAGCGCCGCTACATCGAGACCTTCTCGCCCTACACGCGCCAGTTCTTCGACCGCATGGACAAACCGCGCGTCGACAGCATCGAAGGCATCCCCCCCGCCATCGCCATCGAGCAATCGAACAACGTCAAAACCACCCGCTCCACCGTCGGGACCATCACCGAGATCAACGACTACCTTAAACTCCTCTTCCCCCACCTCGCCACCGCCGCCTGCCCTCAATGTCATAAAGCTATCCGGCCCGAAACCGCCCGCGGCATCGTGCGCGAGGCCGCGCAACGCTTCGCCGGACGCACCCTCCTCGTCACCTTCCCCGTCGGCACCGGTGATGTCGAAAAACGCACCCCCACGCAATTTTTCGAATTCCTCCAACAACAAGGCTACCTCCGCGTTTGGCTCGACCAAAAAATTCTCCGCGCCGACGAGGCCCCGCCGAAAAAACTCCCCCCCGTCATCCACGTCATCCAAGACCGCGTGGCCGCAGACGACGAAAACCGCCTGACCGAAGCCGTCGAAACCGCCCTCCGCCTCGGCAAAGGCCGCATCCTCCTCATCGACGCGGAGACCAACGAAAGCCACCCCTTCTCCTCCGGATGGCATTGCGCCTGGTGCGATCTCGATATCCGCCCGCCCACCCCCGGCCTCTTCAGCTTCAACCACCCGCTCGGAGCCTGCCCCGAATGCCGCGGCTTCGGACGCGTCATCGGTCTCGACTGGAAGCGCATCATCCCCGACCGCTCGCGCACTCTGGCCGAAGGCGTTGTCCGTCCGTTCCAAAGTGGTATGTCGCAAGAATGCCAAGCCGATCTCGTCCGCCACGCCCGCCGCCGCGACATCGACCTGCACTGCCCGTTGGAAGAGTTGCCCCAAGCTGACCAAGACTGGGTCATTCACGGCGAACGCCGCCCCGGCGAAGCCATCCGTGAAGTCTGGGACAACGATCGCTGGTATGGCGTGCAGGGCTATTTCGACTGGCTCGAAGGCAAGACCTACAAAATGCACGTCCGCGTGCTCCTCAGCCGTTACCGCAACTACAACGAATGCCCGCAATGCCACGGCGGACGCTTCCAGCCCGAGACACTCAACTACCGCCTGTCCGGCGCCGACCGCGAATCTCTCACCCTTCCGGAAATCGCCAGTCGTCCCGTCCACCGCCTGCGCGAGTTCCTCGCCGGCATACCCGTTCCCCCGGGCGACCACACCACCCAACTCCTCCTCGACCAAGTTACCTCCCGCCTCTCCTACCTCGAGGAAGTCGGCCTCGGCTACCTCACCCTAGACCGCCCGACCCGCACCCTCTCCGGCGGCGAAGTCCAACGCGTCAACCTCACCA
>JBBECN010000126.1:0-9203 GCA_040881795.1 Akkermansiaceae bacterium
TTGGAAACCCCCGATGACCGGCGTGAAAATCTGGGGGATGCTTTGGAAAATTTTCAACAATTCCTTGGGATCCTCGCACTGGCATCGCTGGTGCTCGGAGCCATCGGCGTGGCCGGCGCGGTGCATGCCCACGTCAGCCGCCGCATGCCGACGGTGGCCATCCTGCGCTGCCTCGGCTGTCCGGGGCATCTCGCCGCCGCGATTTACTTCGCGCAGGCGGGCGCGTTGGGACTGCTCGGAGCTTTGTTAGGTGCCGGCCTCGGAATCGCGTTGCAGACCGGGGTGCTGGTTTATTTCCGGGACAGCCTGCCAATCGCCGTGGCGCCATCGCCCGAGTGGCTGGCGGTCGCCCAGACCACTGCCGCCGGTTTCGCGGTTTGCTGCGGATTCGCCTTGATCCCGCTGTTGAAGATCCGCCGGATTTCGCCCGCCGCCACCTTGCGCGGCGGGGCGATGCTGGCGGGTGGCACGCTGCGCGCGCTGCCGGTTTATGGGTTATTGGTCGGACTGCTGGTGGTGTTGGCGCTGGCCAACGATTCAAACTGGAAGCGCGCGCTGGCGCTCGTCGGCGGGCTTGCGCTGGCCTTCGCCGTGCTAGCGGGCGTGGCACGCGGGTTGATGGCGCTGACCCGCAAATGGGTCGGGCCGCGCTGGCCGTATTTGCTGCGTCAAGGGCTTTCCAATCTGCACCGTCCGCAAAACCAAACCTTGTTGTTTCTGCTTTCGTTAGGGCTTGGCACCTTTCTGATGGTCACCATCCTGCTGGCAGGAAACCTGCTCAACCAGCGGCTCAACATCACCCGCAGCGCGGAAAGTCCGAATCTCTATCTAATCGACGTCCAGACGGACCAATTGGCCGGCGTGAAAGGCGTGTTGGGAAAACTGAAACTGCCGGTGTTGGAAAGCGCGCCGATGGTTACCATGCGCATCGAGTCGGTGCGCGGCGTGCCGATCCGCGAGGCAAAAGGCGTACCGGGCTGGGTGGCCCGGCGCGAGTTCCGCTCCACCTACCGCGCCACGATCAATGAGACGGAAACGCTCGTCGCTGGCGAGTGGCATGCCTCACTCCCGGAGTCCGGCGGCCCGGTGCCGCTTTCCCTGGAACAGGACATCGCCAATGACCTGCGCATGAAAATTGGCGATGAGATGGTGCTCGATGTCCAGGGCGTGCCGGTCAACGCCCGTGTCACCAGCCTGCGCAAGGTCGATTGGAGTCGCTTCAACCTGAATTTTTTCATGATCTTTCCGCCCGGTGTGCTCGAAGACGCGCCGGGATTTCAAGTGGTCACCACCCGCACGCCCACGCCCGCCGCCTCGGGCGCGCTGCAACGGGAATTGGTGTCGGATTTTGCGAATGTCTCCGCCATCGATCTCACCCAGATCCTCGAAACCGTGCGCGATATCCTTGGAAAAATCTCACTCGTGGTCTCATTGCTCGCCGGTTTCACCGTGCTTGCGGGGCTGCCGATTCTGATAGGAACCCTGCTGAACGGCCGCGACGTGCGGCTGCGGGAAAGCGTGCTACTCCGCACGCTCGGCGCATCCGCCGGGCAGGTGCGGATGATCCTCGTGATCGAATACGCCGCGCTGGGTTTCCTCGCCGCGCTCACCGGCGTGCTGCTGGCCGTCGCGGCCAATGCCGCGCTGGCGGTGTTTGTTTTCAAAGCGTCGCCGCTGCCCGACGTCGCCCTGTTGCTCGTGGCCTTCGCCGCGGTGACTGGGATTTCAGTGATCGGCGGCCTCGCGCTCAGCCGGGGTGTCTGCAACCATCCACCACTGGAGATTCTGCGTGGCATCTAGGGTGGCGGAGAAGTCTGATGAAACCTTGGGCTGTGCCGCTCGCAGCAGGCTGCATGGCGGAAAGCGGCAGCAGGCTGCAGCAGTCCATGGACTTCGTCGGAAATCCGACCCGGATTCACATTTATTTTGGGCTGAGTCCCTCAGTGGTCCGTCTTCTTATCCTTGTTCGGAAACAGCTCGTGCGGGAGTCCGATTTGATCGGCGGCGGCGGCGAGTTGTTTCAGGCGGAAATGGAGAACGGCATCCGCAGCTGCTTTGTAGGCCCGCCGTAACGGCCTTGCACCTCCCATGCACGAATCAAATCAGCGCCCGCCGCGCTGCTTCTCCGCCAAAATCACCGCCGCCCGCTCCAGGATCGCCGCCCGGCAGAACTCCACCAAACTCTCCGCTTTCGCCACCCGGCTCGCCCGGTCCGCTTGGTCAAATTCGTCCGCCGTCCGGAACAGAACATTCCACGGCGGAGCCTCGGGCTGCACCTCTCGCTGACGCGCCGTTTCCAAAGTGATCACCCGCTCGATGTCGTCCATCAGCTCTTTCGTCCGCTTGCCCTTCGGTTGCAAGTACTGGCGCACGGTTGCCTCGCTCTTATTGAGCTGCTTGGCCAGCCACTGCCGATTTTTCCCGATTGCCGCCAGACGTCGCCGTATTTCCAGATGCTCACTCACACATTGAGCATAACGGACCGACAGAAAGCCGGGAGCCTCGGATACAACACCGAATAGATCACCCGGATTCCGATTGGATTTTTCCCCAACCTCAATCTTGGATTTAATATCGATCACTCGATAGCTGATTTTCAAAAGCGATTATTTTTATCGTTTTCCGATATCAAAAAATTCGTTCTAGTTCCGGTGTTGACCCTTCTCGACAACATCACCCACCTTCTCGGCGACGATCTGAAACGAACCCTCACCCCGGGTGCGAAGCTCAAGATCGCCGCCTCGTGCTTTTCGATCTACGCCTACGAAGCGCTCAAGGCGGAGCTGGAGCAGGTGGATTCCGTCGAATTCATCTTCACCTCGCCCACCTTCGTCCCGAACGACGTCGCCGACAAACTCCGCAAGGAGCACCGCGAGTTCCACATTCCCAAGCTCGAACGCGAGCGCAGCCTCTACGGCAGCGAGTTCGAGGTCCGGCTTCGCAACGAACTTACCCAGAAGGCCATCGCCCGCGAGTGCGCCGACTGGATGCGCCGCAAGGCCACTTTCCGTTCCAACAAGGGCCGCGCTCCGATGCAGCAGTTCGCCTGTGTCAGCGGTCCGGAAAACGCCACCTACATGCCGCTCCACGGCTTCACCGCCGTCGATCTCGGTTACGAAAAAGGCAACGCCGTCTCGAACTTCGTCAACAAGTTCGACGAACAGCCGATGACAGGCACCTGGCTCGCGCTCTTCGACCAGATCTGGAACGACAAGGAAAAGCTCGAAGACGTCACCGGGCGCCTTTGCGAGCACATAGCCTCGGTCTATCAGGAAAATTCGCCGCAGCGGATCTACTTCCTCATCCTCTACAACATTTTCAGCGAGTTCCTGGAGGACATTTCCGCCGATGTCATGCCGAACGACCTCACCGGCTATGAGGACAGCCTGATCTGGCAGAAGCTCTTCAATTTCCAGCGGGATGCCGCCACCGGCATCATCAACAAACTGGAAACCTACAACGGCTGCATCCTCGCCGACAGCGTGGGCCTCGGCAAAACCTTCACCGCGCTCGCCGTCGTCAAATACTACGAGCTGCGCAACCGCTCGGTCCTCGTCCTCTGCCCGAAAAAACTCGCGGACAACTGGCTCAACTACAACCGCAACCTCGTCACCAATCTCTTCGCGAAGGACCGCTTTAACTACGATGTCCTTTGCCACACTGACCTGCTCCGCACCCGCGGCGAATCGCTCGGCATGCCGCTCAACCGCGTGAATTGGGGAAACTACGACCTCGTCGTCATCGATGAATCACACAACTTTCGCAACAACGCTCCCGGCGAGGAAGAGCGCGAGTCCCGCTACGCAAAATTGATGAACCAAGTCGTGCGCGCCGGCGTGAAGACCAAGGTCCTCATGCTCTCCGCCACCCCGGTGAACAACCGCTTCACCGATCTTCGCAACCAGCTCGCACTCGCCTACGAGGGCGATCCCGATCAGCTCCAGGCCAAGCTCCGCTCGGAGAAATCCATCGATGAAATTTTCCGCCGCGCCCAAGCCACCTTCAACGCGTGGTCGGCACTGCCCGCCGAGGAGCGCACCGCCACCGCCATCCTCAACGCGCTCGACTTCGATTTTTTCGAGTTGCTAGACAGCGTCACCATCGCCCGCTCGCGCCGCCACATTCAGACCTTCTACGACACCAAGGACATCGGGAATTTTCCAGAACGCCTCAAGCCGCACTCGCATCACTGCCAGCTCACCCAGCGCAAGGACGTCATCGGCTTCAATGAAATCTTCAGCCGTCTCAGCACGCTCACGCTCGCCGTTTACGCACCACTTTCCTACGTCCAGCCGAGCCGCCTAACCAAATATCAGGACCTCTACGATCCGGACGGCGAAGGGCAAACCGGCAACCTCAACCAGAGCGGTCGCGAAAAAGGCATCCAGGCGCTCATGACGGTGAACCTGCTCAAACGCCTCGAAAGCTCCGTTCATTCCTTCCTCCTCACGCTCCAGAGCCTCGAAACGAACCACCGCAACACCCTGCGGAAAATCGCCGACTATCAGAAGACCGGCCGCGACGCCACCTTCGGCGATATCGCCCCGGCCTTCGCCGATTATGAGCCGGACGACGACGAAATCCCCATTCCCGACAGCGACACCATCGGCGCGAAGGTCCAGATCAGTCTGTCCGACATGGACCTGCCGCGCTGGAAAGCGGAACTCGAAGCCGACCTCTTTATCATCGAAGGCCTGCTCGATGAAATGCGGAAAGTCACCCCGTCCGACGACGCGAAGCTCCAGCACCTGAAGACCACCATCCTCAGTAAGCTCGCCTCGCCCATCAATCCGGGGAACAAAAAGATCCTGCTCTTCACCGCCTTCGCCGACACGGCGGATTACCTCTATGAGCACCTCGCTCCCTATCTGTTGGAAAACAAGGGCCTGCACTCCGGCAAAGTCACCGGTTCCTCCAGTCCGAAAAGCACGCTGCCGAAGACCTACGATTTCCAATCCCTGCTCACGCTCTTCTCGCCGCGCTCGAAGGAAAAGGCCGCCATCCTGCCCAAGGAAACCGGCGAAATCGACTTGCTCATCGGCACCGATTGCATCTCGGAAGGCCAGAACCTCCAGGACTGCGATTGCGTCATCAACTACGACATTCACTGGAATCCCGTTAGAATCATCCAGCGCTTCGGCCGCATCGACCGCATCGGCTCGACCAATGCCGTCATCCAGCTCGTCAACTACTGGCCGGACATCACGCTCGACGAATACATCAATTTAAAGGAACGCGTCGAAAACCGCATGGTCATCGCCGACGTGACCGCCACTGGCGATGACAACCCGCTCGACTCGAAGTCCAACGACGTCTCTTACCGCCGCGAGCAGCTCCAGCGCTTGCAGGATGAGGTGATCGATCTGGAGGACGTAAAAACCGGCATCTCCATCACCGACCTCGGCCTCAACGATTTCCGGATGGACCTCTTGAATTACGTCAAGCTCCACGACGATCTCCAACAACTCCCCAACGGCATGCACGCCGTGGTCCCCGCCGCGCCGGAACGCGAACTGGTGCCCGGAGCCATCTTCGCCCTGCGGAATCGCAACGACGGCGTGAACATCAACCAGCAGAACCGCCTGCATCCCTACTACCTCGTCTATGTCACGCGGGATGGGGAGATCCACGTCAACCACACAGAATCGAAACGTCTGCTAGATCTCGCCCGCGCCGCCTGCAAGGACAAGGACGCGCCGATTCCGGAAGCCTATCAGCCCTTCAACAAGCTGACGAAGGACGGCCGGAAAATGGATGCTTGCTCCGCCCTGCTCAGCACCGCCATCCGCTCGATGATCGCGCTGAAGGAAGAGAAGGACATCGACAGCCTTTTCACCGGCGGAAAAACCAGCGCCCTGCTCAATACCATCCAAGGCCTCGAGGACTTCGAGCTCATCGCCTTCCTAGTCGTCACGGAGGTGAAATCATGAGTGCCCCCATCAAGGAGCGGCGGACTCCGATCCGCCGAAGTCCATGGGGAGCCGATGAGAAGCGGTTCCCTCACCGCATTGTCATCTCATGGGCTTCGGCGATTCGGAGATCGCCGCTCCTTGGTCGCCATCCTCGGCCCACGACCGCCTGACATGTTCGCCTACCCACCATCCACACATTTCGGCAAAGCGGTTCCCAAGACCCGCATCCACGCCGCCGCGTCGTCGAACAAACGCATCCGCGAGCTCTTCACCGCCCAGGTCTCCGAGATCCTCTGGCTCCACAAACTCTCGCCGGAAACCACCCATCTCCCTGCCCGCCACGGCATCACGGAAATCCAGGTGTTTTCCCTCCACCTCAAGTCCGAGCAATTCGATCCGGTAATCCTCCACACCCTCGACAAGGCGATTCCGTTCCCCCTGCTCTGCGAGATCCGCCACGGCGATTCCATCCGCTTCGCCGCTTCCTACAAGCGCCCCAGCGATGCCGATGCCGCGAAGTGGGTGATCGAGGCGAACTTCCTACTCGATTGGCAGCCTGCCACCACCCCACGCCTACCGCCGCCCGTCGCGTTGGATCTATCAAGTCTCCACGACCAGCTCATTCGTCATCACATCGCCATCCCGGCGCGGACTAACGAATCCCTCCGCGACCACGTCGCACGCGTCGAGGCCATCGCGACCAAACAACGCGAGGCGAAACAACTCGAATCCCGCCTCGTGCGGGAGCGGCAGTTCAACCGCAAGGTCGAGTTGAACCAGCAACTGCGCGTTCTGTCAGCGGAGCTGGCTGACCTTGGACTGCGGCAGCCTGCTGCCCCGGAGAGATTCGCAGCAGGCTGCGAATCACAAAGTGGCAGCAGCCTGCCGCAGTCCAAGTCAGTCCAAGTCGGCTCTTGCCATTCAACCCATATTCCTGTATCTATTGCTGCATGAAGACGACGATTGACCTGCCTGACGAGTTGTTTCGTGAAGCGAAAGTATTGGCCGCACGGCGAAATACGACTTTCCGCGAACTGGTGATCGATGGATTGCAAGTGGTGAAGGAACGCTCGGAGCAACAAGATTTGGAAGAGCGCCGCACCAAAGGTGCGCGGTTGCTGGCAGCTCTTCAGGCGCAGAACACCGAGCCCATGGTGCCCTTGAAGCGTGAGGAAATTTACGATCGCGGTTTGTCCTCACCTCACTGATTCAGCCTCCATGGTGACTCAACCGTTTATCGACACCAACATCCTGTTCTATGCGGGTTCAAACGCGGCAGCGGACGCGTCCAAGAAGCGCATCGCCAGTGCGCTTGTCGCGGAATTGGATTTCTGTCTCTCCAGCCAAGTGGTGCAGGAGTATCTCTCCAACGCGCTTGGGAAAAAGGCGCTCGGCATTACCACGACACAAATCGAGGCACTTTTAGAAAACCTCCGGGATGTGACAGTGCAGCCGGTCAGCTATCCGTTGATCCTTGAGGCTTGGAAACTCCGCAACGCCTACCGGATCTCCCACTGGGACGCCACCATCATCGCCGCCGCGCAGAGTCTCGGCTGTGAAATCCTCTACTCGGAAGACATGAGCGACGGCCAGAATTATGGCGGAGTCCGGGTGGTGAATCCCTTCAAATGAGATGGAAATTTCCAGAGCTTGCCAGCCACCTATATTCCTGTATGGTGACCTTGTCATGAAAACGACTTTGGATTTACCCGATGATCTTCTTGCTGAAGCGAAGGCCGTGGCGGCACGCCGCCGGATCACACTCAAGGCGATGGTCGAGCACGCACTGCGGCGGGAGATCATGCCGCCAATCCAGCTCGATGCGGACAGCCCATTGGAAATGAACGAGCTGGGGATGCTAGTGCTGAAGAAAACGGGTCGGAAGCCGCTGAGCGCCGAGGAGGTCCAATATTTCATCGACCATCAGTATGATGAGGAGGACGGCAGAGTGCTGGAAATCGCAGGATACAAAAAATGACCCTGCTCGATGTCAATGTCCTGTTGGCCTTGGTCGATCCTCTGCATGCCCATCATAAACGGGCGAAGCATTTTTTCGTCAATCGGCACCCCGCCGCTTGGGCAACTTGTCCGCTGGTGGAAAACGGATTTCTCCGTGTTTTGTCTGGCCCTACCTACGCCAACCGTGTCGATAACCCGAAGACCGCACGAGTCATTCTCGATCAGATGATCGCTTCATCCTCCGGCCACCAATTCTGGCCGGATGACCTAAGCTTGCGCGATGCCTCGCTTTTCCCAGATTTGCCCAATTCGAAGCATTTGACTGACTGCTATTTACTGGCGCTTGCGGTGAAACGCGGCGGCAAGCTGGCCACCTTCGATCACGGAATCAATCCAACCTGGGTTCCCGGTGGCGCACACGCCCTGTTGGTCCTCGATCCGCAAAGCCTATGAAACTCAAGTTCAAACACCAAGCCTATCAGGCGGACTCCGTGCGCGCGGTCGTGGATTGTTTCCAAGGCCAGCCGAAAGCCAGCGGCCTGAAATACGCCATCGATCCCGGCAGCGCCACGCCCACGGGATTCGTGCCGCTGCCCGGCACCGAGGCGGAGGGTTTCGCAAATGCGGCACTGGCGATTTCCCCCGCCACGATTTTGAAAAACCTCCAGGAAATCCAGCGCGAGCAAAGTCTGCCGATTTCCCAAAGCCTCAAAGTCACGGACGTTTCCAGGATCAACCTCGACATCGAGATGGAGACCGGCACGGGCAAGACTTATTGCTACATCAAGACGATGTTCGAGCTGAACAAGCAGTTCGGCTGGAGCAAGTTCATCGTCGTGGTGCCGAGCATCGCCATCCGCGAAGGCGTCTCGAAATCCTTCGAGGTGATGGCCGAGCATTTCCTCGAACAATACGGCAAGCGCGCCCGGCCCTTCATCTACAACTCGAAGCAGCTCCATCAACTGGAAAGCTTCTCCTCAGACGCTGGAATCAACGTGATGATCATCAACGTGCAGGCCTTTGCCACCCGTGGCGAGGACGCGCGCCGGATCTATCTGGAGCTGGACGATTTCCAATCGCGCAAGCCACCGGCGATGTGAACGAGGCCTCGCTGCGCCGCATCCAGATCCGCGAGGCGGTGAAGGCGCATTTTGAAAAAGAACAACGGCTTTTCCCGAAGGGCCTCAAGGTGCTCTCGTTGTTCTTCATCGATGAAGTCGCGAAATACCGGCAATACACCGCCGATGGCGAGCAGCCCGGCGAATATGCCCGGGTGTTCGAGGAAGAATACAACGAGCGCCTCAACGAGGTGCTGACGCTGGATGACACACC
>JBBECN010000126.1:9303-25764 GCA_040881795.1 Akkermansiaceae bacterium
AAGTCGGCCGCGGCATGCGTCTCGCCGTGAACTCGGAGGGCGAGCGCGTCGATGATCCGGCCATCGTCCATCAGGTGAACGTGCTCACGGTCGTCGCGAGCGAGAGCTACAAGGACTTCGTCGCCGGTCTTCAGAAAGACATCAGTGCCACGATCTCCTCCCGTCCGCGTCAGGCGAACGAGGAATACTTCAAGGGCAAGGTGCTCAAGACGGACGAAGGCGAAGTTGCCGTCACGCCGAAGATGGCGAAGCAGATCGAATTCTATCTGATCCAGAACGGCTACGTGGATTTCGATCACCACATCACTCCGAAATATCACGAGGCGAAACAAAAAGGGGAACTTGCCCCACTGCCCACCGAACTCGCCGCATTAAAGGAACCGTTCATCGCCCTGATCGACACCGTCTTCAGCGATGCTGACATTCCGCTGCCGGAAGATGAATTTCGCACCAAGGAGAATCCGCTCAACGCCAACTTCGAGAAGAAGGAATTCCAAGACCTCTGGCGCAAGATCAACCGCAAGGCAGCCTACACCGTGCACTTCGATTCCGAGGAACTCATCGCCAAGAGCATCAAGGCCATCGACAAGGAGCTGAACATATCGCCGCTGCAATACGTCGTCACCGGCGGCGAGCAGAAGGACGAGACCTCCTACGAGGAACTCAAGCAGGGTGAAGGATTCGTGGTGAGGGAAACCGCGACGGAAAAACTCGCGGCATCGGCGCAATCCGCCGTGAAATATGATCTCATCGGCAAGATCGCGGAATCCACCCAGCTCACCCGCCGCACGGTGTCACGGATTCTAACCGGGATCAACGTCGCCGTCTTCGGCCAATACAAGCGCAACCCGGAAGATTTCATCCTCAAGGCCGGCCGCCTGATCAACGAGCAGAAGGCGACCGTCATCGTCGAGCACCTCAGCTACAATGCCACGGAGGATCATCACGAAAGCGACATCTTCACGCAGACGAAACGAGAGGACCTCAGTAAGGGCTTCAAGGCCGAGCATCACATCTACGACTACGTTTTCACCGATTCGACGAACGAGCGCACCTTCGTCGGCGAGCTGGATGCCAGCGCCGAGGTCGTGGTTTACGCCAAGCTGCCGAAGTCGTTTTTTATCCCCACGCCCGTCGGCAACTACAACCCGGACTGGGCCATCGCCTTCAAGCAGGACAAGGTGAAACACGTCTATTTCATCGCCGAGACCAAAGGCGACATGTCGTCCATGCAGCTCCGCAAGATCGAGGAATCCAAAATCGACTGCGCCCGCAAGTTCTTCGCGAAGATCACCAGCGATCAAGTCCGCTACGAGGTGGTGGACGGATATGGAAAGCTGATGGAGTTGGTGAAATGAATCCGGTATCCGGAATGATAATCAATATACCCTTACACCCCTCCGCCCAACACATGATCCGGAAAGTCCAAGAGCTTTCCGGCAGGCCCGTGCATGTGGCGGAGGATGCGGATTTGAAGGTGATGTCGGTGATCACCACCGCCCAGGGAAGCGCTCCGGCGCATTTCCTGCGCTACCGGCCGGGGACGCAAGCGGTGGATTATCTGGTGGCCTATCAGCTTGGCTTTCTGGTTCGCTTGTTCTCATGCCCCGCCGCAGATCGCCGTGATGTGGTGTCGAGCGCGGCCGAGCAGGAGGCTGGAATCCGTTTGCTGGGACTGGAGGAATATCCTCGGGATTTCGCGGTTTCGATGGTCGGGCAACTGGTGGTCCAGTTGCGGTCCTACTCGGTCGGGGCGCGGAGGTGGTGGTGACGGCGGACCGCATCATCATCCGTTGGAGCGATTCCACCGAGGCGAAGACGCTCGTGGAACGGGGAGTCGATTTCCTGAGAGCCGGTGATTACGACAAGGGGATCGGGATCCTGTGTGTGGCCCTCCAGCGCGATCCGGCGGATGCGGATGCGCTTTTCAATCTGGCGATGGCGCTGAGCGACCAAGGGAAACTGGATTTGAAGAGCAGGAAGAGATAAAGGACGTGATCATCAGGAAGATACAGGTAGATGACGCGCGCGCCCCCGCTTTTCCCTCTGCCCGGCAGTGCCATCCGTGTTTTACGCAGGCCCCGGCAGCCGACGAGGAGGTCGCCTCGCTCCGGATTCCTGAGCAATTCATTTTGCAACGCCCGGAAATCTTCGTCGTCAACGCACTCGGCGAGCTGGCGGGAGAACAGCGGGGTCTCAATGAAACTCACCGTCCCAATAACGAGGATACAATGTAACCCACAAAAGTCAACGCGTAAAATGAGATCAAGAAAGACGGTGCCTTAGAACGGAGATTCTTAACCGCGGTGCCTCCGGATGAGCGTCGCCGGCACTCAAAGCGCGATGCTGGATTTTTCGCTTGGTGGGCCTCGCCGCGCTGCAATCATCCCGCCATGAAACGCGGCAACGCCATCACCGTCACCCTCGTCGTCTGCGTTCTGTTCGCCGTGTTTTTCATCTATCCGGCCGGGATGGTGGTGAAGCAGGCCTTCGAGGGCACGCGCGCGGACGGTTCACACCACTTCACCCTGGAGTTCTTCGCCGCCGTTTTCCGCAACCCGATCTATCGGGAAGGGATGTGGAACGCCTTCGCGCTCGGTATCACCAGCACCCTCGCCACGCTGGCCATCGCTTTTCCGCTGGCGCTCGTCAGCCATCGCTACGATTTTTTCGGGAAACCCGCACTCGGCGTGCTGGTACTCGCGCCGATGATCCTGCCGCCCTTCGTCGGTGCCGTCGGGGTGAAACAAATGTTAGGAGTGAATGGCGCATTCAACGCGCTGCTCATCGATGCCGGTCTGATGGACGCGGCGCTGCCCTACGACTGGCTCGCCAACGGCCGCTTCGCTGGCATCGTCGCCATGAACGCGCTGCATCTCTATCCGATTCTCTACATGAACATCGCCGCCGCCTTGGCCAACCTCGATCCGGCGATGGAACAGGCCGCGGAGAACCTCGGGTGCCCGCCGTGGAAGCGCTTTTTCCGCATTACCCTTCCGCTTGCCATGCCGGGTGTATTCGCCGGGGCTTCGATTGTTTTCATCTGGTCCTTCACCGAGCTCGGCGTTCCGCTGGTGTTCGACTACTCGCGCGTCGCCCCGGTGCAGATTTTCGACGGGCTCAAAAGCTTGGATCGAAACCCGATCCCCTACGCGCTCACCGCCATCCTGCTGATCACCGCCGCAGCGGTCTTCGCACTCTCGAAACTGGTGATGGGTCGCGCGCCGTTAGGCACCGCGCCACGGCCGAAAGGGCGGGCGAATTCCCTTCAGCTAACCGGTTGGAAAAACGCGGCATGCAGCTTGTTTTTCATCGCCGTGTTTGTGATCGCCTCCATCCCGCACCTTGGCGTGGTGCTTCTATCCATCGCAGGGCGTTGGTATGGCACCGTCATTCCGGACACGCTCACCATGGGCCACTACGTCGAGGCGCTGGGCAATGGTTTGGTCGTGCCATCGATCCAAAACAGCCTGCTCTACGCCGGTTGCGCCACCTTGATCGCACTGGCCATCGGCCTCAGCGTCGCGTGGGTGGTGGTGCGCTCGGACTTGAAAATCCGCCCTTGGTTGGATGCACTGGTGATGATGCCGCTCGCCGTGCCCGGGTTGGTGATGGCCTTTGGCTATCTGGCGCTTTCCCAGGAAGGAAAAGCCTTCTACTTCCTCGTCGGCGCTGGTGGCAGCCCGTTCATGCTCATCGTGATCGCCTACGCCATCCGGCGGCTCCCCTACATCGTGCGCTCTGCCGTCGCAGGCTTGCAACAAAGCAATCCGATGCTCGAAGAAGCCGCCAAATCCCTCGGTGCCACCCCCGCACGCACGCTCCGCCGGGTGGCCATCCCGCTCATCGGCGCGAACCTGGCGGCCGGCTCGATTCTTGCTTTTGCCTTCGCCATGTTAGAAGTGAGCGACAGCCTGATCCTCGCCCAACAGGAGCAGCACTATCCGATCACCAAAGCCATTTACACCCTTCTGAGCACCCTCGGCAACGGCACCGAACTCGCCGCAGCGCTCGGCGTATGGGCGATGGTTTTCCTCTCGGTCGCCATCATGGGGGCCGCTGTGCTCGGCGGGAAACGCGGAGGCTTGTTCAAAGTCTAGAAAAGGAATGTTTGAACCACTGATTTCAGTGATGACACCGATTTGAAGAGCTTGGAAAGAAGCGTCTGGTCACCCACAAGGTGAGCAAAATTTTATCCATTCTTGCTGTGAAATCAGTTGAAATCAGGCGAATTTGACTCGTGATTTTTACGGGACTGCTCGTCGATGTCCGCTACGCTCCCATTGTGGTGAAAATCGTCGATATCAATTTTGGCATTTTTCTTTCAGGGATAACAGATGCCGGTTCCAACGACGGGACTCGCGGGCAGGATGCCGCGCTCCTTGAGGGACCCGATCAACCGAGGAAGCCGGTGAGCGGGCTGGTGGCGTGGGCGTGGTCGCTGGGCTCGGGGAGTCCGAGTTCGTAGGCTTCGCGTCCGGCCTCGACGGCTTGTTTGAAGGCGACGGCCATTCTAACGGGATCGGAGGCGATGGCGATGGCGGTATTGATGAGCACGGCATCGGCCCCGAGTTCCATGGCTTCGGCGGCGTGGCTGGGTGCGCCGAGTCCGGCATCGACGATGACGGGGACGATGGCTTGCTCGATGATGATGCGGATTTGATCGCGGGTGACGACGCCGCGGTTCGAACCGATGGGGGCACCCAGCGGCATGACGGTGGCGGTGCCGGCTTCCTGGAGGCGCTTGGCGAGCACCGGATCGGCATTGATGTAGGGGAGGACGATGAAACCTTCTTTGACGAGGATTTCGGCAGCCTTGAGGGTTTCGATCGGATCGGGAAGGAGGTAGGTGGGGTCCGGATGAATTTCGAGTTTCACCCACTTGGGAAGGCCGGCGGCGTGGGCGAGGCGGGCGAGCCTGACCGCTTCCTCGGCGTTCATGGCACCGCTGGTGTTAGGAAGTAACAGGTATCTTTCGGAATCGATGAATTCAAGGATGTTGGCGTAGGGATCGCGCTTGCCGGTGAGATCGGCGCGGCGCAGGGCGACGGTGACGATCTGGGTGCCACTGGCAGCGAGCGCGTCGCGCATGGATTCATTGGAGGGGAATTTCCCGGTTCCGAGAAAGAGGCGGGAGCTGAATTCGCGACCGGCGATGGTGAGAGTGGACATGGGGAAGATGGGAGATTTCAGATTGGAGAATTGAGATTTTCAGAGAGCCATTGCTCGAAGGCGGCGTGGTCCTTGAGATCGTATTGGAAGGAGCGAAAACCGAATTGACGGCCGGTGGCGATGTTTTCGGGGAGGTCATCGATGTAGAGGACCTCCGCGGGCACCAGCGCGTGGGTGTCGATGGCGTATTGATAGATTTCGGGATGGGGCTTGATCGATCCGGCTTCGAAGCTGAGCACGGCGGCATCGAACAGCGCGAATTCGGGATATTCATCGAAAATCCACGGGCAGTGGATGGCGTTGGTGTTGGAGAACAGGATGAGCCGGTGGCCGTCGGCAGCGAGTTTGCGGACGGTTTCCCACATCGGCTCGTTGAGGGTGAAGATCCGCTGCCAAGCGTCATGGAACTCGGCGGGACTCGCCACACTGCCTAAAACTTCGAGCGCCCAGGTGGTGTAATCATCGAGATGAATCGCACCGGCTTCGAACTCATCCTTGCGCCCTAACAAACGGGAAAGACGTTTATCAGAATCGGCGGTGGAGGGCGGGAGCAAACGGGCGAGTGAGGACTCGAAGTGGAAATCGAGAAGGACGCGGCCGATGTCGTAGAGGAAGGTCATGGTTTTGAATGGGAGATTTCTCCGAGGATGAATTTGGCGGCGGTGATGGCACCGGCGTTGCGGCCGTGGCGGGCGAGGGCTTGTTTCATGGTGCGCCAGTCGGCGGCATGATCGCTGAGCAGGTCGGTGATGCTGGAGCCGAGTGCCTCGGGCGTTTCCGCAAGGTGGCCGGCACCGATGGTTTCGAGTAGGCGCATGTTTCCCTCTTCCTGGCCGGGGACGAGGTGGTGGACGAGCATCGGGCAACGGGCGGCGATGGCCTCGTGGACGGTGGCACCGCCTGCTTTGCCGACGATGAGGTGATGGCTGTTGAGGAGCTGGGGGACTTTGCGCGTCCAGCCGATCAGACGAACGCGGCCGGGGTAGGCATCCCGGATTTCCCGGGCGCGCGGGTAGAGCAGGCGCACATTCCGGCCGAGCACCAGGGTGAGGGTGACGTGGGGCGAGGCATCCAGCAGCGCCCGGCAGTGGCGGCGGATGAAGGACTTTTTCGCCATCGGGAAATAAAGCACGCGGAATGGGTCACAGGCATCGGCGGCATCCACGGGGACGAGTTTTGAAAACGCGGGGTGCACGGGAAAGCCGGTGTCGATGATTTTTTCCGCAGGCATGCCCTTGCGGATCATGGCGTCGCGGGTGGCGGGATCGGTGACGAGCCAGTGGCCGGTGGGCGCGCGCAGCCAGGAGGAATTGATCTCAATGGAATCGGTGATGACGGTGAAGACAGGGAGCGGCTTTCCAGATTTGGCGAAGATCCGGGCGAGAAAATAGGGGTAGAGAGGGTAGGTGCTGACGACCAGATCGGGCCGGAATTCTTCGATCAGGGCCGCCAACGCATTTTCCGGCATGCGCATGACCGGCGAGGGGTCGCGGCTGAAGTCGTTGCGATCGGTGGACCGGTAAATCGCCGCCCAGATTTTCGGAAAATGAATGGTGACGAAGCGGTAGGCCCAGCTGACCACGGTCGTCACGCGGGGCGCGCCGAGGATGCAGGGGTCGCTGACCTGGGTGACGGCGCCCATTTCCATGAGGGCGAGGGCGAGGTTCCGCGCTGCGCTGTTGTGCCCCTCCCCGAAGGCGGCGGTGATGATAAGGATGCGCGGAGAAGCTGTCATGACGGGGACGGGCAGAGATTTAGAGTGAGAGTTGCGTTGCGTCGATGGGCTTTTGCGTTTTTCCTTCCGGCGCAGATGGCACGCGAGGTAAAACGGCTGGAAGTCAGAGCGGTGGATGAGGAGCTTGAAAAAGCCCGCACCATCGTCCGGCTGGAAAATGAAGCGACGCAGCTAAAAGGGAAGCCCGTCCGCTTGATCGTCGAAGGCAAGGAAACCCCGGTGAGCCAGAGGCTGGAACTGCCTGACCGGAATATCGCGGAATTGCGGACCCATCAGCCAGGAGTGGACGTGCTAATCGAAGGTGACAGCGGAGATTTAGATTTCATTGAGCAGAACTGGGGAGACGCATCCACCGCTCACAGAAGCCTGCCTTGGGGATGGTTCGTGTTGATTGCCATGGTCCTGGCAGGTGGGGTCATCTGGTCATTGACGCGGCTGAAGGAGTCCGGGGTCGGGGCGGAGAAAATCAAAATGGCCACCGAAATCGCCGTCATTACCGATGATAGCGACGAAAAAGAGGCGGCGGCGCTCATCCAGCGCATCGAGGAGACCATCCGCAATTTTTTCAAAGAATCCAACGTCGATGGAATGACCCGCCTTGTCCGCCACCCCGACCGGGTGCGGCCACTGATGCAGGCCTACTACAAAGGAAAGCCGATCATCAACAGCCAGTTGGTTGATATCAGGCTGCTTCAACCCGTCACTCTCGCAAATCGTGCCAATTTCTGGATGGCGTCCAGCGTGCTCGAAACCGGAAAAAAAACCAATCTCCTTCTTGAAATTCTGGAGTCCGGCGAGGCGCGGATCGATTGGGAAACTCTGGTCTGCCACCAACCGATGCTGTGGGACACCTTCGCGAAGACCCGTCCCGCAAGCACCTCTCTGGATTTCCGCGTTTATGTGGAGGCAGATAATTTCTACAGCCATGAATTTGCGGATTCCAATCGTTGGACCAGCTTCCGCCTGGCTGCCTTGGACAGCGACACACCGCTCTTCGGTTATGCCCCTGCAGGCGGTGAAGTTGTGGCTGTCCTTCAGAACCTGTTGCAACAAAATGCCGGCCACAGAGCCTCTTTGATCCTCAGACTCAGCATCCCGGAAGGGCTGCAATCCCGAAGTGGTGTCGTCATCGAAAAGGTGATTTGCCCGCGGTGGATCTATCTCGAATCTCCCGTCTCCGACCTCTGACTATTCCAGCTCCGACTCTTTTCTATCTGTGATGCCAAAACCACCGGCTACGATCCATGCCCGATTTCCAAATGTCTTGGCCGGAGCTGCGAGTTTCCTCGCGCTCCAGTATGGTATGGCGCTCTGGAGACTCACCCAAACCTCGGGCGCGATGGCGAATAAATTCAGCGCTCTCGCCCGCGATGAGTATCTGGGATTTCTGGTGATGCAGAATATACAAATGCTCATCGCTTACGCGGCGCTGGCCCTTGCCGCAGCCATTCTTGTCCAGCCGTGCGTCGATCTCTGGACACGGCATTCAAAACATCAAAAGCCCCTTGCCATCGGCCTGCGGGCGTTTGGCTTCACCGCGCTGATCCACGGTTACTTCACGCTGCGGTTGGTGGACACGCGCCCGTATTTTCTCAAAGAAGCCGAATTCGGGCATTGGTATTATAAAGCCCTGGATTTCATCCCGCTGGCCATAAAGCCGGCCTCGCTTTTCGCGATCTTCACCGTTTTACCGATCGTGGCCATTCTCCTCGCCCTGATCTGGCAAATCCGCCGCCACGGCCGCTGCGGATGGGCGGTGGCCGGTGGCATCTGCACCATCGTCGCCACCAGCGCCGCCCTCAAATTCTCGGACCGCCCGCCGACAACCTCCCACTCTACCGCAACCAAATCTCCCAACGTGATCATCATCGGTTCCGACTCACTGCGTGGGGACCGGCTCGGGGTCACCGGATATCGCCCCCAGCGCACCGATGGGCTTGCCGCCGGCGGAGTCTCACCCGTGATCGACGCCCTCGCCGCAAAGTCTGTTAGATTTGAAAATTGTTACACATCGATCGCGTCCACTATCGAGTCCGGGACACAGCTGATGACCTCCCAATATCCGCAAAGCCATGGCATCCGCCAAATGTATCCGGAGCGGAAAACCGTCGAAGCCACCATCGCGAGAACCGTGCCGCTCGCCAGCGTGCTGCGGGAAAAAGGCTACGACACCGCCACCATTGGCGATTGGTGTGCGGGTTATCAAGAGGTCATTCCGCTCGGTTTCGAACACATCTCAGTCTCCAGTTTCGACAATTTCAAAATCTACATGAGCCAGGCCGTGGTGATGGCGCACTTCGTGGTGCCGCTTTATTTCGACAACGCCCTCGGCTACAAAATCTTTCCCAAGCTCGGTGCCTTCGCGCAATTCGTCACCCCGGAAGTCGTCACCGCAAGGGTGGAAAAGCGCCTTGCCAGTGTTGCAAAAAACCAAAAACCCTTCTTCTGGCACGTCTTCTATTCCTGCAATCACCTGCCCTACCGCAGCCCCGAGCCATATAACACAATGTTCGCCGATCCTCTCTATCAGGGAGCCAATCGCCATGGTGTGGACTTCGATATCGACTCCTTCATCGGCGGCACCGACTTGGAATCCAAATGGAAAGCCCTCCCCCCCAAGGAGGTCCAACAGATCCGTGCGCTCTATGACGGCTGCACCCGACAATTCGACGACTGCGTTGGCAAAATCCTCTCCGCCCTTAAATCCAACGGGCTCGCGGACAACACCATCGTGATCGTCACCTCCGACCATGGCGATGACCACTACGAACCAGGCGTCACCCTCGGCCACGGCCTCACCTTCAACGGCGGCCTCCAAGCCAACCACGTGCCGATGATCATCCACGTCCCAGGCGTGGCACCGCGTGTCATATCGGAAACCGTGCGCCTGATCGATGTGGTGCCAACCCTCGCGGATCTCATCGGCACCGACCAATCGCCGACGTGGCAGGGCCAAAGTTTCGCCGGCTGGATGCGCAACACCGAGTCCCCCGTCCACCGTCCGTTTTATGGCGAGACTGGGTTTCCTTTCATCCAATTCACCGTGCCCGGCGTCGAGCGGCCGAGACTTCCGCCGATGGACGAGCTCACCCGCATCGACAAAGACTACAATTACCAGTTCGTGCTCAAGGCGGAGTATGAGGATGCCCTCGTCAAGGCCAAACAACGCTGCCTCAAAACCCGCCACTGGAAACTCGTTTGCACCCCCACCGCCCAAGGCACCCGCCACTTCGGGCTCTTCAACATGGCGGCGGACCCCCATGGCCAGACCGATCTCGCCACCTCCCGGCCCGAAGTGCTCGCTCCCATGCGGACTGCCCTCGAGCGCTGGATGGACGAAAAATTCGAGTCCTCCATCGCGGAAATCTTCCCATCCGGAGAACCCGAATAAAATCCCACGCATCGATTGCCGCTTGAGTTCCAGCGGCGCTGAAGACAGCCTTCCGCCAAGTTCTCCATGAAATTCCACGCCCCGCTCTTCGCATTCACCTCCATCGCCTGCCTGCACGCGGCGGAAGCCCCGAGAGTTTTTCTGGGTCTGCTCGAACCAAACATCCCCGTGCGAGCTCAGATCGGCGTCGTTCTGCCGCCACCGGAAATCGACAAATACGTTGCCAAAGTCGAAGTCGCGGCCCGCAAGGATCCCAAATGGTTTCGCGAGTTTTCCTCCGCCGCCACTCCCGGTGCGCCCCTACCCTTCGACGAACGCCTCGGCCTCACCAAGGAGGAATACGAAGAATATCTCAAACTCTGGGAGAAACGTGAGTTCAAGGGCGTCGAGGACATCATGCTGCTGCTCCGACCGAGCTCCGGCGATACCTGGTCCATCAGTTCCACCGGCGGCGCAAGCACTCTAACCACCCTCCGCTACTCGGCCAAGGACGACCACTTCCGCTCACCCAACGGCGAGTTGAAACGCATCAAGGACATCGAAGCGGACTCCACCAGCATCCTCGGTGCATGGAGTGGATTCGAGTGGAAATTCGAAGAAGACACCGGGCTTGGTAAAATCAAGGAAAACGTCGCGATCGGCCGCTTCGCCGATAAAAAATACGGCCTCATCGTCTATCGCGCCCAAGAACTTTCCAGCGAAGGCACGCGATTGTTAGACAAGAGCCTGGTCATCCGCTTCGTCCTCGGTAAAGCCGGCCAAGTCAAGGAAACAGCAAAACCCTTGCCAAAGAAGTAAACGATGGAATCCGAAGCCCCGATTGGCGAAAAACGCCGGGGCTCCCGCCACTGGAAATGGCTGGCGCTTGCCCCGCCAATTCTAACGGTTTTCGCCTTCATGCTCAGCAATCTGCTGTTGCTCACGCCGTGGCCGCGCGGCTGGATCGCGGCGAAAATCGAGAGACAAACCGGGCTTAAAACCCGCGTCGCCAGCGCATCATGGTCACCTTGGGGCGGAGCCTCACTCCACGGGATCGAACTGCTGCAACCCGCCACCCTGCGCGCGGCGATCCCGAGTCCGCTCGCCCGCATCGACACCCTGCAAGTCGCCCCCGTCTGGCGCGCATGGCTGCGGGGTCGGCTCGAAGTGCGTTCCATTTCGTTAGACACCCCGCAACTGGTCATTCCGCTGGAATTGCTTTCGCACCTCACCCAATCCAGCGCCCCGCAAACTCCGGCCCCACCCGCACCACCCGCCGCCCAGCCACCGGTCGCTGCAGTCCAGCCACCGGCAGCAACACCTCCGCCGGTGGCCGCAGCCCCGCCGCAAGTGCCCGCTCCACCGCCCCAACCCACGGGTTGGATCCATTTGAAGAACGCCTCTTTTTCTCTCGTTTCCGTTCGATCCAAAACGCCGCTGTTCGAAATCCCCAAAATCACCGGTTCATTGCCCATCGCGGGCGACCCGGCGCAATCCGCCTTAAAAATCCAATCCGTCTCATTTTCAGGAAACACCCTCTTCACCAACCTCTCACCCGCGCTGGAATGGAAGCACCCGATTCTTTCGCTCAAGCCTCTTGAATTGAAAATCCACGACTGCGGATTTATCCTCGCAGGGAAGATCGGCCTCCTCACCGGCCTGCCCATCCAACTCGAAGCCAAACTGCCGCAACAAACGCTGCCACCGGTCACGCTGCCCTTCGACGGCCTTCTTGAATCCGAAACTTTTGCCGTGAATGCCGCCTTCCGCGGGTTGCTGCTCGCGCCCCCATCCTGGCAGGGCGACCTCGTCATGGAATCCTTGGCAACGTCCATGCGCATCGCCGGCCATGACGTGAAATTCGACCGCGGCGGCGCTGTCACCGTGCTGCGCGGCGGCCAGCTTTCATGCGTCGATGCCCGCATGATCAGCGATGAACTATCCTTGTTAGGAAACGTCACCCTGCTCGGCGACGGCCGGGCTGCGGCCGCCTTCCGCCTCGTCGCAGCTCCCGCGAACCTTGAAAGCATCGTGAAAAAGGCTTTTCCAACTCTTCACTCCCCTTCCCTCACGCCGCTCGGCACGCCCCAGCGTAGCGCCTTTGATCTGGCGGCCTTCGGAAATATCAACCAGCTTTTCCTCCAACTCGGCAGGGACGGCCCGATCATGAATCTGAAAAACTAACCATCACGCCATGAGAATCATCGCCGGAAAAGCCGGACGCATCGCCATCAAAGTCCCTTCGGCCGTCGCCAGACCCACCACCGACTTCGTCCGCCAGGCGGTCTTCTCCATCCTCGGCGGAAAGGTCGAAAAAGCCCGTGTGCTCGATCTCTTCGCCGGGTCCGGCGCGCTCGGACTCGAAGCGCTGAGCCGCGGGGCCACCACCTGCATCTTCGTCGATGAACACCGCCAAGCCACCCAGGTGATCGCTGAAAATCTAACCAAAGCGCGGCTCGATGGCGGCCACGCCGTGAAATCCGAGGTCCAGCTTTTCCTCAAGCGCGACGCCGCCACTTACGATCTCATCTTTGCGGATCCACCGTATTGGAAATATTACGGCGACAAGGACCACGTCACCGATCTGCTCAACAGCGGACTCATCCCACCGCGCCTCGCACCGGATGGTTGGCTCATCGCTGAGATTTCCTCCAATCAAGACTCCCCCGCCGCGCCCGACTTCACGCTCATCGTCCGCCGCGAATACGGCAGCAGCGCCATTTTGATCTATCAAAAATGTAGTCTTGGACTTCAGTCCGATCTTCAATCCGGAAGAACGGACTGAAGTCCTAAACTACATTTTCAAAGCCACCGCCGCGATGCGATTTCTAACCGCCCTCACCCTCTACCGACTGCTGCTGCCGCTGCTGTTCATCATCGCGTTCCCGGGCTGGATCGTGAAAATGTTACGGCGAGGCGGCCTCGGCACCCGCCTCGCGGAGCGTGCGGCGATCTACACCGAGCCCATCGACTTCGAACCCTGCGGCGCGATCCACATTCACGCCGTGAGTGTGGGTGAGGCCATGCTTGCCATTAAACTCATCCGCGAATGGCACCGATCAGAACCTGAACGCCGCTTCGTGCTCGCCACCGGCACCGCCACCGGCCACGCGGTTGCCACCGCCGCAGACATTCCAAGCCTCCGTGTCACTTATGCGCCACTCGACTTCCCGTGGATGGTCCGCCGCTACCTCACTCGCTTCGAACCGGCGCAAATCGTCCTCATCGAAGCCGAAGTCTGGCCACACCTGCTGCGTGCCTGCCGGAAAAACACGATTCCGGTGCGCCTCGTCAACGCCCGCCTGTCGCCGCGCTCGGCACGCCGCTATCAGAAATTTGGTGCGTGGCTGCGCCCGCTTTTCGGGATGTTGGACGCCGTCGCGATTCAAGACCCTGAAGACGCCCGGATCTGGCAAAAGCTCGGCGTCGCCCGAGAGCGCATCCACGAAACCGGCAGCCTGAAGTTCGATCCCGGCAGCGGCGCATGGCCAGCACAACGTCCCGATTTCCAACACATCATCGATCAGTTAGGAAATCAGCGTCCCGTCATTCTAGCAGCAAGCACCCATGCGGGCGAAGAATCATGGATCGCCACCGCCATCCGCGAGGCGGTCCCGCAGGCGCTGCCGGTCATCGTCCCCCGCCATGCCGAGCGACGGGCCGAGGTGAAAGCCGAGTTGGATCGTGCGGGTTTCGAGACGGTTCTCCGTTCCGCCTTCGCGCCTCCCGCAGACCCCGGCAGCGCCTGCCTGGTCATCGACTCCACCGGCGAACTCCGCGATTGGACCGCCCATGCCGACGTCGTCGTGATTGGAAAAAGTTTCCTCTCCACCGGCGGCCAGAATCCATGCGAAGCGATCCTCGCCGGCAAGCCAGTCATCCTCGGACCTCACATGGAAAATTTCCAACCGCTCACCAGCCAACTCATCGCAGCAGGCGGCTGCCTCGTAGCCAGCGACTCCGCCGGGCTTTCCCAAGCCATCATCACCGCCCTCGATCCACCCCAAGCCAACGCACTGACCCGCAACGCGAGCGCCGTGCTCACCCGCCACGAAGGTGCGACCCAGCGCATCATCGATATTTTAAAACGCCCTTGAATGAGGATTCCCGGCCCACGCATTTTGATCAAAACCGGAGTTTGTCATTTCCAAATTTACTCCATAGCATCCGCCCCGTGAGTGATTCTGAAACCGACCCATTGAGCAGTCTCCTGTCCAGCTTTGCCCTCGGACCCGCATGGGCTCGCGCCACCGGTGACAAGCCTGAGCGCAAACCCAAGGCATTTTCCGGAGGCGATGACCGCCCGCCAAGGCGCGACGATCGCGGCGGCGGAGACCGGAATCGCGACGGCGGCTCGCGGGATCGCGATGGCGGAGCACGAGGCCGCGACGGTGGTGGTCGCAGGGAATTTCAAGGACGTGGCGGCAATTTCAACGATCGCCGCGACGGCCCACCCCGCCACGAGGAGGCCGCTCCCGAACATGGCGTGCGGGTGACCATCGCCCCGGATGCACAAGCCGTGCACCTCATCGGCAAGGAAGTCCATCAAGTCGCGCGGGTCTATCCGTTGTTCGATGTGGCCAAAATTTTATTGGCGGAAAAAAACCGCTGCCGAGCCATTTTCGAAGCCCCGGAACCGCATGCGCCACTGATCCGTGGCAAGCTTGAGGAATGCGTTTTCCTCACCCGCGAGGAGGCCGTGCGCCACCTGTGGAACTCGGAATTGCGCAACGAACTCATCGAAGAGGAAACCATCGAAGTCGAGCCACCGACCGGCAACTTCCAGGCAATCGCCCGCTGCGGCATCTCCGGTGAGTGGCTGGGCCCGGTGAATTTCCATTCCTATCAGACCCATCTGCGTCGCCTGCACCGCGAGCGTTTCGCGAACATGCCCTTCGAAGTTTACTCATCGAAAGTGCGGACCGAGCGCGGCGAAGAAGCCGTCAACGCGTGGTTGGAAACGATGAAGAAAAAGACCCGCTGGCGCATCAAAGGCGGCGAAGACGAGGCTTGGATCGATGACCGCGCTGAAGCCGAGCGCACTTTTGCCACGCGTTGTTTCGACAAGGCGTTCGAAGAAAGTCGGATGGTCGATGTCTCCGGCGCGGTTCCCGCCAAAAATCTATCACCTTCGCTGCTCACTTCGCTGAAACTTTCCGGCAGTCACGCCCGCAAGCATCCGGCGATTCTGATTCCAGCCGTTTGCCGCGCCGTCGAGATCGAGCACCTTCCGGTTTTCAAACGCCAGGGCAAACTCCACACCGGACCCGCCCGTCCGCATCCGCTACCACTCGATGCCGTGCTCGCCGAGCGACCAAACATCATGGTCGAGTGGATCCGCGCCAATAAACCGGCGAAACTTGAAGGGCTCTGGAAAGCCGTGCTTCCGGAAGGCAGCACCGCACCACCGGCGGACTTCGCCGCCGATCTTTTCTGGCTGCTGCACCAAGGCCACATTCTGCTTTTTACCGACGACACCCTAGTCGTGCAGGAAACTCGCGAAGCCCCGACTCCCGACGCCAGCGGCGAACCGAAAAAATCGAAGAAGAAAAAGAAGAAATCCAAAGGCCAGCCCGCTGTGGACGGCGAAACACCAAGCCCTGCAGAATCCACGGACGAAGAGACCCCAGGAGACGACGCAAGCCGCGAGGAAACACCTCCCGCCGATCTGCTTGAGGAAACTCCCGCGTCCGAATCCGGCGATGAGCCGTCCACTGCGGACACTCCGCCATCCAGCGAAGAAGCCCCCACCCCGCCCACCCAACCTGAAGAGTCTGAGATGCAAGATCCCAAGAAACACGAAAAGCCGCCAGCCGAACCGGATCTCCCCGAGGAAATCATCCCGGATGCCTCAGAAACGCCGGTCGCAGATGCCTCGGAAAGCGAGCCGATCGAGGTGGACGAGCAGCCCCCGGTGGAGGAATACCCCGGTCCCGCGGTCGATGGGGACGCGCCGGAAGCCGCAGCCGACGACAAAGACAAGTCCTCAAATACTGACTGATTCGGGCGAATCTGAAATTCGTTAAGGAATCTGACTGCCAAAGGTTGACGCGCCCCTTCGACTATGGTTCAAACCTCCCGACCCGCATCACGGAACGATGGCTGAGTGGTCGAAAGCACTCCCTTGCTAAGGGAACGTACGGGTAACCGTACCGAGGGTTCGAATCCCTCTCGTTCCGCCATC
>JBBECN010000127.1:0-3994 GCA_040881795.1 Akkermansiaceae bacterium
CGACCACGCCCAGAATCACCCACACCGAGGCCTGGAATCCGATCAGCGAGAGCAACAGGCCACCGAGAAAAAACCCGACACCCTTGAGCGCGTTCTTGCTGCCGGTCAGCAACGCGACCCATTTATAGAGCCGGCTCTCGTTTTCTCCAGCCACCAGTTTGACCGCACTTTTGCTGCTCATTTTCGTGAGATCCTTGGCGATGCCCGAGAGCGCCTGCGAGGTCATCACGTAGCCGACCGTTAGCAGTTCGGCGGGCATCAACGCGAGCATGGCCAGCGCGACAATCTGGGTGCCGAGCCCCATGAACAGGGTACTCTTCAAGCCGAACCGCGAGGCGAGGTAGCCGCCGCATAGATTGGTTAGAATGCCGAAGAATTCGTAGAACAGGAACAACGACGCAACCTGCAGCGAGCTGTAGCCGAGCTCATAAAAATAGAACAACACCAGCATCCGGATCGCGCCGTCGGCCAGCGTGTCCGCCCAGTAGGCGAGTGTCACGATGGCGTAGTTGCGGACGGCCGGGCTGGCGGTGCTCATAACGAGAGGGCGACCTTTCGCGCGAGTTCGGCGTAACGGCTCGCGTAGCCCCACTCGTTGTCATACCAAGCGAAGACTTTTACCTGGGTACCATTGGTGACCATTGTCGACAGCGCGTCGATGATGGAAGAACGCGGATCGTCCTTGTAGTCGACGGAGACCAGCGGGCGGGTTTCGTAGCCGAGGATGCCCTTGAGCGGGCCGTTTGCGGCGGATTGGAGCAGGCCGTTGATTTCCTCGACACTGGTTTCCCGCGAGACTTCGAACACGCAGTCGGTTAGGGATGCGTTGAGCAGCGGCACGCGCACGGCAACACCGTCGAGTTTGCCTAGCAGTTCCGGGAAGATCATGCCAATCGCCGTAGCGGATCCAGTGGAGGTCGGGATGAGTGACAGGCTGGATGCCCGCGCACGGCGCAGGTCCTTGTGCGGCGTGTCCAGGATGGACTGGGTGTTGGTCATGTCATGGATCGTGGTGATCATTCCATGTTTGATGCCGATGCCTTCGTGGATGACTTTTACAACCGGCGCCAAACAGTTGGTGGTGCAGGAAGCGGCAGTGAGAAGGTGGTGTTTGTCCGGCTCGTAAAGATGATCGTTCACGCCCATGACGATGTTGAGCGCACCTGACTTCACGGGCGCGGCGACGATGACTTTTTTCACTCCTGCTTTGAAATAGGCATCGAGCTCCTCCGGAGTGCGGAATTTCCCGCTGGCTTCGAGCACGATGTCTACACCGAGATCCGCCCATGGAACTTTGGAAAAATCGTTCTCGCTGGTGTGGCTGAGCGATTTTCCGGCAATGGTCACCTGATCCGGAGTGCCTGAGATATCGCGCTTCCATTTACCATGGACCGAGTCGAACTCGATGAGATGCGCCGAGACGACGCCGTCGCCGCCGGTTTCGTTGAGGTGGACGAATTCGATCTCCGGAAAGTCCCAACCCGCGCGAAGTGCGAGCCGTCCTATGCGTCCGAAGCCGTTGATGCCGATGCGTGTTGTCATGTGTTTGATGTGGGGAAAATTAACAGCACTTGGCCTTGCCACCGATGGCTGGCAAGCGGCCGATGGAAGGAACACCGCAGAGTTCCATGGCGAGGCACTCGGTGTGCTTGTGGGCGAGCTGGAGGACGACGGCGTCGCCTGTTAGCTCATGGCTGATGATGGTGTATTGGGAGATCACCCGGTCCTCGTATTCGATTTCGACGGGAATGGAATCGTCGGAAAGCAACGATTTCGCCTTGTCGAGAATAGCGGCCATTTTCCCGATTTCGATTCGGTGATCGTAGTCCTCGCCGACCCAGATCTGGAGCTGGCAGGTGATCGACTCGCGGAGTTTGCCGCCGCAATCGAAGAAGGTTTTCTGGACGCGGCCGACTTCGGTGACGTGAAAGGAAACGGGCACCGCGCCGCCGTCCGGCAGGGCGATGCGGAAATTGCGATCGGCGTGGGCGGTGAGCAGGGATTTGAGTTCGGAGAGTTTCATGATTTGAGGGATTTGGGGCGTGGGCAGCAACTGGTCTCGCGAATGGCAAGGCGGGCGAGGGAGCGGGCGGCGTCGGTTTTTAGAACGGCGTCGTCCGACTCGAAGAATTTTCCCAAAGTGCCGATGAGCTTGCGGTATTTCCGCTCGATTCGAAAATAAGTCCATTTTTCGCACTTCTCACTCTCCAGCAAGCCAGCTTTTCGGATGACCTGCACATGGCTGGAAACCGAGGATTGTGGCATGTCGAGGATGTCCGCAAGTTCGCAGACGCAGAGCGCCTCACTCGTTACGAGGTGGACGATGCGCCAGCGCGTAGGGTCCGCGAGAGCGCGGGAAAATGTTACGATGTTCTCCGTCACGGGAATTATCGTAACGAAGATTCCCGTCATGACAAGGGCCGAATCTTGAGATCGACCCCACAGACGGGCATCAGCCAACTCGGCCATCAGGAGAATATAGCCGCCTAAGCAAAATGTGGTTTTGTCAAAATCAGCATCATACCACCATGATTCCGCGGTCCGTGTTCCAAACAAAAATCCGTGTGCGGGCTTCCCCGCACACGGATTCGATTCAATCAAGGATGGGAGATGCTTACTTGGCTTTCAGCAGTTCGACCATCGCCGCGCCCATGCCGAGGCCGACGTCCATGTAGGTCTTGGCGTTGCCGCCGTAGTGGGCATTGGAGGAACTGCCCTGGCTGAGAGGATTGGCATACACCGTGGCCACATTGCCTTTCAACTCGGGGTAGTTGCCGCTGTTGCCATCGACCGCGAACTTGGCATCCAGGATCAGCCCTTCGTTGCCGGTGTCACCCTTCTTGGTCTGGCCAAGCGTGGCACAGACGAACTTGGCCTCAGGCGCGTTGAATTCCTTGCGCAATTGTTTGATGAGATGAACGAGGTTTTTTTCGTAGCGACTGGCAAGTCCGGTGTCGTAGCGGTCTTTGTCGCCCTGCCACCAGAAGAAGCCGGCGATCTCATATCCCTTCGCACCGGGGTAATATTTATCGAGTTCCTCGAGCACCTTCTTGGCATTGGTGATGTCGTCGTCGTATTGCTTGCCGCCATACCAGCCGATGGCTTCGGGCTCAGTGCCCTTTTTCCAGCGCATCGGGGATTGTTTGTATCCGGCGTAGGTCCATGTCACCTCCTCGCCCGTCTTTTTATCCTTGCCCGCGAAGTCGAAGCCCTCACTGCCGGGAGGCAGCAGGTCCCAGCCGAGGCTGCGGTTGCCAATGCAGCTTTTGAGGATCAAGACGGGTTCGTCAATCAGATTGCCCACATGATGGCCAATCCCGAGTTCCGGGCCGATCTTGCTGCCCTTGACGATCATCCATTCGTTGCTGTGGACGCCCATGCCGCCGCCCTTGCCCACCATCACCCGCACGTTCCGGACATCTTTGCGTTCCGTCCAGTTGCCGGCATCATCCACCAGAAATGGGTAGAGCTTCTCGGTCTTAACGGCATGTTCCAAGGAGCCCGGCTTATCTGCACCGGCGACTTTTCCGGCTCCCAGCATGTTGGATTGGCCCAATAGGATAAAGACTTTGACGAACTTGGTCAAATCAGCGGGTTTGTCCTCCGGGCGCGGCAGGTCTGCGGCCTGGAGCGGAGACGAGGCGAGTAGCGCAAGTCCGAGCAACGCGCTTAGTTTTTCAGTTCGATTTCCCATGACGCATTTCTTACTGACTATGGGACTGTTTCTTTCTTAAAATTCAGCATAGGTCGCTTAATGATCAAGGTCGCCATGTCGGCCGGAAGCGGGCTAACCATCCCCTTAAAAGCAGCACTCCTATTGCTAAGCCCGGCACTTATTCGTGGTCACGGCTTCCCTCTCGGAACGGAAAACCTCGCCCGCATGGACATTCTCGCGAATCGGCACGGGGGACAAGACGGCTTGATCGATGTAGGCAAAACTTCAATCCACACCCGTCCGCAGGTCTCTCGCCGTCCACAAATACTCCGCCGCAGC
>JBBECN010000128.1:0-1587 GCA_040881795.1 Akkermansiaceae bacterium
GGATGATGAGTGGCGGCTCGACGGCCCCATCCGGGCGCACTTGGCCGAGGCCGATGGAGGCGCCAAGCGAGTTGCAAAGGCAGGAGGAACCTGCCACCCGCGATGGATCGCCGCCCTTTGCCAGATAGAGTTCGGCGGGTTCGGCAGAGCATCGGCGAGGAGACGATGGCGAGGAAAAGCGGGCGCTCGAGCACCTTCGGCGGCGTTTGGCAGAAGTGATCCGGATCGAAGGTGACCGGAATGGTTTGATCCGCGCCGGTGATGTATCCCTCATGCCCGGCGATCTCGAACCTGTGTGTGAGAGACATGCGCGTGTCCGGCATCGTCCGCCGCATGCGGCTGTCGGCGCTTGGATCGTCGCCGAGGCTGGCGTTGCCGTAAAAATATTGGGAGACCGCGATTTTCATCGCCAAAACACTCCAATTCTTCGGCACTTCAGCGTTTTCCTGCCGGAACATCGCCTTGCCACTGTCGTCGGTGATCTCAACTGTTCGGCGCTCCCACTCGATCTCATCGAAAGACGACCGCCCCGGATTTGCAAAATTCCGCTCGAACCCCAAGCGAGGCTTCGATGTGGGCGGAGCGACGGCAGGTGGTGCGCTTTGTAAGGATTTCATGACATTGGACAGGTGGACAAATTAACCTGCCCCAAAATGGCGTCCACGCATCCTCCATCACAACTTGTGCCGATTTCACGATGGCCCGAAATCAATCCCTGACCGCCAACACCGAAACCGTCGCTTCTTGAAGCAGTGCCTCCGCATTCGTCCCCAAAAACAGCCCTGCGATCCGTGTAAGCCCGTGCGTCCCAAGCACCACCAAATCCGCCCCGCTTTCACGGATGTGGTCGGTCAGCGCAGCCGATGCGGAGCTCGACTCCAGGATCACCTCGTTGTGGAAAACCGCAGAAAGCGGGTCGGCGTGCGGCGCGAGGAAGGTTTTCATGCGCTGCTGCACCCGGGTGCGGGCTTCCTCCGCATACGGTGTTGGTGAATCCATCGCATAATCGAGCGTTTTGCCCCACGGGTCCATGGTGGGCGGATACATCACATGCACGATTTCCAGCGAGGCATTGTTGGCCACCGCCAGCGCAATCCCACGTTCAAGCGCCCGACCGGCAGTCGCGGAAAAATCCGTGCAGACCACGATTTTCTCAAAATCCCCCTCCTGCCAATCGCGCAGGACCAGCACATCGCACGGGGCCGTGCGCACGCAACGCGACGCCACCGATCCCAGCCGGTTTTTGCTCAGATCATTGGCGGCAATCACCAATACCCCCGCTGCATTTTCCTCGATCGCCCGTTGCAGCTCGTCCGCCGCCCTGCCGCTGCGCACCTCATTGCGGATCTGCGTCCCGGCCGCCTCCTCCTGGATCAGCGCGGCGAGTTTCTCCTCCGCCTGCTTCAAAATGGTTTCCGCTGCCACACCGCCGCCCGCGCTCGCCGCCCAGTGCGCGAGACGCCCGGAATCCAGCACATGCACCGCGATCACCGGCACCCCGGAAAAGCCAGCCAGCCGCACGGCATGCCGCAACACGAAATTCGAAGGGGCGGAAAAATCGATTCCAGCGATTACAGGTTTGGTTTG
>JBBECN010000128.1:1687-3949 GCA_040881795.1 Akkermansiaceae bacterium
GTGCCCAAAACCATTGATAACGACCTGCTCTACATGGATCGCAGCTTCGGCTATCAGACCGCATTCACCGCCGCCTTCCAAGCCGTCATCTCCGCCCACACCGAGGCCCGCGGCGCACGCAACGGCGTCGGCGTGGTCAAACTGATGGGCCGCGACTCCGGCTTCATCGCCTGCTCCGCCGCTCTTGCCACCGGTGAGGCAAACTTCGTCCTCATCCCCGAAGTCCCCTTCAAACTCGAAGGCGAAAACGGACTGCTCGCCCTCATCGACCGCCGCCTCGCCGAGCGCGGACACGCCGTGGTCATCGTCGCCGAAGGGGCCGGGCAGGATCTCCTGGCGGACTGCGACCTGGGCGTCGATGCCTCCGGAAACCAACGCTACGGCGACATCGGCATTTTCCTCAAAGACCAACTGACCGTGCATTTCAGATCCAGACACACCGAGCTGAATCTCAAATACATCGATCCCAGCTACATCATCCGCAGCGTCCCCGCCGCCCCTGAGGACCGCGTTTTCTGTTTCAATCTCGGCCGCAACGCCGTGCATGCCGCCATGGCTGGCAAAACCGGGATGGTCATCGCCCGCTGGCACCAACGCTTCGTCCACCTGCCCGTCGATCTCGTCACCAGCGGCCGCCGTAAAGTGGATGCCCAAGGCGACCTCTGGCGCTCCGTCCTCGAATCCACCGGCCAACCGGCACGAATCGGAGATTGAAAAACGGGGCGGTTAGATATCGCAAATCCGGGAGTTATCATTCCCTCAGCGGGTAATGATTTCCAAAGCTGGGAATCACGAAGATTTTGGCACCACGAATCTGACGAATCTGACGAATCTTGGAATAAACTCACTTCACAGCCGCGAGGATCTGGTCGGTGAGCATCTGGACGAGCTTTTCGGCCTCGGGATCGAGCTTGGAGGAAGCGGCTGGCGCGCTGGATTTGTCCGGGATCTGGCAGACGGTGCCGGGTTGGAAGCCGGCGTTGTCGCAGAGTTGGCATTCCTGCCAGTTGGCGCGCTTGTCTTCCATGCCGAGCACCTTGCGCAGGGCGATGAGTTCCTTGGCCTGGCCGCCGGTGATGGTGAGCAGTTTGCCCCCATTGAGCTGCGAGGCGACCCAGATGGTTTTGCAATAGGACTCGACGTTTTCCATTTTCCAATAGCTGTCCTCGATGTCCTTGCCCCAAGTGATGACGCCGTGGTTGACCATTAGAACGGCCATGTGATTGACGGCGGCGTCACCGACGGCGACGGCATTGGCCGGGGTGCCGGGGGTTTGATATTCTGATAGACCGATTTGGCCGAGGAACACTTCGGCTTCAGGAATCATACAAGTCGGCGGCTGGACGCCGGCGACGGCGAAGGCGGTGCCGTGCGGTGGGTGGGCGTGGCAGCAGGCTTTGGCCTTGGGCTGGCGCTTCATGATCGCAAGGTGGGTCATGCACTCGGAAGTGCGCTTGTATTTTCCGGCAAGTTGCACGCCTTCCATATCGACAAGGCACATTTGCTCGAGCGTCATGAATCCCTTGGAAACGAGGGTGGGCGTGCAGAGCACGAGGTTGTCGCCGACGCGGATGGTGAGATTGCCGCCGTTGCCATCGGTGTATTCACGGTCCCACATGCGCTTGCCGATATCGACCATGCGCTGCTTGAGCTCGACGATGGCGGGTGAGTGGAAGAACGCGTGGATTTCCGCAGGCGTTTTCGGGTCCTTGCCGGGAGTCCATTTGAACTCGTAGTCGGGGAGGATGGGCTCGGCATTGGCACCGGCGGCTGGCGCGGAGGCGGACGGACCACCGGCGCGGACGGGACCGAGTCCATCGCGGAGCACATCCTTGGCCGATGGAGTTAGAATCGCGCCTTTTGGGATATCAGCGGCGGTCTTGCCCGCTTTCAAGTGGGCTTCGATATCGGCGGCGGTGAAGAGGTTCTTGCTCATGAATTTGGAATGTTAGAGAGACGGCGCGATGGGTGGTTCGTAAGAAAGTGAATCGAAAATGGCGACGGTGATGGCGTCAATGGGAATGGGGAAATCAAAAGGTGCGGTCGCTTCCGCGCCCTCGACAATGCCGACGATGTCGCCGTCACCGGCTCCGAGGTTGTCGTAGGCGACCAGCGTGGGTTGGGCGGAAATGGCGGGCGCGGTTTGGCAGGCGTCGTTGAATTGTCCGGCATCGAGGGGATTGACCATGAGCCAGCGCCCGCCTTTGAAGGAGGGATCTTGGACACTCAGGGTCACTCGACCGATGACTTGGGCTACGCGCA
>JBBECN010000129.1:0-25245 GCA_040881795.1 Akkermansiaceae bacterium
GAAACGCTCCGCCGTTGCCGGGAAGATCGAAAACATTCATGTATCCGAGCCAGTTCTCCGCAGGATCGGCCGTGACAAAAATCTCCGCCGCCGTTTCCTCCACCGGCGCATACACCCGCACGTAGTCCACGGTCATGCGCTGGGGAAAAGCCGTCGTGGCATTCGGTGCGCCCGGCCAATTGCCACCGACCGCGACGTTGAGAATCAGGAATTGCGGTTGGTTGAAAACCCACGGCCTGCCGCTCGGGAGATTGGCCGGAGTCAGGGTGAAAAACAGCTGTCCGTCGATGAACCAACGGATCCGGTTTTGCTCCCACTCGATGGCGTAGACATGGAAGTCGTCCGCCAGCGCCGCGCCGGGTAAGGTATAACTTCCACTGATGCCACCTCCGCCCGAATACCCCGGTCCGTGCACGGTGCCGTAGAGATTGGACGGCAGCGAGCCGATGTTTTCCATGATGTCGATTTCCCCGCAGTTAGGCCAGCTGACGGCATCGATGTTCGCGCCCAACATCCAGAACGCCGGCCAAATCCCCTGCCCTCGCGGGATCTTGATCCGAGCTTCGATCCGGCCGTAAGTCCACGTCGTCTTGCCCTTGGTCAGCAGACGTGCGGAGGTATAATTTCTACCGCCGAAATTCTCGGTGCGCGCCTCGATGACGAGTTGCCCGTTCTCGATCCGGGCATTCTGGGTGCGGTTGGTGTAATATTGCAGTTCGTTGTTTCCCCACCCCGAGCCGCCGATGTCATAGCCCCACTTGCCGGAGTCGGGCGGGGAATTCTCAGCCTGGGTAAACTCATCGGACCAGACCAAGGTCCGCCCGGGAAGTTCCTGTGCGACGGCAGGCAGCGCCAAGGCGATGAGGCCCAGCGCATGAAACATTCGCTTGATGAGCGAGCTCACCGTTATGGAGTTTGGACGGAAGTTGGAGGTGTTACGGGTGCGGCGGCACGACGGTCTTCCGGGATGATCTTGAGATCCACACCTGCGCTCTGGGCCTCGGTGCCGGGCACCACGATGATCAATTTGCGGATGTCCGGATCATGCTCCCAGACGGAGGAGAAGAGGATGGTGTTCAGATCGGTTTTGGCAGCCATCTGGATCGCAATGTTGCGCTTGCTACCGCCGGGCTGGATATCAAGCGGCTGCCATGATTGCGGCAGGGCTTTGATTTGCTGATCGTTTCTAACCAACAATTCCTGGCCGGTGGCGTTGATGAAGCGGAGCGTGCCCCAACCGAAACTTTCCGAATGATCCTCAAGCACATAACAACGGAGGCCGCTGGGAGCGGCGGGATCAGGCAGGATTAAAACCAGCGGCGATTTCATTCCGGGACGGATCCGGACCGGCACGGTGACGGGTTTGCCATCGGGGCTGGTGCGGTCCAGAGCCACCAACACCGGCGGGATTTCGCCACCCGCCCAGACAAGAGTTCGCGTGCGTTTGTCCGGGTGGAGATTTTGAATCTCTGCGACGTCCTTGCCATCGCTAAAGCCAATCTTGCGGGCGGCGATGGCATCATCCCATGGCAAGAACTTGATAGGAAGTGCGTGCAATGGGGCAAGCACCGCGAGCATAAGAAGAATGATCGCGGTAAACGGTATTTGACGGTTAGCGGACATGGATTTGAAACGGGTTGGATTCAAGTGCTTGGGAAGATCTCGGTGCTTGGAAGACGGCGGAATGAGATGATTTCAAAGCGGCGTCCGAAGGTTTGATTGACGGGCAGGAGGGAGGCGATTGCGGTATCAGCGGCGTTCGTGCGATCGACGAAATCCGGCATGCGCTGGACGACGGCCTCACACCAACTGCGGGCAATGACCCTTCCACCGGCGTCCCTCGCCTCACCGTAGCCGCGAACGGTGAACGTGTCCGAGCGGCAGGTGATGACCGGGGCGAGCGATTGTAAAACATCCGCCTGAGTCAGGTAGCCGGGAATCCCGACGCCGGTGTCCGCGATGATGTTGCTCTGACTCTCACTGGGGTATTGATCCAGGTTGAAGCGCAACTGTTTCGCCTGCTCATTGAAATTGCTGGCGTCGATGGCGGATTGGATGGCTCCGCTGCGGCCGAGATCGCTGTCTTCGACGCGTCGGTTGACGAACTCGGCGAGGGAAAGAAAGGGGCCGCGCTTGCGGATTTCATCCACCAGATTTTCAGCGAGAGTCCGGACTTGGGTGTCGTCAAGAGCGCGGAAACCATTCCAATTGTCGTTCGCAATGCCGGTGGGGTAACGGAAACGCGGCACCGCAGTGCGATCGGTGGGCGGCGGGGCCCCGCCCTCGACTTGAAAACTCTCGCCGCGCAGGCTGGAGAGCAGCGCCACCCAGGCCTCAACATCGGTTGAGTTGATATTGAAAGCGCCATCCACCGAGAGGTGCGCGGCAATTCGCGCACAACCGGCGGGATCGAGCAGGCGATCGACGAGATCATCATCGGAAAGCCCACCGCGGAGCAGGCGCATGCGGCTGTTAGCCAGCGGATTCGCCGAAGGGTCCGCGACGAAATCCTTCACGACTTGATCGAGGGGTTTTTCGGCACTCGCGATCGGGCTGTCCCATGCATTCGAGGGCTTGCCGCTGGTGGCCGGCTGCATGCGCGGCGCGGCACCGCTGAAAAAGCAGGAGTCCCAGAGCGCTTCGTTGGCAAGATACACGCTGTCGTAGATCGGAACTTCAGGCGATTGCGCGGAACCCGACTTGAGCAACGCGGTTTTGTCACGCTTCAGATAGGCCGATGCCCAACTGTTTCCAAACTGGTTCGCCGGGGCGTAGGTGGAGGAGGACAAGTCCGCGTGCTGAAGGGCGGCGAGCGAGAGCAGAGGTTGCCGGGGAATCTCGAAAAACGGCAGTTGGGATTTGCCGGTCGAGCGGTGGGACGGTCCCCAAAACGACTTTCTGCCGTCAAAAGTCGTCTGGATCGCATCGTCGAAGGAGCCCGTCGACCGCAGCGTCGATTGAAAATGTGGGGCCACTTTGAAGCTGCCATTGGCAAGCTGGTGGTTGATCGCGGCTTGGCGCGGGTTGGTGGTGTAAATCAAATCGGCCACAGCCGCTCCCCCGATGCTGGAGTTGGCGGTGCGGTGATAGGTTTCAAGCACGCCGAAGGGAATGGGGGTGCCGGTCTTGAGTTCGTCATACGTCCGCCATGGCGATGCGACGATGGTTTCCTGCGAGATGAAATTCAGGATCTGAACATCGGTGACGGACTGCCCGCGGGTGGAGTCCGCCGGATCATTGATGCGTGCGGCATCTTCCAACGTGACGAAGTAATGATATCTCCCTCTGTCTGCGGATTGTTTGGAAATGTCCTTGAGCGCGACCCGGATTTCATCGGTCTTTTGGACTTGGTATTTCGCCAAGCCGTGGTTCGCCAGACCGTCCGCCTGTTGCATGGAAATCTGGAAGCCACCTCTGCGGTTCACGCCGGCGAGATTTTCAGCCGGGCGCATGCGCACGGTTCTTTGGGCATTGCTCCCCTTCCGGATGAAGTTGATAGGCAAGGGGGATGCGGGGTAAAAGACCCGGACTTCACCCGGCTCAAACTGGATGGGCTTCGAGGTGTCGCCATCACCATTGGCGGTCATTTCACAGAAAAAATAGGGATCCACCTGGCGGCTTTGGCCGCGGCTTTCAAATTGTTTGCCGACTGCATCCGCCATCCCGATGGGTTCGGTGACCACCGCTTGGCCCGGGGTTTTGCGGTCCCAAATGAGCTGGAATGGCAGGTCCATCCATGGGTAGGCGACGGCCCCCTCGATCTCAAGGCGGGTGTTGTAGGGATTCCACAGGGAGATGACCGGCGTGATGACAAGCTGCACTTGGTCCTGGCCGTCCAGATTCATGCTGAGGAGATAAATCATGCGGTTGAGCACCGGGCGGATAGAAAGCGAGGATTTGTCTCCTGGCACCGAATCGTAGGGCGGAAAGTAGGTGTTGCCTAAGGCGGGAGAGGACGCTGCGGCCACGTGATCGGCTCCGCGTTCCGCCACGACTGGCAAGCCACCACCATAGAGATGCTGAGGAATCCGGTAAAACGAGCGAAGGTGGTCGAAGGTGGGAACCGCGGCGGCATAAAAGCGGAAGGAGACGGATGCCACGTCGTATTTGATAATCGAGGAGGCGATCGGATTTTCCTTAAGCGGGAGGAACAGCCCTTGCTGGCCCTCGTAGGAATTGGGCGAGGAAAACCCGTTGGGGGTCCGCGGCGTCCGGAATGGGTTTGGAACCTCGTCCCATTTTGGCTTGGCAAAATCCGCGTCGCTCATTTCAAAGCCGAGACTTAGATCGGTCTTGAGGCCGCCTTTTACGGCATCGGTCATCAGACCTTGGGAATGCACCGTGTGGCTGACGCCGGCCCGCGCCGCCACGGCAGAATCTCCGGCGGAAAGATCTGGATCCAAGGTGACTTGATTGAATGAAAGCAGCCGGCTCGCACGGAGATTCCATTCCTTGGTCGGCTGCGTGAGGGTATCGGAAAGAGCGAGTGACGGGCGGCTCTGGACTTGCAGTGCCACGTTGGTGGCGGCTTCGGTTTCAGGGCCGCCGACATTGATTTTCGCCTTGGTGTTTTCCTGAGAAACCGCCCATGCCATCGCGCCCGAGGGCACGGCTACGGATTGCGCGGTCAAATCGAAACCATTTCCCGCAAGGGAAAATAGTGAAATCCAGTTGGGATCATCCACGGGGGGCGCGGTCTTCGCCCAATCCCGATTCTGAAGGGACTTGAAGTTTGGCGAGGAAACCAGCCAAGAACGAAAAAGCTCGGTCTTTTGCTCTTCGTAAATCGACCCGGGCACATCCCGATCCGGCTGGGCCGCCGCATCGAGCGACCACGATGACCAAACGCCCGTCAGGTTCGCCTGAGGTGCGGACTCGGAGAGGATCGATGCATTCGCCGTGATCCGCCGGTCGTCCCCGGCCTGTTTCTGGAGTTCTCCGATGGCGAACATGACTGCCAAGCGGGCGTTGGCGTAGGCCCGGGCATTCGCCTCGCCGTTGGCCGAAGAACGCAGGGAAATCGCACTCAACGAGAGCAGGCCCACGGCGATGACCGTCAGCAGAATCATCAGGCTAAGCGTGACAACAAGGGCGAAGCCTCGGTTTACGGGTCGTTTTTGAGTGAAGGCATTCACGGCAATTCAGGTGGGTTTGGGAAGGGCCTATTGGAGCCGTCTCGCAGAAAACGATACAACTGCCATCAGGAGCGTCTTTAAACAGGAAAAAGGGGTTCGAATGCGACTTGAAATTTCTCGAGCGCCCATCTCCAGTCGAACTATGCCCCATCCTTCGGCACTGTCCATCTTTTTATGCAATTTAATGCATTTGTGAAATGGATTGTAAATACGCCCCAAGAAGCCGAATCCCATGACCTCCCCACGATCGAGGCCTGCGCACGGTCGTTCAGCGGATCACTCTGTTTCGTGATTCTTTGAGTGCCTTCATCGATGTTGGCGGACGCCTCTGATTTCTGAATTCCGACCGCCTGATGCAATTTAATGCAAAATTTGTATTGCACTCCTCCCGGATTCGATTAAAAAAGCGATTCAACTTGATGCAATTTCTGAAAAGGAATGCACCAAAAACCCCGGAAAATCGCTCCCGTTTGGAATCCATGCCTTGTCCCCTTGGCGTTGCCTGAATTCCAAAAACCAACCGAAAAACAAACGACAAAAACCATGAAATCCTTTATCCGAAAATTAACCCTATGCGCCCTGCTGGGCGCATCAACCGGCGTCCATGCGGTCGAGATCCTGATTCCAAATGGCAACTTCGATGCTGGCTCCACCGGTTGGCTCCGGGTGGATGGTAGCGGCCAAGGCCCTGCCGTGACCTTCGCAGCGGGTGGCAATCCGGGCGGCTACGGTTCGGTCACCCCCAACGGCGGCTGGGGCATCCTAGTCAGTCCGACGGTAGCTGGCAACGCCGGTGGCGGTGTCCCGCTCGCAGACCTCGGTCTGACAGCGGGTACCACAGTAACCTTCACTTACGACTCGAAGAACATCACCGGCCCCGGCCCGGTCGGTGGCTTCAAATGGGAAGCTTGGGGCGGCAACGCCATTAAAGGCGACACCGGGGAGAGGTTTCCAACCCTCATCGGCAATGGAACCACATGGGAAACTTACACCTACACATGGACGATTCCCGCAGGCACCGAGAAACTGATCTTTGTCCCGCTGTGGGCGGGTGGTGCGAACACCAGCACTGTCGGCTTTGATAACGTCGGTGTGGACAACACGCCTGTGACACCACCGCCATTCGTCCCCGACCAGATCCCGAACGGTGATTTCGAAATCGCCCTCGGAGTTGACTGGAACGAATTTACCGTAGGACCAGCGATCTCGTATCCAAGTAGCGGTGGCAACCCGGGTGGACATGCGGTGATCGATGCGACCACGACGGATAACTTTGCCGCTATTCAGGCCTTCGACGGTGCGGAAAAAACATTCGCTTCGCTGGGATTGGTCCCGGGAGACACCTTCACCGTGCAATGGGACATGCAAATTCTTGAAGGCACCACCACCGGAGGTATCCAACTGGTTGGAGGGGCCGGTTACACAGCCCCTCCCCCTGGCGAAGAACGCCCTCTCAGGATCGGTAGCGGCAGCACTTGGGAAACTTACACCAAGACATTCACGGTTCCTGCTTCACCCGCGCAAGCCAGGTTCGAGTTCGTGTGGGGCTTCAATTCCAAAGTGGCCTTCGACAATATCTTTATCGTGCAGCCCGCTCCATCCGGCCCGCTCCAAGCCACCATCGCCCAAGTCACTTCCGTGAGCTGGACCGCCGGCAGTCAAACCAACCTGTATCAACCGCAACAATCCACTGATAACTCGAATTGGACCAATCTCGGTTCGGCGTTCGTCGGCAATGCCGTGAGCGCGCTCTTCGATATCACCCCATCGCCTTTCTATCGAGTTTTGGAGAGTGTTCCAGCGGTTTCAGAGACGATTTATAACGGTGACTTCTCCGTGGAAGGCTTGTTCGCTGAAGATGCCGACGGCTGGATCGCAGTTCAGAGTCAACTGGCATTTCGACTCGCCACTGGCGGCCGCACCGGCGTCGACGACCCGTGCATGCAGCTCAAAGTCCTCAATTCGGATGCAGCGCCCAATGGCAGCGAAGTCCAGCAGAACACAAAAGATGCGGATTTCTTGAATCCCGGCGCAGGTGCGGTCATTCCAGGGAATTCCTACAACTTCTCGCTCTGGGTCAAGCAAATCAGCAGCGGTATCACTTATGAGCAACGGTTCAAGATTTCCTTCCTTGATGACACTGGCGCCATCAAGGGCGATGGAGGTTTTGTGAATTTCCTGCGCCCAGTCACTGGTAATTGGGTGGAAGTGACCCAGAACGGCTTGATTGCACCAGCTGGCGCGACGACGGCCCTCATCCAGATCCTGGGTGTGACCGGTGCCGTGGCGGGTGGTTTGGGAGAAGTCCTCATTGACGATGTCTCGCTCAAATCTGCAGGCTTCGGCACACCCACTGTGCTTGCCGCCACTGCGACCCCTGCCGTGGAAATCAGCTGGCCGTCGACAACCGGTCAGAGCTATCAAGTGCAATCCGCTCCGAACCTCGTCGATTGGACAAACTTCGGTGGCGTGATCTCCGGCAACAACACAACCAAGTCCGTGTATGACACCATCTCGATCCCTGCCAAGTTCTACAAAGTCGGCGAGCTTCCATAACCCGACTGGGATTTGAATTTATTCAAGGCCACCTGATCTCTGGATCAGGTGGCCTTTTTTCTTGCGGGCCGCGCAAAGCACCACCCGCACAGGTCAGTCTTTCGCCCGCTTGTCCTGAGGAATGATTTCAAGGTTGAGTTCTTTGGAGGCAGGATCCCCTGCGGACAGGATGAAGATCAACTTTCTCAGGTTGGGATCATGTTCCCACACTGCGGAGTAGAGAATCGCGTCAGGCTCCTGCTCGGAAAAAAGTTGCACGCCGATGTTGCGGGCCTCGCCGCCGGGTTGCAAATCGATGCTGGCGGGCGATTCAGCGATGGCGACGGTGTCCTTGTCGCAACGGATCATAAGCGGCTTTTGCGCCGCGTTGACGAAGCGCAGGGATCCCCACGGAAAGCGGGTGCTGGCATCTTCGAGCACGAGAACTCTTACCCCGGACCGGTGTTCCGTATCGGCGAAAATCAATACCAGCGGCGACTCCATCCCGGCAGGCAGGACAATTTCCACACTCAGGGGATTGCCACCAGGCCGCTCGCGGTCGAGCGCCACAAGAGTCGCAGGCACATCGCCGGGCGAGCAAGTATAGGCTTTGGAGCGTTTTTTCGGATTGAGATCATTCAGCTCGGTCAGCCCCTTGCCATCCTGCAGCCCGAACTTGCGTGCCGACACCTCTCCATTGATCGGTAGAAAGCGGATGGAAACAGCTTCCGCCACATTGCCGAAGCCGACGAGGGCCAGCACCATGGCTGCGGAAAAAAACGGCGGAATGCGGCTGGGAAGGGAGCATGGAAGGATCGATTTCATGGTTCTGTATTGCGGTTGGTTCAACGGGTTCAAACTAATGCAACTGACGTATCATGCGCCCGCCGGACGGGCGCAATCAAGGTCAAATTCCAATGGCGGAGCAGGCCACAGCTCCCCTGAGACAGGCGCCTCGAATTGAGGACGGAATTCGAGGCGCGGAGGATTTCGCTCTGCTGCTGCCCATGTGATCCCAGAATGGAAAACCGAAACCACAGGGGTGGCGCAGCGGACATGGACGAACACGAAACTCAGGTTATTGAGTCAGGATACTCGGATGAAGTGTAATTTCGTCAGGGATTCTGGCTCACACCCACTTTTACGAAGAGTTCCTGCGGAATCACAGTTCCCGTGATGGTTGCGGTCACGGTGGTGATACCCAAACTTGGTATGTTGGTGTTGACGGAGAAATTCACCGTCGTGATTCCACCGTCGTTTGACGCGCCATTGGCGTGGAATGTTTGCAGGTCGGTTGACCAGCGGTAGTCCGGAGCGGAAATGTCGGATGCCGCACTTGCGTTCTGCGGGTGGGTGAAGACAAGGGTGCTGCTCGTGACAGAAGCCACCACCAATCCCTTGGAAAATACGCCCGGGTCGGTGCCAAAGAAATTTTCCAGACCATTTGCGATGCCGTCATGATCGGCATCATCGTTAAAGCCAGTGAGGCTGCCGACTGCGGGGAATCCGCTGATCCAGGACGCGAAATCCTCTGCTGGCGGGGCAGCTAGGCCGATATTGTCATAGCCAACCTCCGAGCCAATGCCGGCCACTAGAACGATTTTGACGCCAATGGTTCCGGCAGGGATCAGGAAGTCGTAGGTGTAAGTCTCCCAAGTGGATCCATCGCCGATCAGGGGGGTGAGTTTTTCGAGTTCGCTGATTTTTCCTCCGACACTGTTGTAATACTCCACCTTGAATTTTCCGATATTGGATCCGTTGAAAATCTTCATGTCCTGCCTGAAGGTGACGGTATCACCGACGCTGATTCCCAGCGTGGTCAGTGGAATGGTCGTATTGCCGTTGGCAACCAGGACTCCATAACCTGACCCGCCGTTGACCATGCGGGCATGGCCATTGGGATTTCCACCCGTGGCGGTAAATGAGGAGCCTGTGTTATCCTGAAAGAACGACCAGCCAGCACCGCCGAGTTCGAAGCCCGGGTTGGAAATGGGAGGAACCACGATCGGAGTGGTGCTGAAGGTGATGTTGTCAAATCCGACCACTGAGCCAATCCCCCACAAGCAAACCACCTTGAGGCCGTCTGCTCCCGCGGGAATCGATACAGTATAGTTGTAGGTTTGCCATTGAGTCCCGGGAGAGATCACGGGAAGCCGCAAATCGCCGGTATCGCCGATAAAGGTGCCAGCATTGTAAAAATCGACTTTCAGACCGCCGATGTTGCTTCCGGAAAAGATCTTCATGTCCTGGCTGAAGGTGTATGCCTTCCCGGGAGTGAGGCCCAGTCCTGACAGGGGAATGACTGCATTGGTATTTGAGACCAGAACCCCAAATACGGTGTTGGGTGCCGAGTGGTCGATCACTCCGTATCCTCCCAAGTTGCCGCCGGAAGTTGGAAAGGAAAAAACAAAAGTACCTCCAAACCCGAAGTCGGAGAACCATTTGTCCCCGCCGGCTTCGAAGTCACCATTTGGGATTTCGGTGATAGGGCCTACAACAAGTGGTGTCGGATCGTAGGTGATATCATCGAAGCCGACATCGGAGCCAGCGCCCGCTACGACAACCACCTTGATGCCCGTGGCATTGATCGGAACGGCAACCTCGAAATCATAGGTTTCCCAAGTGGATCCCGTACCGATCAAGGTGGGCGTTTGGTCGCCAGTCGAACTGATTTGCGCATCCCCATTGAAAAAATCGACTTTGAGCGCGCCCAGATTCGGTCCGGAGAAGACAATCATGTCTTGGCTGAATTTGTAGCTCTGTCCGGGAGCGAGCCCGAGTTCCGACAAAGGCATGAGCGCGTCGCTGTTTGAAACCAAGAATGCCAATCCCCCGGAACTGGAAACATCCTCAAGCCTGGCGTATCCGTCTGGGTTTCCTCCAGTGGCAGGAAAAGTGATATCGAACGCTCCGTCGTTGTCGTTTTGGCCCCAGGAATCCCCTGCTGCGGTTTCGAAGTCACCGTTAGGAATCGAGCTTGGCGCGGGAATAGGCGCGTCATCGACTTGGACGTTGTCGAAGCCAATCACCGAGCCCTGCCCCCATAGCAGCACCGCTTTGATGCCATCGGTCCCCGTGGGGATGGTCATATCGTAGGTGTAGGTCGCCCATGCGTCACCGTCTCCAACCGGCGTGGGATAGATGTCGCCCGTGCTGCCAATCTGGTTCGTCCCGGAGTAGAAATCGACCTTGAATCCGCCGATATTGGTTCCGGGTAGTCCGGAGAATAAGCCGGGCAGGATGATCATATCCTGACTGAAAGTGTAGGTGCGTCCAACCTGCAGGCCCGCTCCGATCGAAGCGATGGGAATGGGGATGTTGGAATTCGAGACCAGAATCCCAAACCCGGTGGCTTGTTCGTCGTGATCAATGATCCCGTAGCCGCCTGGATTTCCACCTGTCGATTCACCATCGAAGAAAGCCGATCCGCCGGGGTCGGTAACTCCGTCCCAGGCATCCAGGAACTCGATTTCGAAATTCCCGTTGGGGAACAACACGGGCGCGGCATGGACGCTGACGGATGCGGAAAGCAGTAGGCAAAACAGCAGCTTTTGTTGGTTTGATTTCATCATGGGTTTTGGTTTTGATACAATTGCAATGATCATGAAATGAATCGTCAAAATTATTTGCAATTTCATGCAAAATAAAAGCTCACAGCTTTGGTGCAAGGGAAAAATCAGCGGAAATTATTCCTCGTCTTACGAATCTGTCAGTGGGTGCCGTGCCGGATGGGCTGCCGCGAGCATGCGGCGGGGTGCTTGGGGTGAGTGGATCAGCCGCTGGAAAAATTTTGACAGGATGATCGTTCTGACTAGACTCGTGATGTTGAATTGTTTCACATCGCGGAGGTTTCAAAGTTTATCCGCGAGGAATCCAATGGTTCTTTCTTCGTGAACCTATTTGTCTCACTTTTCAAGACCTTTGAATATCCCGTAACCTCACCATTGATTTTCGCTGACCATGTGGCAACTATTCAAAGAATTTTTTCTATTTTTGCGTGAAGAAAAGAAGTGGTGGCTGTTGCCACTGGTGGCGATCTTGCTGCTATTGGCGTCAGTGATCGTGTTCACGGGTGGTTCGGTGCTCGCGCCTCTGATGTATCCATTTTTATAAGCCATCCCGCGTGCGTCACATTCTTGGCATTTCAGCGTATTACCATGACTCGGCGGCGGCGCTTCTGAGTGATGGCCACATCGTCGCCGCCGCACAGGAAGAGCGCTTCAGCCGGAGGAAAAATGACGAACGTTTTCCGCGGAATGCCGTCGCATTCTGTTTGAAACAGGCTGGCCTTACCGAGGCGGAGCTAAATGCGGTGGTCTTTTATGACAAGCCGATCATCAAATTCACGCGGATGCTGGAGTCCTATCTTGCGGTGGCGCCGGGCGGATGGTTAACCTTCCCGCGTGCGCTTCCGGGGTGGCTGGGGGAAAAGCTCAACCTTCCCTACACCCTTCGCTACGAGATCCCCGGCTTGCGGCCCGAGGCTCCGGTGCTGTTCACCGAGCATCACCAGGCACATGCCGCGAGCGCCTTTTTCCCATCGCCCTTTGAAGAGGCGGCGGTGCTGACCGTGGATGGGGTGGGCGAATGGGCGACCACGACCCTAGGCCACGGACGGGGCCATGAAATTGAGATTCTCAAAGAGTTGAGATTTCCGCACTCGCTCGGTTTGTTATACTCGGCCTTCACCGCCTATTGCGGCTTCAGGATCAATTCCGGCGAATACAAACTGATGGGTCTCGCACCGTATGGCGAACCGAGATTCGTGAATGTGATCTACGATCATCTGGTCGATGTGAAGGACGATGGCTCCCTGCATCTGAACCTCGAATACTTTCATTTCCTGCGCGGCCTGCGCATGACAAACGCGAAGTTTGACCGGCTTTTCGGCGGCCCGTCCCGCCGGCCGGAGACCCCGGTCGAGCAACGGCACATGGACGTGGCCCGGTCGATTCAAACAGTGACCGAGGAAATCATGCTGAAACTCGCCCGGCACGCACGCGATGAAACGGGAATGAAAAACCTGTGCATGGCCGGCGGCGTGGCGCTCAACTGCGTGGCCAATGGAAAAATTCTGCGTGAGAAAATTTTCGAGCGTATCTGGATCCAGCCCGCCGCCGGCGATGCGGGCGGCGCGCTCGGTGCCGCGTTGGCGGTCTGGCACATGCACAAGGAGCATCCGCAAGCGCGCGTGATCGTCCAACCGGATTCGATGCGCGGTGCCTTTCTCGGGCCGGAGTTTGCGGATGATGAAATTGAAGCGGTGCTGAGCGCGCATCAGGCAGTTTACCGTAAGTTGGACAAGGAGGTTTTGCTGGATGAGGTGGCGGATTTGCTGGCGGGTCAGAAGATCGTCGGCTGGGTGCAGGGGCGCATGGAGTTTGGTCCGCGCGCGCTCGGCCATCGCTCGATCCTTGGAGACCCGCGCTCGCCGCAAATGCAGTCGGTGCTGAATCTTAAAGTGAAGTTCCGGGAATCGTTCCGCCCTTTTGCGCCGGCCGTCCTGCGCGAGCGTGCCGCGGAATTTTTCGAGCTCGGTGAGGAGTCGCCCTACATGCTTTTCGTGGCCCCGGTTCATCCGGACCAACGCTTGGAAACTCCGACTGCCGCATCCGGATTTGATCGGCTCAAGCAGCTCCGCTCGCGCCTGCCGGCGATCACCCACGTCGATGATTCAGCCCGTGTCCAGACAGTCACCGCGGATCAAAACCCGGTATTTCATGCGCTGCTGAAGCGCTTCGAGGCGAAGACCGGCTGCCCGGTGTTGATGAACACCTCGTTCAACGTGCGCGGCGAGCCGGTCGTCTGCACTCCGGATGATGCTTATCGCTGCTTCGTCAATACCGAGATGGACTACCTCGCGATTGGAAATTTCCTGCTTGAGCGCGCCGCCCAACCACACGCCGGGGTGAAACCCTCCTTCCACCCCGTCCCGGACTAACAAAAGCATGTTGCGACTATCAGAAAAACCGTTGGAATGGATCAAGTTCACCGCCGTGATCGGAGTGGCGGCGAACGGCGTCCTCGGGCTGATGTGGCGCAAGGGCGCGCTGCCCGGCGTGGTTTGCCTACTCGCCTGCGGCGTGGCTCTCGCCACCATCGTCGCCGCATCGATCCGCCCGCACGGGTTCCGTGGGTTTTACCGCGGAGGGATGACCATCAGCTTCAAGATCGGACAAGTCATCGGCAAGGTGCTTTTGACCCTTTTCTTCCTCGCGCTTGTGACGCCCATGGGGCTTCTGCTTCGCCTATTGGGCAAAGACCTGCTGCGACTGAAAAAAGATCCCACCGGGAAGACCTATTGGCGGAAGGCGAAGGACGGCCGCGAGTTTGACCGCATGTTTTGAAAGCCGGCGTTTAACGGCTTCTCTTATCGCCACCCCAGAAAACATTGTTGATTCCACCGAGTCTGTCGAGCGCCCTCATCTCGTTGATGGAAATCATCTCAGTGTGCCCATCGTAGAACGCAACCACCGCCTTGCCACCGTGGCGGTAAGCGATTTTGCTGTCGGCGGTCTTGCCTTCGACGGGTGATCTTTTCCAGAGGAAACGTCCACTGTAGTTGGCGATCCAATCGGTGGCGGAAATGAACGCGAACGCCTCGCTCGGGTTCTTGACGCTGATGGTGGTGTGGGCGCGGGAGGTTCCTGGCTGCCCCCAACCGCCGCCGGGCACGTTTTCATTGTTGTAGGCGAAGCTGGCTGAAATGCGGCTCCAGTCTTTCTTCTTGGCCCGCACCACCAACGGATCGAGAATGCCCTCAGGCAGCCCGTCGACTCCTTCGAATTCTTCGGCTTCCTCCACCGATAGAGTTTCACCGATCAACGCTTCCAGAAAGGTGGGATTGTAGTGCCACGGGATGCCGGGTGCCGCTTCTTCATCAAACGAGTATGCCGGGACATACTTGCCATTGTGATCCACCGCATACAGCGCGTTGGCCTGGGCATATCCGCCAATCCGCTTGAGCGCCGTCACGGCATAGGCACTGGACCGCAACTTCTGCACTCCGACCGTCACGAGTACGGCAAGCGTGAGGATAATGGTGATTGTGACCAGAAGCTCCACCAGGGTGAATCCGCGCAAGCGGTTGGAACTTGAAGGGATGTTGCTTTTCATGGGTTTCGGATGATTGAGTGCGAAGGGATAGCAGAACCTGATTTCGAACGCGATCGGTTTAACCCGCGATTGTGAATTTTGTCGTTTCCGCAAATCAAAGGACTCTATTACGTGTTAAAACTAGGTGGAAGCACTGCCACCGCAACTAAAAATTGCACATATTTGCATTATTTTACAGATGTGAGTGCGGTGGGATATTTCCGCCTAATTTCATCCAGCTCGAGGCGCGCATGAGAAAGCTCCGGGTTGATGCGGATGGCGCGTTGCAAATAATCGGCGGCCTCGGCTATTTCTCCCTGGCGGGCCATGACGGAGCCGGTGAAGTAGTGAGTCCAGGCTGAGTGGGGAAGACGCTCGCAAATCAATACCCCCTGATCGGCAGCTTCCGCAAGCTTGCCGGCTCGCTCCAAGAACTGGGCGTAATTCCACCTCATCTGCGTGTCGCCGGGGTTTTGCTCCAACGCCGTTTCATACATCCGGCGGTCCCTGACCGGTGTCATCGCCGTGGTTTTGAAATCCACTTCCTTGATGCGCTCCTGGCAGTATCGCCGATTCTGCGGGTGGCTGGATTGGGAAGTGAACGGGGCCACTGAAATCCTTCCAAGCGCGATTTCCCAGACCCGCTTCTGATCCCAGAGGGTGACCGCAAGACCCCGGTTGCAGGCCTCGAGCTCGGCCTCGAAAGTCCCTTCGCTGCCGGTGGCAGTGATGCCAGCCGGCAGCCGTTCGGCCACTTTTCCGGCGAGGGCGCAGGCGAGAAGATAATTTCCGGCCATCGTGAGATGCACATGTTCGTAGAAGTGCTCCTTGCCCGGGATGCCATCGGACGTGTGGCTGGCTAGCGCGGTGACCGCATCCAGACCGGAGACCGCGTTCTTTTCCATGGCATCCGTGATGATGCGGTTGATGCGTCTGTCTGCCCGCACCGCCAATGCGTCGTGATCTCTGGCCCGCTCGAAGGATGAGGACGCGCCCGCCCGGTCATCGAGGGCGAGTTGGCAGGTTCCGATGCGGAAGTGGAGTTCGGCAAACCCGGAGTCGATGGCGGCGGCCTTTTGATAAACATCGAGGGCCGCCTGCGGAGATCCGCTTTTCTCCAAGGCATGCCCTTGGTCGAAGTTGCGTTGCCATTCCGCGAGATCTGCCGCAGCGAGGTCCGTCCGGTGCATGGAGAGGAATGGCGAGCAGTCCCTCAGATTGGATGCCACGGTGCTGAGAACCACCGGGACGCCCGCTTGGTTCGCGACATTCAGAATGTCAGCCAGATTGGCTTTGAAATTTTCGTAGGCCCGGAGGCGCAGCGGATCGTCATGCTGCAGCGGGTTCTTGCGAAACATGTCGATGCCCGCCCATGACTCGGGTGCCTGAGAGCCGCCGCGCATGCTCGTGACCAGCTGGTCCATGAGTTGGCCGAGCCTGGTTTTCTTGAGCGCGAGAGCGATCCGGACAAATCCCAGAGCGGGCGCTCTGTTGCCAAACACCGTGCTTGCGCCATATGGGCCGACCATTTCGTTGTTGCCCATGTAAACGACCCACATGTCGCCATCGAGTCTGGCACATTCGCGTGCGATGGGCAGGATGACGTGAGAGTTGATCGCCGTGATGGCCACGCAGATGACCTCGAAATCGTGGTCGGGATAGCGTTGCTCGAGCAACACCTCAAGATAGCGGCCCACTCCAAATGAGGAGTCCGGATCGCCGTAGGCGGCGGACTCGCCCATCAGGAAAATCCGCTGGGATTTGGCCGGTTTGCGCACGGGCATGACGGCCGTGGACAGCGGCGCGCGGGCCAGCCCGGGGGGGAAAAAGCGATGGGTGAATTTTTCGTTAGGGACCAGAAAATCCTCGCCGCCGATCTTGGCGGGTAGGAACAGACGGGTCGGATAGCCGTAACCGGCCAGACGCAGGCCGAGCTCCAGGAGCCCTAAGAAGAAGATCGGAATCAAGGTGGCGGCGGCCAGACGCATCAACCATCCACTGCGGCGGGTAGGGCGGGGCTCTTCCGAAACGGTCTTCCGACTGCCGGTGCCGGTTGATTCTGGCGACCGGGGATTTTTGGGTTTTTGTTTCAATGGACTCGGTTTGTTTTGACGGTAAACTCAGTAGACGACCACCTAGCTCATTCTTTCATCACCAGCGTGGGCAGACGCGCCTCGGTGAACCATCCCCAGCGGCCACGGGCGCTCGATGCGGGTTTAAGCGCTGATTGTGCGCACATCTTCCAAATAAAAAAAGGCCCGCAACCTTGCGGTGGCGAGCCTTTGAATCATCAATCTAGGGATTTGCTCAGCGGCGACGGCGCCCTGCGACCAAACCCAATGCAATCAGGCTGAGGGCAAAGCCCGACGGTTCCGGAATCCCAACCACACCGATATTGTCAAAGCCGACGGTGCTCGCGTTCGCGCCACCCGCCCACAGCGGAACAAAGATTAGCTTGTCGGTGCCTGCGGGGAGGGTCCATTCATAAGTGTAAGTTTCCCATGTGGTTCCATTGCCGATGAGGGTTGGAAACCTATCCCCGGTGTTGCCTCGTGCGACGTTACCGCCCCATGCTTCCCACTTGAAGCCACCGACCGGACCCGCGCCGGTGATGTTCTTCGAGTCGTAAGTGAAGGTCACCGCAGCGCCCGCTGTCAGGCCGAGGTCTACGATCGGGACACCGCCACCGGCGCCGCCAGCTACAGTCGGGCTGACGAGGATGCCCCAGCCGCCATTGGGGGTGACCGAGCCGTAACCGCCCGTGTTGCCACCCGTTGCGGAGGTCACGGCAGGCCCTTCGCCGCTACCATCCACCCGGACCCAACCGGTGGAGCCAGATTCGAAGTTGCCATTTGGAATCAGGATTGCGGCGCTTACTGGAAGCGCAAGGCATCCGAGCATGCTGAGTGTGACTAAAAGTAGTTTTTTCATGATGGATTTTTTCTGTGTTGTTTTTAGGGGTCTGTTTTTATGCAATTCAATGCACACGGACGGTTTCTCAATAACCGATCGGCGTCAATCCCTAAAATCAATTTTTTGCAATTAAATGCAACCAATGGATCTCCTTTTTGCAATTTCCGGCTTTCATGGGATTTCAGGGTAACGAAACCTAAATGGGGAGATGGTGAATCAAGAAATACGGAACACCTTGAACATGAGAGAGTTGCGGTTCTCATTCAATCACCGACAGGGTGATGTCAATCGTCGGTGTGGGTGATTTGAAATTCGTGAAATTCGTGAGATTCGTGGTGCCTATTTTCCTCTCCATCAACGAATGCCGGAAACGCGCGCCCAATCCGATCAGGATTTGGATTTGGATTTCCAGCCCCGATGAGGGAAAACTTTGACTCAGGAGGCAAAAAAAAGACCGGGGCGAAAAGCCCCGGTCTGGGAATGGTCGAGCGATCAGGCTTGGCGACGACGACGGGTCACCAGGACGAGCCCCGCAAGGCCAATCAGTGCGCCTGAAGCAGGCTCTGGAATCACTGTGATCGATACGTTATCGACTGTTCCACCCGACGTGCTTCCTTCGAATGCTCCGGTAGCAAATGCGAATTGCAAAGTGACGCCTCCGCTAACATCCGATCCAAGGGTCGTCGTGAATGAGCGGGGGGAAAAAATAGCTGATCCGAAAAGCGGAGCGCCCCCCAAGATCTCTTGTTTACTTACTCCCCCGCCAGCAATTTCGGAGAATAGTTCGGCGAAGACCACGCCTCCCGGTCCGCTATTTTCAAGAAAATCAAACATGATCGTAATCTCCATACCCGGAGTGAGCATCCCCGCGCCAAGATTGGCTTGCTTGATGACTGCCGCAGACCCCGACGTCAGATTCGAAATGGTGCCAGCGAAGCTACCTGAAGCCCCGGGTGTCGTGACAGTGAAGGTCGAGTTAGCGGTAGGAAAAGACGCCCAGCCGGTGGTGTCTCCAGTTTCAAAGTCTCCGTTGACAGCTAATTGGACAGCAGCTTGGGTGCTCATGAACGATGCGGCAGTGACTGAGATGGCAATAAGCAATTTGTGGGTTGCGGTACTTTTCATGGACTTGTGGTTTTCGATTGGTGGACTTGATTGCGTGGGCGCAAACCCTGTAGTGAATTCGCGATGCAATTTAATGCAAATTAAATCAGGGCAACGTGGGATTGAAAGTAAATTCTTCAGTATTTTCGCACCGCACCCGCACCGGGACATGGGCGAGAGAGCGCTTTTACGGGGCCGGGAACACAATCTGGCGCTTTTAACCGATCATCCCAAAAGGGAAGATGGACAACGAGGGATCAAATCCAGAGTCTAATTTTCAAGTGACCCGGAAGGAATCTTTGGGTCGCACTTCAGGTTCTCCGTTCATTTTCATTCTCGGTGGTTCCACCAAGTCCGACGACCAGAGACCATTCGCGGACTTCGCCGGGTGCGAGCAACGATGTGTGTGAGAGTTCCTTGATGTCTGAGAGGCGGTCCACCGGGGCGTTGGTGGGTTCGATGGCCCAGTGGTGAAGACCTTTCCAGAAGCCGCGGGTGATCCAGATGCCGGCGTAGGGAAACCACGACGACGGCCAACCCAGTGTGAGAGTTGCGCCGTTTTTCGCGACGATGCTCAGCTCACCCACATTCAAGGGACCGAGAAACAACTTGGCGGCGGGCGTGGTGCCTTTCTGGAACCTCGCGAGCGAGAGGTCGGTGCCGGGATATGCCTCGGGCCACGGCAGACGCGCGCCGTCCGTTGTTAGGCAGGTTGTCTCGCTGCAGCGGATTTGGTCGCCCGGCTGCCAATTGAACAACGGGTGCCACGCCCATAGGAATGGTGTCACGGCGTCCGCGCGGTTCTCAAGGCGGTAGTCGAGACGGATCTGATTTTCCCCAATCGAAATCCGGCGTTCAAACGCGAGCGGCAGAGATTTCAGATGCCATTGGCAGGCGAGAATCCCCTCCCCCGCGAGATCCCGGGCGAAAGCAGGTTGCTGGTTCCAAAGCTCGCCATGGTCTGCCAGAACCGCTTCGCCGAGCTCGCAAGCCAAGACGGTGGGCAGGCATTCATCAATCCCCGCGCCGGGGCCGGTGGCAAAATCCGCAGGATCGGTGGGATGCCAAATCCTGCGTTTGCCAGCCGGCGACCATCCGTCGAGCCACTCGCGGCGGGAAATGCGGTCCCGCATAGAAACGATCCTACCGCCGAGTTCGGGAGCCATCGAGATCGAGACGAACTCGTTGGCCAAAGTATGAATCTCGAAGTCCCGAACTTTCTTCAGCGAGTGGCGGGCGGGCATGGCTTCAGGGTTGCGGCTTTTGGACGGTGAGCGTTTTGGGCTTGGCGATGAGTTTGGTGCCGTCGGAAAAGGCGACATTCAACGGCGCTTCACCGAAGTTGTAGGCGGAGTAGGTTTTCTGGCCGTCCTTGGTGAAGACGTTGGTGAATGGATGGTCCGCCACCACTTTGGCATCATTGATACCGAGGGTGTTGAGGGTTTCTATCCAGTGATACATGAATGCATGGGTGTTGCCACCTTCCAGCGAGCATTCGGGATTGCCCTTCATGTAGGCGGACGCGGCGGCGGGGTCGTTCAGCGCGCCGAACATCACGACGAGATCGCCCCAGCCGTTGTTGAAATCCTTGCCTTCCTTGCGTTGCTCGACGATGCGATCAAAGTTCTTTTTCACATAATCCGGGTGGCGGCCCATGTAGATGGACGCAGGGGTGAAGGGCAGCCAGTTGATGCCGTGGATACAATCGATATCACCCGAAAACCAAGTGGCGAAGGCCCCCTTGCCTCCCCAGACCATGCCGAGTGCGACTTGGGGGAAATCCTTGGGGTAATTTGTGCCGCTGACGTCGAACCAGTATTCTTCGACGGCGGTGCGCTCGGTGTTGAACAGGTAGAGCCCGGTGTCGCGAATGGTTGAATCGCCAGTGGCTTCGCCCCAGAGCATCATGCCATACCAGGCGTTGAGCGACTCGGACGAGGATTCCTGGTTGTTGCCATCGGCGAAGTTCGCATCGCCGGATGCCCACGAGTGGCCCGCGTATTTGTCAAAACAACGGATGTGCGGAAACATCTTGTCCTCGCGGCTGGGAGAGGCGATGTCGCGGATGAGCAGCAAGACATTGTCCTTCCATTTTTTCGCCCATTCGGGGTCGATGCGAGCGATTTCGCCGGCGGCGCGGATGAAGTAGCCGTAGTGGAAGTGGTGGTCGTTGAGCGGCATGTCACTGCCATAGGATGGCTTGCTGCCGACCAATGCGCCCCAAGTGGCATTGTAATAGAACAAAGGTTCTGTTTCGCCGGGTGAGGCGGTGAACCAATTTTCGAGGCGGCGTTTGATTTCGTCGATGAAGCCTTTTTGCAGGTCGGCAGCGCCGGCCATTTCCGCGATGCCGCTGAGGGTGGCGAGGCGGCCGAGATATTTCCCCTCCCAGTAGGTATCGGCAAATGGGGCGGGCGCTTTTTCCGCCTCGCTGCGAAGATAGCCGAGCATGCGTTCGCGGTCCTGGATGCCTTCCGTGGGCAGCATCGGCAATACGCCTTGGATCGGGACTTCGGTGCTGAATTCGCTGCCTTCGCCGATTTTCATTTGACCGCGCACTGAGGCGTAGCTCGCTTCCGTGAGCTTGGTGGAGGTGTATTTCCACTGGTGCGGATAGAGTGAAAAGATGGTTCCGGATTCCGAGCCTTCCATGGCCTTGGTTTTGAAACTGTAAGTGGCCTTCACCTTGCCGGGTGCCACCTGATAGTCCACCACGGTGTCGATCACGTGGTTGTGGGCGTAACGCTGGAAGCGGGCGAGGGTTTCGGGTTTTTGGTCCGGCAGCAACGCGACGGAAAAGTAGGCTTTGCCCGGAGATTTGTGCGTGAGAACCGAGCCGTCGAGGCCGCTCCATGTCGCTCCGGCCGGGGCGAACAGGCCGTAGTGGTTGCCCTTGACGGTGACGCCGAGAACCGAATCCTGGTCGGTGCCGGCCCAGATTTGCGGCTTGTCGCTGAAACGCAGCATGGGATCACCGCCGCTGTAGGTGCAATAAACGAACGGACTGCCATGGCCGAAGGTCGTCTTGAGCGATGCATCACCGCCGGTGAATGCGGCCGTCACGAACCAATCCGAGTAGCCGCCACATTCGGCGCTTTTGAAGAGCGCTCCGGCGCTGAGACCGATTTTGAAATCCCCATCCGGGGTCACGCCACCGCCCATGATCGCATCGTTGCTGGCAACGAGCGCAGCTCCCGGATAAGCGATCGCAAGACCCTCGGCGTTGCAAACCATGCCAAGTGGGTGGGCGAACAGGTTGCTGGAGAATTCCTGCCAAAGGAGCGAACTCCACCACTGGCTGGTGACCATCGGGCCTTTGACATCCGCCGTTTTGTAAATTTGATCCGGCAGCGGTTTGCAGCCTTCCGGAACAACGGTCGAGTAACTGCCAGCCCCGAGGGTGACGATTTCTCCGGTGGTGAGCGACGGAAAGGCGCAGGCAAGCGACGCGACAGCCGATTTTATAAGAGTTTTTGACAATATTTGCATAGATTTTAGCGGTGGATTCGTGACCGATCTCGAGGGTTTACGCAGGGCGGCAATCAATAATTGCATGATTTTGCATAATTGTGTCGAGTATAAATTCTACAATTCTCCCGGCCGCACCCGCCGGATGCGAAAACTCGTGGTGCAGATCCGCTGGGAGCACCAAGGTCCTCGTTGGCCTGAGAATGAGGTCTCAACGGTGCGTCGGTTGCGGCTTTTTCGTTGGCTTTCCATTCGCTGTGCCGACGGGGACGTCGGCGCTCCTGAGGGCGCTGGGAGGATCAAGGCCCTTACGGGGGCAGCAACCTCAACGATTTGCGGCGTCGGCTTCGATCCAACTCCAAAGATTGGCAAGGCCGTCCGCGACCACTTTTTTGTTAGCTGCTAGATCGCCGCCGGGCGCGTGTTTGCCGAAGAGATAGAACTTGATCTTCGGCTCGGTGCCGGACGGGCGCACGGCGAAGGAGCGGCCGTCCTTAAGATCCACGAAGAGCATTTTTTCCTTAGGCAGCAGGTCACCCTCTTGGTCAAAAAGATCCTGTTTTGCGAAATCGCGGACGCGCAGGACGGTGGAGCCATCGACTTCGGTCGGCGGGTTCTCGGCGTAGGAATTCGCGAGTGCCTGGATTTTTGCCGCACCGTCGGCCCCTTCCATCACCAGCGATTTTCCAATCTCAAGGTAGTGGCCGTATTCGGTATAAACATCGTCCATCAGCTCGGTGAGCGTCTTGCCCACGGATTTCGCGTAGGCGGCGACTTCGGCGAACATGAGGGTCGCGCCATTCGCATCCTTGTCGCGGATGGCGTCGGAACCAAGGTAGCCGTAGCTCTCCTCACCGCCGAAGACAAAGAACCGCGAATATTCCAAACGCAGCGCGCGGGTTTGCTCTTCGGTCAGCGAGCGATAGTCGCCCTTTTTATCAGCGGGGATGGCCTCTTCGTATTTGCGGAGCTTGCCGGCGATGTATTTGAATCCGGTGAGCGTATCGACGATGCCGACGCCGAATCCATCGGCGATGGCGTGCTGGAGCTCGGTGGTGACGAAGGTTTTCACCAGCACCGCGCGGCTGCGATTTGCGTTGGTGAGCCAACCGAGTTCAAAGCCCGTTTTCAGGCGATACCAGGCCATCAGCGAGCCAATCTGATTTCCCGTTAGAAGCACCATTTTGCCGGCGGTGTCGCGCACGGCGACGCCCATGCGGTCGGCGTCGGGATCGGTGCCGATGACGATTTCCGCGCCGGTGGCTTCTGCAAGATCAATCGCCATTTTCAAAGCGAGACCGTTTTCCGGATTCGGCGATTCCACCGTGGGGAAACGCCCGTCCTGGATGTCCTGTTCGGGGACGGTTAGAACCTCGAAGCCCAAGCCACGAAGCATCGGCACGTTGATGTGTCCGCCGGTGCCGTGGAGGTTGGTGAAAACGATCTTGGTGGCAGCGCCTTCAAGCAGCGATGGCTTGAGCAGCAGGGTTTTCAGGCGGGTGATGTAGCGCTCGTCCATTTCCGCGCCAAGGATCGTGACCGTTCCGCGGGCGGACTCGGGGACGGGTTCGTAGCGCTCGCTGGTGATCGCGTTGACTTCGTTGACGATGGCCGTGGCATGTGGATCGACGATCTGCGCACCATCATTGAAGTAAGCCTTGAAGCCGTTGTCATGGGCGGGGTTGTGCGAAGCGGTTAGAACCACACCCGCATCGGCACGGAGTTCGCGGACGGCGAAGGAAAGCTGCGGCGTGGCGCGCGGGCCATCGAAGAGATAGGCGTCGCAACCGAGCTCCGCGCAGGTCTTGGCGCAGAACTCGGCGAAGTCGCGCGAGAAGTGGCGGGTGTCGTGCGCGAACACCAGCACCGGCTTGCGCTCGGGACCGGCGAATTGTTTCGCGTAGGCGATGAGCCCGCGGACGGCGCGGCTCAGGTTATAGAAATTCATGGTGGCGGTGCCGACGCAGGGATGCTCGGGGCGGCCGTTGGGACCGCCGTTTCCTTGCTCGGCCCGGGTCACCACCCGGCCGATCGTGCGTCCGCGCAGGCCGCCGGTGCCGAAGGCGAGGGTTTTGAAAAAGCGGTCGTTGAGTTCCTCCCAGGCACCGAGATCCACGAGTTCTTGGATGGCTTGGGCGGCGACATCACTGGTGGTGCCGGCCAGCAGCGCTTCGATGTTACTTTTTGCAGTTTCTAAAAGGCTGTGATCGGCGACTCCGGCGGCAAGAAGATTTTCAGGGGAACTCATTTCAATTTCGAGTTTAAGGAATGACGGAATTTTGGCAATCATCTGCATTCAGGTTTTTCAATACCGGGCGACCCACCCCGGCCCCGTTCGGCGGATCATCTTCGCTTGACTTGAGTGGCCCGAAAATCGAACGAACGTCCATGGGGAAATTTCTCACACTTCAAGCGCCATGCTGAAGGGAGTGGAAGTTCCAGCAGGGATCCTGAATCTCGACCACTCCGCTGTGAGCAAGTCCGAAACCAAATCCACCGCGAAATTCACCTTCTATTTCCACAGCACGAACTCCGGAATCTATAAAACCGTGGAGACCATCGGCTCCAAACAGGAAACCCACTGGGGAGTGTTCCAGCTCAAGTGAGCGGGAAGCGCGCGTGAAACGCTTGCGTCGATGCGTCGATGCGTGGAGTGCGGTGGCAGAGTGCAACGGCGACACCGCTTTGGATTCTTCTACGGTGGATCGGCAGGAAGAGCTGGGCCGATGAAACATCCAAAGCGGTGTGGCGCTATCGCTTCCCACCGCAGTCCATGGGCGCGAAGCTCTTCATTCGCTTTCCCCTTCACCTCACGGCCGCGGGGCCAGTTTGCGGCGGTCATCGACGCGCCGCTACAGTTTCGTTAGGCGATGATTCCCGGGACCGGCTTGGTCCCGGTTTTGGTGATGTTGGAAAGCCGCTGGTTCGCGCCTTGGGAGAGATAGGTGAGTTTTTCGTGATCGAAGCCCATGAGCTGCATCATGGTGGCGTGGAG
>JBBECN010000130.1:0-1690 GCA_040881795.1 Akkermansiaceae bacterium
CCCTCGGCACGCCCCAGACGCGCCTCCTCAAGGGCGGCCTGCATGAAAGGATCAGAGAAGCGCACGAAGAGTCAAATTAAGCAGCGCCCCGCATCTCCGGCAACGCCCAAATCACCTGCTACAGCAATTGCCACGCCGGCTTGTGGGCAAACACATACCGATAGTAATCGGCACGTTGCAATCCCCCGGCGGCCTCCTCGTCGAGATAGACCGTGGCATGAGGATGCATCTGTAAAATCGAGGCAGGGTTCATTGCCGTAACGGGCCCCTCGACCGCCCCCGCCACTGCTTTCATCTTGTTGCTCCCCCAAGCCATCAGCAGGACCGAGCGCGCGTCCATGATGGTCGCGATGCCCATTGTTATAACATGGTATGGCACGTCGTCCATCGGGGCAAAAAACCGCGCATTATCCTGCCGGGTCTGTTCGGAGAGCGTCTTGATCCGGGTCCGCGAAGCGAGGGACGAGGTAGGTTCATTGAAACCGATATGTCCGTCCGTGCCGATGCCGAGCAATTGCAGATCCAGACCACCGACTGCGCGTATGTCGTCTTCGTAGCCTTGGCACCACTCCACGAGATCTCCCCCGACCACTGTGCCCTTCGGAATGCGGATATTTTTGGCGGGAATGTTCAGATGACCGAACAAGTTCTCCTGCATGAAACGGTGATAAGAAGCCGGATGGTCGGGAGCGAGGCCGAGGTATTCATCGAGGTTGAAAGTCCTCACTCGGGAGAAATCCAAACCTTCCTCGCGATGCAGGCGCACCAATTCGTGGTAGAGAGGCAGCGGCGTGCTGCCGGTGGCAAGACCGAGGACCGCGTCGGGTTTGTCGCGGAGCAAGCGGGCGATTTGACCGCCCGCCAACCGGGCGGCGGATGTGGGGTCAGAATTAATGATGATTTCCATGTCAGGGAGCCAAGGCGTTGAGCAGGTTTTTTTCCAGGTCCTGGCGGAACCGCTCGGCATACCGCAGGGTGAAAGGGAGAAGTTCGTCCGGTTCGGCCCCGATGAGCGGGGTGAGGTCGAGCGCGATGGTCGCCTCCGTAAGGGCGTCCGCCGCATACGGGTCTTGCAGCGTCGCATTAGCTTGGCGACGCCCCATCACCGCGAGGTCATAGCGCTTGCCGCCGGAAATTTGCGAGTCGAATATGCCGTTCAAGGCGGAGGACAATTCGGGATTTTTGCCGGTATCGAGCAGCGTTTTGTCCTTGTCGGGCAACCAATCGAGCCCCCGCCACATTTCGCAGCCCAATAGCCGCTGCGGGTGGTGTTCCTTCGGCACCTCACGCAAAGCGGCCAGGACGGCCACGAGGACGCGCAAATGCGTGCCGTGCTTGTCGGCCGGACTATGCGTGTAGACGACTTGGACATGGGTCCGACGTAAGAGTCTAACCAACGCCGGCACAAGAGGGCTGTGATGGGGCGGTGTCAAGGCGGGGCTGGGAAAACCAAACTGAGTGACGAAAGAATATTTACCCAAGCGCGCAGCCTGACGCTGCTCCTCGTAACGCTGGCGCACCAAATCCTCGCGGGAGAGAGCCTTGTCGGGACCGGACGTAACGCTCCCAGCGCCATCGGTGCAGATGACGCCGCCGAACCACCGGTCGCTGGCCTCAAAGCATTCGGCAATCCCGTGGAAGGCCATGAATTCAAGGTCATCTTGATGGGCCCCCACCCCCAGATGGGTGG
>JBBECN010000130.1:1790-9017 GCA_040881795.1 Akkermansiaceae bacterium
TGGAAGGCCATGAATTCAAGGTCATCTTGATGGGCCCCCACCCCCAGATGGGTGGTTCGGGCCAAGGCCTTGTCCTCGTCCAACCCGTCCGGCACAAAAGTGTCTGCGGTCGTGGCACTCACTTCGTAATCGCGGCGGTTAACATTTTCAAACCAACGGAAATATCGAACCGCGGCCGCCAGCCTTCAGCGAACAGCTTGCGAGGATCGGCCGTCGAGTGCCGCAGGTCGCCCGGACGCAGCGGACCGAACTCGATGGAGGAGGACGATCCTGTCAGTCGGACGATTTCCCGGGCCAGCTCGAGAATGCTGATAGCCTGGCCACACCCCGCATTGAAGGATCCTTGCGGGCTGGGCTTTTCCGCCGCCAGAGCGAGGGCTTCGACGATATCCTGCACGTAAATGAAGTCGCGGGTCTGGCCGCCATCACCATGCACCACGAGCGGTTCTCCGGCGCGGGCACGCTGCAGAAAAATCGGCACAGCTGCAGCATAAGCACTGAGGGGATTCTGCCCCGGTCCGAAGACATTGAAGAACCTCAGAGCCGCGGTGGGCAGCCAACCCTCTCGGGCATAAAGAGCGCAGTAGTATTCGCCATCGAGCTTCGTCACCGCATAGGGACTGCGCGGGTCCGGCGGGAGCGTCTCTGATTTCGGATCCGTGGGATTTTCGCCGTAGACCGCCGCGGAACTGGCAAAAACGAGTTTTTTCGCGCGGTGCTGGCGGGCGGACTCGAGGACGTTGAGCAATCCGCGGACATTGATCTCCACCGTCTCGAACGGGGAGGCCACGGATTCGGGAACACTCACCAAGGCCGCCAGGTGAAAGACGAAGTCGGTGCCGGTCATCAATTCGTCCACCAAATCACGGTCAAGAATCGAGCCCTCGACGAAACGACAAGCCAACCCGTCGAGATGGCCGCGTTCTCCGGTGCGGAGATTATCCAGCACGACAATCTCGGCCCGACCTTGGTAGTGGCGGACGACATGGCTGCCGATAAATCCGCTGCCCCCGGTGACCAGAATCTTCATCGGCTGCACCTCTCGACCACCCGCTGCATGGCATCTTCTTGCTCCTCGATACTCCGGACCAAGGCCAACTGGGTGCGGCAGCGGTCGAGATTGTGACCATCGTGATCGGTTTTGAAATAGGCATCCCCCTCGAGAAAATCGGTGAGGAAGCGAAGGCCGATTTCGAACGTGATTAATTTTCCGGAGAAAACCAGGTGAGCTTTTTCCGCCTCGTTGAGGAAGCCACCCGCACTGGACAGATACCCTTCCACCAGTGCCTCGAACATGGGCATTTGCATATGCACCCGCGAAATATTTTTTTCGTCCTCCGCCACCGGACTGGTTGCGGTGCGCACCATGTCGCCAAAGTCGTAGAGAGCCAAGCCGGGCATGACCGTATCCAAGTCAATAACACAAACACCCATTTCGGTGGCGTCGTCGATCATCACGTTGTTGAGCTTGGTGTCGTTATGGGTCACCCGCTCGGGAATCGCCCCCCCAGCCTGCAGGTCGAGGAGCACATCCACCACGCTTTCCCGGGAACGGATGAAATCCCACTCGTCCCGTGCCAGATGAAGGCGGCGCCAGGAATCGTTTTCCACTGCGGTGCGCAATGCCTCGAAACGGCTGCGGGTATGATGGAAGTCCTTGATCGTCTCGTGCAGGCGCGGGGCCGGCAGGGTAGCTACCAAGCGCTGGAAATCACCGAAGGCACGGGCCGCTTCGCGGGCCTGACCGGGAGTGGCCACGATGTCGTAGGTGCGGGCATTTTCGATAAAAACATAGCAGCGCCAGTAATGGCCGCAGTCTTCGCGGTGGAACGGGCGTCCATCGCGCGCGGGCACAAGAGACAAGACGCGACGGGAAACATCCGGAACCCCGGCTTGCTCCAGCTGTCGGCGCAACTCTCCGGTCACCCGGGCGATATTTTCCATCAGCGGCTCCGGATCCTTGAAGACCCGCTGGTTGATCCGTTGGAAAATATACCGGACACGGTTGCCCGACTGGCTGAAAGCAGCCACATAGGTGTCATTGATGTGGCCGGAGCCATGCGGACGCGCCTCGACAAAAGAACCGTAGATACGGAAGGCCCGGACCACCGAGACGGGAATAAAAGACTTTATCATAGCACCACTGGCGAGGAAAGTCCCGCGTGTGGTTGCGCTTGCCGCTCCGCATGTAGACCGCGAGCAGCAAATAGCGCGTCGAGAAGCTCGACCACACCGAAGGCAATCGCTGCACTAGCTTGATGACCGCCGCGCTCGGCGACCAGACGGCTGACATCGGCTTCGGCATTGCCGACGGTGGCGCAGCGGAAACCCAGCGAGTGATCCATCATGGCGAGATCGTTCAGATTGTCGCCCACGGCCAGAACTTCCGCCGGCGCGAAGCCTGCCAAGGAGCGCAGCTTTTCCAACGCCGCACCCTTATGGTGGTTCGCTGGAGTCGCCAAGAGGATATGGTGGTTGCGGGAAATGCGCGCCGGATTGCTGGGGCCCGCAATTTCCTGCAGAAGAAGCCGGGCTTGTTCGGCCCCGGGCGGATTCTCCAGCACGAGGGTCAGACCCGCTGCAGTCTCTTCGACACCGGCTTTGATCCCGATGCCCAAACCAGCCATCTGCTCGGCGCAGGCGTCAAAAAACGGCCGCATCACCTGGCAGACCTCCTTGACCTCGGCGGCACACTCCGCGTTCCACAGCGCGATCTCGGCCGCGGCCTTCGAACCGGGCCAGTGGATATAGAACTCCTCGTGAATGACGAACTCAGGAAAATTCTTTCTCCAACTCATGCCTATTTTTTCCAGCTCGTATTGGAGATCAGCCAAGGTGCGCCCCGAAGCAATGCCCAACATCAGACCATCTTTGTGCAGTCGCTTGAACCACGGACCGAGAACGAGTGTGTCGGAGGGCCGACTGTAGTCGAACATCGTCAGATCAAAATCAAGTGCGACGCAGCGCACGTTGGCAGGGTGATCCGACTTCATCGGGACGACCATTTGGCCCGTGATTCGGCTCGTGCCGCTGCATCATCAACTCCGCCGCGCAGATCGAGGGCATCCGTACCCGATTCGAAATCGGCAAAGATCGCAGCGCCTTGCACTTCGGAGGTCATCAAGCCCTTCACCTGCCCCGGCGTCACCGCATAGGGGAAGACGGCAACGCCGTCCAATGTCCCGGGCACCCTCGGCGTCGCCGCACTGGCACTACTCGAACCGACGTGGAGCATATCGGGCCCCCACTCGGCTGCCAAAGTTGCCGTCTCTCTCTCCTCGACGATTTCGCCGTCGAGAAAGAGCGCCACCAAAGACTGCGCCGGTCCTTGGTAGTCCCACACGGCTGCCACGTGGTGCCAAGAGTTCGGGGACCAGGAGTCGATGGGAGCGGACATATTTATATAGCACTCGCCATCCCCACCGAAAGGTTTCACCCCCCGCTGGATGAGCAAGGTCAGCTTGCCCTCATTGACCTGGAGCAACAACCAACCAGTGTCCGGCGTGCCGGCGGAAAATAGTGGGCCCGAGGCAGACATCGGTTCGTCGAGATTGACCCAAGCCGCGAAAGTCCCGTGGGCACCGAATTGAGGCGGAGCCGGATATTGCAGGGCCGGCCGGCCATCTGCAGGACGAAAGCCAGAAGAGGCCTCATAACCAGCGGCGTCCCCAGCCGAAGGAGCGGGGATTTCCGCCGGGACGAGCGTGGACGCGAGAAGCGAACCGCCGAACAAAGCGAGCGGTAGGATGATCATGGAATTGAGTAGGTTTTTCATAATAATTTTTTCAGGCTCTCGAGGTCGCCGGTCGGGAAAACTTCCCAGGTTTGTTCGAACTCGAATGATTGTCCCGGCGAGACATCGGTCTCCTTGGACATGACTTCCAAATTGAAGGTGTTGTGCGCCATATCGACATGCAGCATCGCTTCGGCGCAGGAGGAATCAAAACGGTGAATCACTCCCCGGCCGGTCTCCGGATCAAACACCGCCCACGCACCGAGAACTTCTCCCGGCAGCCCGCCGGTGAGCGGCCCTTGCGCCACGGAGTCCGAAGACTCACGCCAGAGCAGGAGCAGCCGGTCCACTGGAGCATGCAAGGTCATCTCAGGATGGCCGCGCAGAACGATGGATTCAGCTGCGGTTCCGGTATTTTGAAATTTCGTCTGCAAAGAAATCCCCGGACGGTCTTCCAGAAGTTTTATTTGGCGGGACCAAACCAGCAAGCCTCGTGCCGCGTGCAGACCCATGCCATCGGGCCGCGTCGAAGCCTCGAACGAAAGCTCCCAACCCGGACCCGCGAAAGCGCGCCCGAGATACTCTTCGTAACCACCAATGGGCAGGTAGGAACGCGAGACGTTGTCGAGCACGAGATCCTCGGCAGGTTCGAAGAAAACATTGTTCCCGTCCGGCAGGGACCGCAGGCGAAGAATGCGCCCACCCATGGAAGGCAGCACGGAGACCTCCGCTAGGCGGTTGGCGATGGTCACGATGGGCAGCTCCCTTTTTGGCAGCCGGTCGATCAAGCGGGTCAACGAACCTTCCGGATCTCCGCTATTGCGACGCTCGGAGGCCAAACCGCGCACTTGGGCCGCCACATCATCGCCGGCATCGGCATTGCTTATGTAAAACTTTTCCCCGCGAGCCAGGCGCCACGGCTGGGCATTGGCCACGGTGCGGCTGGCCGTTTCCAGGGACGCGCGGGCCCATTGAATTTTTTCTTTTTGCTCCTTCGTCTTCGCCTCTTTGGCGGCTTGATCAAGCAGGGCGAATCCCTGCGACAAAACCTCGGGGGTGTAAACCAAACTGCTGGGCAAAGTGATCTCGGGCCATGTTGCTGGATTCCAATCCGACTGCTCAACCGCATCCTCGAGCAAGGTCCAGTATTTCTGCATGGTGCTGGCGGCCGGGCCGTAAAAGTCGCGGCAAAAATCGGCCAGCAGTTCGTTCAAATCCAACGCGGGGTTCCACAGCAGCTTGGCCATGGCATAAAAAACGAAAGGGTTGCTGTCGGAGCTGGGACCGGCCTGCGTAAAGTAGAGGCGGCCGCCGAGCCCGTGGAGGAAACGCAGGTTTTCCGCCACCACCCGCGAGAGGGGAAGCGGCGCCTGGCGCGGACCGGAGAGACCGTCGGCTTGCAGCAGAATGTAATCCCAGATACCGGGCGTGCCGCTGTCGGGCGCGGCAATCTTGCTCCAGCCTTCGAAGCGTTCACGCTGGCGCAGGTTGGACGGGTGCGTCATGGGCTTGCCGAAGGCACCGTAATTGACCGGTTGCACGATGACGTTGGGCTCCATGCGCAGGTCTTCGACCGGATCGACAAAGTTTTGGTAGGCCAGCAAAAGGATTTTGCGGTCGGGATGTTTGACCCCGACACGCCGGGCCACCTCGTTGACGAAGGTGATTTGCCGACGACTCATGGAACCTTCGGCCCCGGCCGCGAAGTTTTTGCCACCCAGGGCCAGGCACTCGGGGCATTCGCACCAGCGGATCATGCCGTCCGGCGGGGAGAGCGGAAATACACTGCCTTCCGGATTCTCGTCGAACCACTTGTTGATGAAGCCGGAAAAATATTCGATCACCTCGGGGTTGGTCGTGCAGATATTGGCTGATTCTTTGCCGAGAATAACGCGACGCCCCTTGTAGAGGGCGAACCAATCCGGATGTTTTTCGAAGTATTCTTCGGGCGGGAGCATGAAATTGTAGTTGTGCGCAATCCAATGCCACTGCACTCCCCCACCGCGCTGCGCCCAACCCGGTTCGTTGCGCAGATTGAAGTCGCGGTTAAGCCGGTTTTTTACCTCCCAATCGATGACTTCCGCTTTGGTCATGCCGGGAGCCCCCGGACTGGAAATTTCGCGGTGGAAGAAGGCCGGCTCATGCATTGTCTCGCCAGCCGCGACTGTCAAATTATCGATCTTCGGGACCACCTCGCCCAGCGGTCCGGGCATCAGCCAGCGACAACCTCCCGATTCGAGAACATCATAAACCGCGTAGAGCGTCCCGCGATCACCCCCACCCCGCAAGGTGAGCTTGTTGCCTTCGGCGGCAATAATGAAACTGTCGGCCCCCGGGCCGTCGAGATTGCGCGGAAAGCGACTCCACCACGCATCGCCCTCGCGACTGGTGCCGAGCGAGATGGTCAGATCGGCAGACGCATCCGCCCCGGAAACAGTTTTAATTCCGAGCATGCGGCCGAGATATCGGGACAACTCCTCGGCGGCAAAAAGTTCAGCGGCCGACGCATCGGCCGGCGTCTCGATCTTCACTTTGTCCCCGGACCGCAGAGTGAATCCGGCCGGAGCCTCTGGTGCCGCGTGGAGGACGGAGACAAAGACCAAGGCGAAAGAAAAAAAGAAAAAAGGGAATTTCATGGTCATGGTGATGCAGGGTTGAAAGCAAAAGAGGCTACGGCTTGGAGCGCGTCCCTTTTCAAAAGGGCGCTGTGGCCGTCGAAATAAAGAATGTTGGCCTGGTCATTGTGCGGGAAGTTGACGCGCTGGAGGCCGGAACCGTTAACCGAGTAAGAGTCCGTCGAGGTGATCAGCCAGATTTTGGCCGCAGGCTTGACGACTTGGGTGATGCGGCGATTGGCGCTGAGGACATTCGGAGCGTAGGTGATATCACGCGCCGGCGGGGGGCGGTAAGCGGGGCATTGAAAAACGCGGCGTCCTGACTCCTGCACGGCCAGCATGCTGCCGGCCTTCATCTGAGTTCCTACATACGCAACCAATGGCTGATACCAGGGCGGATTGTTGTAAGGAGCATTGCCGATCATCGGCAGCCGCCCATGATTGTCCGCTGCGTAGCTCTGCGTCGCGACCCCGAGTTGCCGCAGGTTACTGGCGCATTTCGCCTGATGACCGCGCGAGATGGCCTTCGAAATTCCGGCCACGCCGAGAGCCGCCAACACGGCGAGAATCGCAATGACAACGAGTAACTCGACGAGCGTGAAGCCTCGGGCGTGGTACGACACAACCAGGTTCTAAGCTCCGGCACGGCGACGACGCACCCACAGGAACGCCCCGCACCCAAGAGTGCCAAGTATCAGGAATTGCGAGAGGGACGGCTCCGGGACCACCGCAACATCAGCCCAAGAATTGCCGATGCGAAGCTCATCGAAGATGAGGGAGCCGGGAATTTGTGTGGAGCCGACACCGCCCTGCGGTTTAAGAGTGTATGAGGAGAATGAAAGGATATCGTCGTTGATGCCGCTGGCCGCAGTGTTGAGC
>JBBECN010000130.1:9117-12455 GCA_040881795.1 Akkermansiaceae bacterium
AGCCGCCCGTGGAATCGAGGGCCCCCAGATTGTCGACCCGCATGAGGAAGGAATAATAAAGCGAGGCTGTCGAGTCGGTCGTGTAAGTCTGAGTTGTGTAGGTCTTATACCAATCCTGCCCGTTGGGGCGTAGTTGCACGGCGTTACCGGAGCTTTCGGCAAATCCCGAGTAGCTGAGATTTTGCGCCACGACCGGCGTGGAAACGCCGCCGGAACCGGCAATCAGAGTCCACCCATTGGCACCAAGCGTGTCGCCGGCGGTATAGGCAAAGTGATCAGTGAGGAGAGCTTGAGCGTGGACTGACCTTGCTAGGAAAACGGTCAATATAACACTGAGTTTTAGTAATGTTTTGGTGTTATGGGTGGGTTTCATTGGGGTGAGATGTGGTTGTGGTTGGTGTGAGATCGTTAGAAGTTTTTGTACTCTCGCCCACGCTAATTCCGAACGCAAGGGACCGGCTGGGAATGTGACCGTCGACGCGATCAAGCAATTCGAAAAGCATCTCGCCAGCCGCACGCCCGAAATCCGCATCGGGTCGGATGGCCGAAGTTATGACAGGGACGTTGGCACGGTGGGACTGGCCATTGTCAAAAGAAGCCACGGCAAGGTCTTCGGGAAGACGCATCCTCATGCCCAGCGCGGTTTGGCAAATGATCTGTGCACTGCTCAGACTGTTGACAATGACTGCGGTCGGGCGCGTTTTGCCGGAGCTCAGCCAGCCGCGGGCGTGAGCGGAACGCTCCGCTCGTGCCAATTGTTTCTGGATGACCGAGACGAAAGCTCCCGCCTGCTCCGTTGCTTCATTGATGCCGGAGAGACGCTCGGCTACCAGAGGCTCGGTCAACGACCCGAAGCTGTAGTCGACAAACCCGATGCTCCGATGCCCCAATTCCAAAAGGTGCTCGGCCAACTTGCGCCCCGCCCCGCGCTCATCCACTTGCAGCGTGTTGTGGGGTGCGTTGCGGTTGAGCCACAGAACCGGCATGGGCAGATCCGAGACGGAGGAGACAAACTGCGTCGTGGGCTCATGCACGTAGGAGATAATCAGAGCGTCCACCGCGTGATCCCGCAGAAGCGGGCTCTTCAGGTAATCGGCCTCGGACGTTCCGGCCGTGGAAAAAAGGGTCGCCGTGTAACCTTTGTCGCTCAGGCCCTGCGTCAGGGAAGCCAGTGTTTCGGGAGCCAACAGAAAGTGCTCCGGCGGCCCGACCAAAATCCCGATCGTCATGGTCTTCCCAGAACGCAACGAACGGCCCGCCGCCGAAGGCCGGTAGCCCAGGCGGCGCGCGGTGTCGCGAATGCGCTGCTCAAGCTCCTTGCCGACCATAACCGTGCTGCGCCCCCCGTTCAGGGTTTTGCTCACCACTTGGTGGGACACGCCAAGCTCTTCGCCAATCGACGATAGGGTCACTCGCATAGGTTCAAAAATTGCACGTTCAATCCCTGGGCTCAAGATGTTTTTGAAGGTTGACCGCAATGGCGACGCAAAATGGAGACTCCGCCAGCAAGACTCAAAAGGGCCGCCATGACCCAGGTGGCTGGCTCCGGGATGGGTTGGCCGCCCGAATAGAGAAGTTGCAGGCTTTGCTGGTCGTCGGCTAGAGCCAACGAAAAAAGACCCGAGGAGACATTGTAGTCGGCGAACCCTGCCTTGTTGAGATTGAAGTAGTCGGCATTGAACCCCGTGATCAAATTGCTGCTTTGCAGGATGGTCCAACTGTAGTCGGACGATGCGTTGAAGCCTGACAGCGCCCCGGCAGTATTTGCTCCCGAGAGGGAAAAAATGTTGATGTTGAATTTGTTGTCTGGGCCGAGATCCGCCATCAGCAGTTCGCCGCTGACGAGCAACAAATCCCAACCACTTCCCGGGCCCTCGGCCAAGTTGAATATTTCCCAATCGTAGTTGGCCCCTCCATTCCAAGTAAGATCGCCATTGATGGTTAAGGTTCCTGGCGAGAGGCCTGGGGCAATCGTAGCGCCGGCATTCAGGACGGTGGGCCCGACCGTTCCGGTGCCGCTCAAGATGGCGCTATTTTCGACGGTCACGGTGCTGTTGGTGGCGATCGATCCGGTAACAACGAGCGTGCCAGCCTCGACGAGTGTGGCACCGGAGTAAGTGTTGGCTGCCGCCAACACCATGGTGCCGCTCCCGGCTTTGCTCAACGATCGGCCGGCCGTTTCTTCGGCCAACTCCACCCCGAAGGTCAGCAGCCCCAGTCCATCATTGGTAACAGCCAAGGAACTTCCCAAAACCACCCGCCCCCCGCTGCCAACCACTCCGATGGTGATGTCGCCGGTCACGCCGGCACCCATATTGACGGTGGCCAAACCATGGGAGGATTGCAGGACAAGGTCAGCCGCCGTGCTGCCATCCGCCGTGGTTGTCGTGCGTATACTGACATCTTCTTCGATCTCCGTGCCGAAAATCAGACCCCCAATAGTGCGCGTCGCACCGAGGTAGGTGCTTTGCACCTCCGGCGAGGCGGCCCAAGTCAACACCGCCTGCGCAGTGAAGGCCGGCACAACATTGCCGCTCCAGTTGGTCGCGTTAGCCCAACTGCCGTCGGTGCCCCCGCCATCCCAGAAATTGGACCGCGGAGTAACATCGGCCCATGTGTTACCGACCCGCAACTCGTCGAAAATCAGCGACCCGGGAATCTGGGTGGAAGTCGCGTTGCCCTGCGGCTTGAGGACGAAGGAGGAGAAACTAAGCACGTCATTGTTGGTGCCGCTCGGTTCCGTGGTCAGTGTGGGTGCGGGTGCGCTTGATCCCAAAAAGCTCGTCGCCGGGGGATTGAGCCAGAGACTGGCCGTGTCGTTATTCACGAGGCCTGTGGTGAAGTTATACGAACCGGCCACCAAAACGGTCGCCCCGAGACCGAACACCGTGGAGTCCCATGAATAAGACCCGATGGCCGTCGAATCGCGCTTGCCGATGCCGAGTTGGAAACCACCTTCGGCCAGGCGAATGGCGACCGTGGCCCCCAAACTTATTCCGCTCTCATTGCCCAAACCGGCGAAATAACCGCCCGTTGCGTTCAGCGTGCCGAGATTGTCCACCCTCATGAGGAAGGAATAATAAAGCGAAGCGGTGGAGTTGGTCGTGTAGGTCTGCGTCTCGTAGGTCTTGTACCAGTCTTGCCCATTGGGACGCAGTTGCACGGCGTTGCCCGTCCCGCGGGTAAGGTCCGGATAGTTCAGATTTTCCGCCACCACGGGAGTGGAGACACCTCCCGAGCTACTGATCAAAGACCAACCATTCGTGCCGAGGGTGTCACCCGTCTGGTAATCAAAATTAAGGGATGTCAGGGGCTCCGCCCGGGCGGCCCCCACGGCT
>JBBECN010000130.1:12555-15848 GCA_040881795.1 Akkermansiaceae bacterium
GGCGCCCCGTTGGTGGGAACCAAGCCGTTTTGCCAGTTGGCCGCCGTTCCCCAATTGCCGTCAGCACCTTGTCCACCCCAGACCGAAAGCAAAAAGGGCGTTACATCCGCCCAAGTATTGCCGACGCGCAGCTCGTCGAAGATCAACGACCCGGGAATCTGGGTGGAGGTCGTCCCGCCCTGGGGCTTGAGAACAAAAGAAGAATAGCTCAGGAGGTCATTGTTTATACCGCTGACCGCCGTCGTCAGCGTGGCCGTCGGCGTGCTCGATTGCCCGAAACTTGACTCCACCGGGTTGAGCCAAAGACTCGCGGTATCGTTGTTGATCGGTCCCGAGATGAAGTTGTAGGAGCCGACCACCAAAATAGTGGACCCCAGACTGAACACCATGTCGCTGAACGAATAGTCGCCGATGCCCGTCGAATCGCGCTTGCCCACCCCGAGCTGGAACCCGCCATCGGCGGCGCGGATAGCGACCGTGGCACCCATACTCAAACCGTTGGTCCCACCCAAGCCGGCGAAATAGCCGCCCGTGCTGCTAAGCAAACCCAAATCATCGACCCGCATTAGGAACGAGTAGTAAAGCGAGGCCGTGTCGCTCGTGGTGTAGGTCTGGGTCGTGAAGGTCTTGTACCAATCTTGGCCGTTGGGCCGCAGTTGCACCGCGTTGCCGGAACTTTGCGCAAAGCCCGTGTAACTCAGGTTGTTGGTCACCACGGGAGTCGCCGCACCGCCGGAGCTGGGGATGAGCAGCCACCCGTAATTTGTCAGCGTGTTACCGGTCAGGTAGTCAAAGTGGTCCAACAGGAGAACATCCGCCTTGAGTGACGCGGACGTAAGGATCGCCAAGCCAACGCTGGCGGCACCAAGCAGCCAGCTAAAGCGCAGGTATTTTGAGTTAGGGGGGAGTAACATGCAGAACGGTTGTTGGCCAACTAAGTCATTGCAGTCTTTATGAATTCATTGCACGTTCAATACGTGGGGTCAAGCAGTTTAATGTTAAGTTTTTCTCCTGGAAACGGCGCCTGATCTGCCATCCCCTCTCCCGAGCCTCCCATGTCGCACCAACCTTCCGAAAATAGCACTAGTCCGGCCGGGGCGGTGGTCTCCGCAAACTGGCTCGCCTACGCCGACTCCTTGGCCTCCGCGGAGATCCTCAAAGGCGCCCCCGCCTGCGCCGGGGACTTGGTGGCACTGGGCGTCGCGGGAGTGGAGTTGCCGATCGCCCACATGGACGCGGAGATCATGGACCTCGAACCGGATTTTTGGCGTTTGTTGCGGAACGCTTTCGACTCATCTGGGCTGCGCGTGGAGAGTGTGCACGGGCCAGTATTTACCTATGACCGCTTTGACTTGGACGACGAAGCCGCTCGGATGCGGCAGTATGCCAAAGCAGCAACAATTCTCGGCGCTCGTGCCTTGGTGGTCCATCCCGTGCTGCACCCGAATTTGCACGTCTGCAGGATCGCTGCGCAGGCCTTGGATCGTGATGTCCTGCTGGCTACCGCCATCACGCAGGAACTGGAGGGATCAAGGTGCCGACTGGCGTTGGAAAATGTGCCGCACAACTCATGGTCCTACCTGCGCGAACTTTTCCGCCGGCTTCCCGACACGGCTGGTTTTTGCTTCGACACTGGCCACTATCAGGTCCGACCGGAGACACCTCTGACCGAGGCCCTGACTCACTTCCACGACCGCATCGCCTGTTGGCATTTGAGTGACAACCATGGCCTCTGCGATGAGCACCTCCCTCCAGGCGCGGGTATCTTCGACTGGCCCACATGGAACCGCGCCACCGCTGGCAGTTCGGCCCCCCGGATCATCGAACTTTCGCTGCCCACACGCTGGGAAAACCCCCAAGCCCGCGAAGTCTGCCTGGCCGCCTACCAGACTGCCATGGCCGAAACCAAACGCGCCTGCACCTTACCGGCTGACGCGGCTTGAAACCCGTGATGAAAATTCGACTCGGTGTTATAGGAGCCGGCAAGCGCGGTTGGTTGGCCGCCCTGGCCCATCGGCCGGATGCTGGAGTGCGTGTGGTGGCCTGTTGCGATCTCGAAGAGGCTGCCCTCAAACAATGCCGCGAGCGCTACGGGATGGAGATATTCACGACCAGAGACTATCGCGAGCTTTTGGCCCAAGATCTGGATGCAGTCTTCGTCACCTCGCCGGATTTCTGCCACGAAGAGCACGCCATCGCTGCCTTGAACGCCGGTTGCGCCGTCTATTTGGAAAAGCCGATGGCCCTCACTGTGGAAGGGTGCGATCGAATTTGGGCAGCTGCATCCAACAGCGGTTCCAAATTGTATCTCGGTCACAACATGCGCCATATGCCTTTCGTGCTGGCCATGAAAGATCTGATCGCCGCCGGAGAGATCGGTGAGGTGAAAACCATCTGGTGCCGTCACTTTGTGGGACATGGCGGCGATTACTATTTCAAGGACTGGCACGCCGAACGCAGCGGCAGCAACGGACTGCTCCTGCAAAAGGGATGCCACGACATCGACATCATCCACTGGCTGGCGGGCGCTTACAGTTGCCGGGTCAACGCCATGGGAGACCTGATGATTTACGGCAACATCACCGACCGGCAGCAACCCGGCGGACCGCGTCCTTCGGTGGAAGATTTAACGGCCTGGCCCCCCGACCGGCAGACCTTGCTCAACCCGCTGGTGGACGTCGAGGATGTGAGCCTCGTCAATATGGTGCTGACCAATGGCGTTCTGGCCTCCTACCAGCAGTGTCATTTCACACCGGATTATTGGCGCAGCTACACAGTCATAGGCAGCGCCGGTCGGATGGAAAACTTCGGCGATGGCGCCAAGGGAACCGTCATCAAAGTGTGGAACAAGCGCCACGCAGGATACGACGATCAGGCGGACAAAGTCGTGCCGGTAGCCACCGAAGAAGGCGCTCACGGCGGGGCGGATACGCGCATCGTCGATGAGTTTCTCGCTTATGTGCGCAACCAAGCACAGCCCTCCACGTCTCCGGTGGATGCGCGTCAAAGCGTTGCCACCGCCGCCGCTGCCACGGACTCACTGCGCCACGGCGGCCGCGCTGTGGAGGTGTCCATCATCGCACCAAAGGAATAAAAAGATTCATGCCAGCTCACTACACACTCCGCCTGCAGTATGGTTGGCACCAAGATCCTGCCCAAATCGCCACCCGCTTGGTGCAACTCTGCCATGAGGCCGCCGTCGATGAAGTCATGCTGTTTTTCTTCGCGGAGGAAATGAACAACGGCCACGACACGCCGGAAGAAATCCGCCGCTGGATCAGCTGGAGCAAACC
>JBBECN010000130.1:15948-23881 GCA_040881795.1 Akkermansiaceae bacterium
GGCATCCCTGCGCTCCACCGGCCGCATTTCTGGCCCTACACCGAATCATTCGGCTCACTGCTGCCGGCCACGCTCAACATCATGGACCAAAACCGTTCGCTGCAGCCCGCTGACGTGTCCTCGCAACCGGAAATCGAATGCATCCCCTACTCGCAGTGGAACAAGTCCTTCCGGCAGATCGCAGCGCAAATGACGGTGGCTCAACTTTTCGGTGCGAACCGCTTGCAGTTCAGCATTTATGACCACATGGGCAATGATCCCGACGACGATCCAGCCCGCGCCACTTTTCTCAAAGCCTGGCACCCCGCCCTCGACCATTTGTCCGAACTCTTCCCCGCAACTCTGCGCACGCAGGGCATCGGGGTCCCGTGGTCGGAGGATATGGGACGGTCTATTGAAACTGCGCACGGCTCATCGTGGGAGGAACTGGTTTGCCCGAGCCGCGGCTGGGCAAACTGGCTCGGTGCCGCCGGACTTGCGACCTCCGTGCACGCCGACAGTGAGGTCACCGCAGTCGGCGGACCCGTCGTTCACTCCTTCGACGATGAACAGATCAAGAGCTGGCTGCAGCGCGGACTTCTGTTGGACGCTTATGCCGCGCGTATTCTTGCCAGCCGCGGTTTCGGGGCCCAGATCGGCATCGACCAACTGACGCCCCTGACCCAAGAGAATCGGCCTTTCGCCGTCGAAGCCTGCACTCATCCGGACTTTACCTTCCGGCCGGAGGCGCTGATCTCCGTGAACTCCGAGTTCTTCACGCCCTATGGACAAAAACTCCTGCAAGGCGAACTGGCTGCGGGTGCGTTTGAGATCACCGAACTTCGCGGACCCCGGCAGGAAAAAATGGGACACGGTATCACGGGCTTCGTCAACGAATGGGGCGGACGCGTCGCTGTCACTCCCTGGGAGGCAGAAACTCCAGTGCACATGAACAGCCTACGTGCGGACCAGCTCGCACGCCTGACCACGTTCCTCGCCGGTGGGAAAGCCTGCTTGCGCGTAAGCGGCGGTGCTTGGCTCGTGCCGCTGATGATGTCGAACCAAACTTCTTGGCGACTCGCCATTTGGAACGGATCGAACGATGCCATAGCGAAGGTGACCGTCCATGGCACCATCCCGTGGCAGAGTTTGGAGTATGCGTTTCTGCTGCGCGCGACAGGAGAGCGCATTGATGTTACGGCGACCGGACCGGAAATCGAACTCCCGGCCCCGATGGGTGCCTGGGAATGTTTGGTGCTGGCCGGAAGCTCGGCCGGCTAAGACTTCGGATTCGCCGCATCATCGGACGCCTTCATGGCGCGACCGTCGTCCTCCGGATCGACAATCTCGGTCTTAATACCGCGGATGAGATGCAGGAGGTCAAAGAATCCCCCGATCGTGATCACGATGAAAAAGATCACATAAGCGCAGGCGAAAACGCTAACCAGCACGTAGGTCGCCATGGCCATGATACTCACGACAAGGCCTCCCTCTCCTGCGCGTCCAAACGTTTCACATCGACACCGTAATCGACCCATTTGGTGGAAACCCTTCCACGGCCAGTCAGCAGGGAAACAACAACCATCAGCAGCAGCGATAAAGTCAAAGCGAGCAGGCCGGATTGCTGGATGGTCAATGGATAAAGGTCACCGATCAACTGCTTGCCGATCAGATCGGCCAGCGGAATAACCGCGCAGACAACAATGGCCGTGACCGCTCCCGCGGTCGTTGCGCGCGACCAGTAAAGCCCGATGAAGACGGAAATTCCTACCCCTCCGATCAAGGTGCCGGTCATGTAGATGTAGTCCAAGATGCTCTCGCGAGGATTGTAGGTCAGCCCGAAGAAAATAACGAACAGACCGATCAATACAATGAAGCCTCGCATGATCCAGATATGCGCCCGCGCACTGAACGGCTTGGGGAACATCGGTTGCACGATGTCATTGACGATGACGGCGGACCACGCGAGCAGGTAACTGTCGTCGGTGCTGATCGCGGCGAAAAGCAATGCGGCAAAGACGACACCCATGACGATGACCGGCAACGTTTCCCGTAAGTGGATCGCTCCGGCGAAGCGAAAGTAGGATTCCTCTGTCTGGCCTGCGGGCGGTGAACCACCCATCGCGGCGAGCGCTCCGATACCGATCAGCAGGAGGAAGATGCGCATTCCCATGCCAAACAAGCTCTGCAACAACTCCATCTTGCGAGCCGTCTCCGGCGAGTCGGCCGAAGCCATTTTTTGCACCGCCGGCGCGAATGCGAGTTTGTTCACCGTGGTCAGCATGAAAACCCAGACAATCCAAGTCAGACCGTAGCTGCCTGCCAAAAACGGGTTGAAAGCCGCGTCGCCCATTTGCTCCTGCAAGGTGCTGTGAATTGCCGCAGGCCCCAGCGCGCTCAGCGTCATCACGCCGACAAAGATGAGCGCCGCCACGATGATGGTGGCTTGGATATAGTCGGTAACAACGACCGTCACCATCCCGCCGAGAAAAGTGAACAAAACAGCCAGCGTGACCAGCGAAACCATGAACAAATGCACAGTGGAAATGCTCCAAGGACCGATGGACAACAATTCCGGCATGCCGCTGAAGGCCACCAGAAAGTAACTGCCCGTGATGGGGAAGATCGCCATGTTGAGGATTCCGGAAACGGCCAGAATCAAACCGACCAGCAGGCGCAACCGCCGGTCATAACGCTGTTCGAGAAACTGGGGAATGGTCATGCACCGGGTGGCACGGAAGCGTTTGATGCCGAAACCGATCACGCCGAAGACCGGCACCGTGTAGCACATGAGAACAACGCTGATCCAAACGAGGGCGAAACCGTTTTGCATGCCCTGCTGCAAACTTGCCGCGATGCTCGCCAAGCCCAAGCCCTCGGCGGTGCCTGCGCTCATGCCGAGATATTTGCGCACCTTGCGTCCGGCCAGGACAAAGTCCGCTACACTTTTGTTGAGACGCCCGAGATAGACAGCCACCGCGATCAACCCGGTCAACAGAGTCCCGGCAATTGTCCAATCGAGGGGAGTCATGATATCATGCCCTGTCCCCGAGCGGAACCGATGTCGGGATAGAAAGCGAAACCGGATAAACATAGCGGCCTTGGTCGTCGCCGATGGCCAATGTGCAATTCAGCGGACCGCTGCCGGTGAGCAAACGTATCTTGATGGAATGTGCCCGACCGGGCACCAGATTGACCGGAACCGTGGCACCGCCTTCCGTGCGATGAAATGCGGGCAGCGCTTGGCGGCGACCGTGGTAGTTGATGATTTCCCGGCCATCCAACCATACCGTAAGACCCGCATCGGCGCAGCACATGAGGCGGGTGGCCGACGACGATTCCACCTGCAGCCAAGTCAAAAGATAGAGCGTGTCCCCGGGGCGCCATACGCGGTCGGTCAGATCGAGATGAATGCCGTTGACGCGATGAAGACATTCTTTGGCACCGGCCGGATTTTTCTCCGCTGCACTCACCGCGGCAGGTTCCCCGCCAACACTTTCTTCGACGGAAGCGCGGAAGATCAGCCACTCATTACCGTCATCCGGTGATGGCAAATGTTCGGGCGTGGCTCCCTCCAGCGGTCCATCAGCCACGGCGGCCCACGATGACTGCAGGCGCAGAGTCCGCTCGGTCAACTCATCAAGAGTGGCCGGCAGCGACAGGCCTGCGAGGCTGGAGTGGAAAACGACATCCGTGCCGGCCAAGCCGCGCAGGCGCGGCGACAATCCTGAAGCGCCATGCAGAATTCCCAAAATACTGCCGCACGTTGCTCCGGTGCAATCGGTGTCCATTCCGCAATTGATGCTGAGCTTGATGGATCGTTCGAAGTCACCTTCACCGAAAAGCAACCCGATCAGGATGAAGCAGAGATTAACGGTCACATCGGTGAAGTTGTGTGATCCGAACTCGCGGAGTGTCTGCCGTCGCGTCTCATCCCATGTGAGCCCGTCGCAGTGCCACTGCAGAACTTGCTGCAGACCTCGCGCAAGCCTGCTGTCGGCTGGGATCACGTCCAATCCCGCACGGATCGCCACTCGGAGATCACGACTGGTGAACAGATCGCTTTCCAGCGCGGCCAAAAACATCTCGGCCCATACGCCATCGCCATGATGGTCGATGAGCGCGTCTTCACGAGCCAGCGCCGCAGCCAGCTTCGGACGACCGGGCGCTACACAAGCCCATATCTCGGAGCGGATCGCCCCGCCCATTCCATCGCCGAATCGGTTGTTGTGCGAACCGGTCAAAGGCGGCACCAGGCCGCGCTGGGAATTCCAGCGAGCGATGCCGTATTCGTCGGGATAGCATGCGTAATGATCTGCCGCGGCCTGAGACAAGTCCGCCGCGCGCGTGGCCAGCCCCCGCTGTTCTAGCACGCGGATCCAGAGAAGCTGCAGATCCAAATCATCATTGGGGAGCATTCGGCCAGCCATTTGGTCGAGAGTCACATCCAAAGGTCCGGCGCAGCCCTCGAACGGCATGCCGAGCGTGCCGCCGATGCCTTTTCCAATCCAGCAGCCCATGATCTGGTCGCGGAGAGTTGCCATGTTCATGGTCGTAGAGACTTTGCGTGCTCCAGCATGAAGTAAACAAGGCCGTTCCAACTGACAAAGCCGGGAGCGGCTAGTCCTTGGCCGGTTTCCGGATGGTAGTTCTCGTGCCAGTGTCCGTTTTCCGCGCGATCCCTCGACAGTAAAGAGAGCGTGCGGTTCGCCAATTGCTCCGCTTCGGCCACGAAACCATAGCGGCAGAGCCCCGCCCAGACGAAGTAGTTGGAAAGGATCCACACCGGACCAAGCCAGTTACTCGGGTTGCCGCGTGCGCTTTGCGGATCATACATGCGCTCACCCAAGGCGAGAGTCCGCACGCCATGAGGCGCCCAAAACTCATCTTCCTTCAACAAGTGCTCGCGCACCAAGCGCTCCGCTTGGGCCGGCGTAGCTAGACCCGTCCACATCGGCAGAAAACCAGTCCAATAAAGAATTTTCAGCGGGAGGCAGGACCACGAAGGAACGAGGTTTTCGTTGAGGGTTCCAAAATGCCGGTGAGCACTGGTGCGCTGCTGCACTTGCACATCGACTGAATAAAAGAAGCCATCGCGCTCATCCCAGCAGCACTCCCGGATACGATCTGCCAACTCCGATGCCTCTGCGGTCCAGCGATCGGCCAAATCCTGCCGGCCGATCTCCGCAGCCACCCCGGCCGCGGCCGTTAGATCGGCATACAATAGATTATTGAGCAGAAGATTGGCGGAGGAGAACGGCGGACGCCCCCAAGTCGAGGGATCATCGTCACTCCCGATCGCAATATCATTGGCCCACACATAAAGACCGCACGGAGCGCGGTAGCGCGTCGTAAAACATTGGTAATAATTGTCCAACTTGCCGCACCAACGGCCAAAAGCATCCTTGTCATTGTAGCAGCGCCTCAGCTCACCCATGAGCTGACCGAAGACCGGCTTGGCCATGTTGTTTGACACAACGCTCGTGCTGTCGAACCAGTCGGTGTCGTTGGGCGTCATGAGAATCGGCAGGCTGCCGTCCGCTCCTTGATGGTCGAAATAGTTATCCAGAACTCCCGCAGCGTGCTTGGTCACACGTTCGCGCCAAGGGTCGTCTTTAGCTGCGCCGCCAGCCACGCCCAACGCGGTCTTCAGAATCCAGAAAGAATCCCAGTCCCAAAGATTCTTTCCATACACGCCGCCGGGATCGACATAAGGATGTTTAAGAAGCCCCTCCGGCTCGCGAAAGATCGACTGCAGATTGCGACGGATCACCTCCTCCGGATCAAGCGGCAAGTTGGTGGCAGGACTACTCACAAGCCGTCGAAGGAGTAAGGGAACGAATCACCCGGGCCGGAACGCCGGCAGCGAGACTGTTTGGGGGAATGTCGCGCGTGACGACCGCACCGGCGGCGAGGACGCAGTGATCGCCGATGGTCACGCCGTCGCAAATGGTGACCTTCGCACCGATCCAACAATTGCGGCCAACCTTGATGCCGCTACGAGTGACGCCTTGCAGCCTCATCAAGCGACTCGGATCGTCAAAGCGGTGATTCTCCGGGTGAAAGGTCACATACTGTCCGGTGAAAGTATCGTCGCCGATTTCCAAACCGCCGGCCCCGCCGAGACTCGAACCATCGCCAATCCAGCTGTTGCGCCCTAAATGGATGAAGCCCGTGATATCGTTGAACTGCACAGAGGTCACAATACGGCAAAAAGCACCACACCCTGCATTGTCGCCGAAGACCAGACTGTCGGCTCCGAGCGCATGGATATAGGAAAACTCGCCGATGATGTTGTTTCGCCCGAGCTTCAAGTCGCGCGCATTGAAAAAGCGGACCCCCCGCCCGAGCGCCAGCCCTCGCGGACGAAGCCCCGACCAAAGCACGCGCCAACCGCGAATCCTCTGTAGCCAGTTGTCCCAAAGCACGGCCCACAGCGCATTCGCCGAACATTTTGGATCCACTGTGAAGCTGGGGTCACGGACCCTCATGAATTTCTCGAGAATTTTTTTCATTTGTCTAGAGCCCGGAGGCGCAAGTGGGATTCGTGGCCAAAAAAAACGGCCCGCGAGCAGAGAAGTGATCGGAAGTGGCTATCCGGAGGGGGCGAGGCTCCGAAACCTGCTCAGCTACCGACTTATGCAGTTTGTCCGCTTGCATTAACTTTTAATTGCACGTTCAATTAGTCGCGTCAACAACAACATTTGAAGATTTTAATTACCCCTTGGACGTTCTACCTGTAACCCGGCAAAAAATCCGCTTCCGCGGCAAACATCTCGAGGGTCATCTTTTTGATTTCCGCCGGGGAAAGCACGGCAGCAGTCAAAGGATCGAGCAGCATGGCATGGATTGCCGCTTCTTTGCTCCGCTCCATGGCCGCTGTGGCTCCGAGATCGAAGAAGCCCATGTTGGAAGCGGAGATCGCCGCCATTTGGGCCGGCAAAGCGCCGTATCGAGTGGGATGAATGCCTGCTCTGTCGACCATGCAGGCCACTTCCACGCATCCATCGTGCGGCAGATTGGAAATGAGCGGCCCTGCTCCGTCGCGGGAATTTATCACGTTTCCATGGATGCGGGTCGGCACGTCTTTTTCGCGTCCCTCGATAATCCAACTGGCATACTCCCAGCTTCGCTCCCAACCCAAGTCTGTGCGGCCCCTCAGCATCGCCGCGCGGTCCTCGTCGGCCTTGCGGCGCCAACTCGGCCAGTTCGCCGCATAAAAACCGGACTCTCCGTCATAACCGTCGCGGCAGTATTTTTCGATCAGGTCTTTGCGCTTGCGGTAGTAAGGCAGGTATTCCGAGAGGTGTCCGCTGGACTCGGTGATGAAGGCGCCGAAATGAATCATCATGTCCTTACGCACCAAATCCTTTGTGTCCTTCGGATCCGCCGGCCGGCCGGCCAGATCGGCTCGGGCCTTCTTGATCAACTCTGGGTAGAGGTCCCTTCCCTTGTGGCGCAGCACAGCAAACCACGCGAGGTGGTTGATTCCCGCGCACTCCCACTCCATTTCGTGGTACGGCACCCCGGCCCTCTTCGCCAACAAATCTCCCGTGCCTTGCACGGAATGACAAAGACCGACCACGGGCAAATCCGAAGAGCGACCCGCAGCCAAGCACATCATGTTCATCGGGTTGGTGTAATTCAGAACGATGGCTTGGGGACAAAGACGCTCGATATCGCGCAACAGTTCGAGCCAAACGGGAACGGTGCGCAGGGCTTTGAACAGTCCGCCCGGACCGATCGTGTCGCCGATGCATTGGTCAATCCCGTAGCGGGTCGGGATAGCATTGTCCTGCTCGACGCAAGCAAGACCGCTGACCTCGATACAATTCACGATATAATCGGATCCGCGCAAGACCGCGCAACGATTCGCCGACGCGGAAACCTTCCAGCCCTTCACGCCCATTTGCGTGATCAATTTTCCGATCACTCCCTTAATCGCGACCAGACG
>JBBECN010000130.1:23981-25213 GCA_040881795.1 Akkermansiaceae bacterium
CACCCGGAAATGCGCGAGTGGGTGCGGCTGTTTGAGGGCCATCCGCTTCTGCTTTTTCTGGTCGTGGCAGTCTTCACCCTGGCCGTGCAAAGTTCGACGGCAAGTATCGGCTTTGCCTTGGGGCTGAGTGCGGGCGGCCTTTTTAGTCCGCAACTTCTCGTGCCATGGGTGCTGGGGGCGAACGTTGGAATAGCGATGACGGCCCTCGTCAGCGGATGGTCCACGCTGGAAGGTCGGCGCCTCGCATTGGCCAACCTCTCGGCCAAAGCCATTCTGGCGCTGCCGATGGTGTTGCTTCCCAGCTTCGCGGCAGAGGTGTTTTCCCTGCTTCCGGGACCGATCATGCGAGAGACCGCGATGTTCCACACGGCCTTCAATGTCGTGACCGGACTCGTCTTTGTTCCCTTGGCTGGCCCATTGGTGCGCCTGATGCGATGGATGATCCCGACCACCACGCCCCCCGTAACTGGCCTGCCCTCGACAGAATCGCACCTTGATCCCTCCTTTCTCGAGAGTCCTTCATTGGCGCTGACCAACGCCGCACGCGAAACGCTCGCCATGGGAGACAGCGTGAAGCGGATGCTGGAGTATTTCTGGAGGGGCTACCGGGAACAGAACCCGGCGATGATCAAACAAGTCAGCAGCGAGGACGATCGCGTGGACCGCTACTACCGCGACATCAAAGACTATCTCAGCCGTGTCGAGGGCGGACTGACACCCGATGAGGCACAATGGCACTTCGCCATAATGACTTTCTCCAACGAACTCGAAAGCGTCGGCGACATCGTGGAAAAACACATGTGCGACATGTTTCGCAAGCAGCGTGCCGAAGCGCTTCTACTTACCGGCCCAGATTATGAAGCAGTCGCATCGCTCCAATCAACCGTGCTCAAACGCTTTGCCGTAGCCCAAGGTCTTCTGGCCAACCGCGGTGGGACAAATATCAACGGATTTCTCGAGGCCAAAGAAGAGCTCAACCGCTGGTGCCGCAAAACTGAGCAGCAACATTACGAGAGATTGCGCGGGGCCGCGCCCGAGGTTATCGCCGCGAGCGCGTATTTCCTGGACCTCATGGACGGCTATCGTCGCATCAACAGCCATATCTCATCGATCGGCTACGCCTTCCGCTCCGAATCCGCCCAGTGGCAGGGGGAACCGTGAATCTGTGAAAGAGACCGCCCGGCATCCGGCAACCTTTGAATCGGCGCAGGCTCGACACCCGCGCCGCCACA
>JBBECN010000131.1:0-2118 GCA_040881795.1 Akkermansiaceae bacterium
GCGAAGTCATACAACTCGGTGAAGTGTCCGGCGTGCAGCTCCAGTGTCGCACGGGTCTCGCGCAATTCTTCGTTTTGCATTTCCAGCTCCACTTGGTGGACCATCACTTCGTGCAAAAGACGGCTCGACTCCGCTTCCACCTTCGCGCCAGCGGTCGAGTCGGACTCATTCTCCAAGTCCACTTCCGTGGGTTGGCGTGGTGTGCCGGGTAGGCTTTGGGTGAGCTCCTTCTTCATGGCCTTGCGTCCTTTCTGCCATTGGCTGCCTTTTCCGCATTGCGACTTCGGTGCCGCCCGGCTCCACTCCGCGAGTCTGTGGCTTCTTCCCCAGAATGATTCATGCCACCAATGCCAAAGCATATTTTGCGGGGCTTGTCACCCAATTACTGGCTAGCGTCTCAATCCCAATCATCGCTTGCACATGCCAGCCGGCGGTGGATGTTAAATCTGCAATCATAACCCCCCAATACCATGGAAAAGCTCATCATTATCTCAGACCTGGGATGTGTCCGCGCATTGAAAATCAACGAACCCAGCGACGATCCTCAAGTGCAGCCTCATTTGACTGAAGTTCCGGGAAGCCCTGTTGAAATACGGACGCCGGCCCTCCGCCAAGTGGTCACCGACCAAGCCGGCCGCTTCCCCCAAAGTGGCCCGACGGATCGTCTGGCCGGAATGTCCTACGGCGAGGAGCATCACTTGGAGGATGAACTCGAAACCCAGGCGATCCAGCGCGTCGCTGAAAAAATTCAAGAGCTCGCCGGTGCTGCGGAAAACTGCCCGCCGTGGATGCTGATCGCACCCGGGAAAATCCTCCCACAATTGCGTGAAATGTTACCCCGCGCCATGCAGGATGCCCTTTGCCGCACCGAGCCGGCGGATCTCACCGGATTCCCCATCGCGGCCCTCGAGCGGCGCTTGCTGCTCGCCCACTCCAAAGCGGTCGTTTAAATCCAGCGTTGCGACGAGAGTTGGGCGTGTTTCCGCGCCCAACTCCTCAGCGTGCCTTCCACTCCTCCCGGAGTGCCCTCCAGCGCAGCGTCAGCGGCTCCACCCACTGCGCCGCATAGCCGAAAAATCCACAGAAAACCAAAGCCCCCAGTGCCGCCTGCCACGGGTTGAGCGACTTTTCGAACCAGCTGTCCAGGCCGACGCCGAAAATCCCTCCATAAAGCACGACCACGTGCGCCACATAGATCGGGAACGTGTTGCGGCCTATCGTTTGAAACCATGACGCCCCCGGGCGATAGCGGTTTTCAATCCAGACCAACACCCCCAACACGATCAGGATTTCCCCGACCCGGCCGTGCAGCATCCACCGCAATTCGACGGGGGGGCCAGTGTGCCCCGCCAACTCCAGCGCCAAGTGGCCCAAATATGGATCGAGCGCCCAGCCGACCAATCTCAGCGCCCCGCCGATCGCCAGAAACCCCACCGCGCTAACCGAGCCTTCTCCCAGGCCAGCGCGGTGTCTGACCAGCACCCCGAGCGCCGCTCCGTAGAAGGTGAAACCCAACCATGGAGCCACCGGGAAACTCGAATACGGTCCCTTGAGCGAATTTTGCACCCACTCCGGAGCATTCTTTGGCAGCCAGCCCGTCTGGTTCGCCAGCACCACGGCCAGCAGGAAAATGAACAAGGCTGCGGCCCCATAGGCTGCCGCCAAAACCCAAGGGCCCGCCCGCCGGAACAGGCCGAAAATGACAATCATCGCCACCAGTCCCACCGCGATGCACTGCAACACGTGAAACGCCTGCAGCCAGTGGTCCCACTCGCCACGCAGCAACTCGGAGAAATTGCCCAGGTTCACCTGCAGCAAATACCCCCATACCAGCAGCTCCAACGCCCGCAGCAGCCCACGCCGCACCCGTTTCACTTTCCAAAACCCCGGCTCCGGCGCGCCACTTAGCAAGTAGCTGAAAATCAGCCCGGTCACCGTGAAGAACATCGGCGCGGTCATCCCCCGGATGTAATTCCAAGTTTCAAACACCGGATGCCCCGCCACCCGCCACTCCGCAGCCAGCGTCATGTCCACGAAATGGCCCTCCAGCATCAACAAGATCGCCACCGCCCGCGCCATGTCGATGAAGCGGAGACGAAAGGCGGAGATCGGCGCGGT
>JBBECN010000131.1:2218-3903 GCA_040881795.1 Akkermansiaceae bacterium
TCATTTCCCATCACCATGCCTTCTTCCTTTCTTCCGAAGCCCTTCGCCCACAACTACGACATCGCCCCGGAATACGCCAAAAGCGCCGTTTACTTCTCGTGCGAATTTGCCATCGACCAAAGTTTTAAAGTCTATTCCGGCGGCCTCGGATTCCTCGCCGGTTCGCACATGCGTGCCGCCGCCGCCCTCAAGCAAAACCTCTGCGGCATCGGCATCCTCTGGACCTACGGCTACTACAATCAAGCCCGCGGCGAGGACCGCGAGCTGGCCATCCAATTCCGCAAAAAGGAATACGCCTTCCTTCAAGACACCGGCATCCGCTTCACCGTGCCGATCCACGGTCACCCGGTTTGGGTGAAAGCCGTGTATCTCCCCGGCGATATCTTCAACACGGTGCCGATGTTCTTCCTCAGCACCGATGTCGAGGAAAACGACGATCTGTCGCGCGCCATCACCCATCGGCTCTACGATCAGGATCACCTCCGCCGCATCGCCCAATACATCATTCTCGGTGCCGGCGGTGCCCGCTTGCTCGATGAACTCGGTGTGGAACCCGAAATATGGCACCTCAATGAAGCCCACGGACTTTCCGCCGCTTTCCACCTCTACGAGAAGCATCACAGCCTCGCCGAAGTGAAAAAACGCCTCGTTTTCACCACTCACACTCCCGAAGAAGCCGGCAACGAAAAACACGGCTTCCAACTGCTCCAGGACTTCTCGTTCTTCGGCAGCGTGCCTGAAAATGAAGTTCGCGAAATCACCGGCATCGACGGCGATGAGTTCAATCACTCGCTCGCCGCCCTCCGCCTTGCCCGCATCGCCAACGGCGTCTCCAAACTTCACGGCGAGGTCTCCCGACAAATGTGGAAGGACTACCCGAATATCTGCGAGATCACCCACGTCACCAACGCCCAGAGTAAAAAATACTGGGTGGACCATGGGCTCGAGCACGCCCGCCAGCGCGGCGATATCGAAGAACTCCAGCACCGCAAACGCGAACTCAAGGAGCGCCTTTTCCGGATCGTCGCCGATCAGACCGGCAAGCTTTTCAAACCCGATGTGCTCACCCTCGTCTGGGCGCGCCGCTTCGCCGGCTACAAGCGCCCCGACCTCATCGCCCGCGATATCCGCCTGTTCCGCGAACTCATCCATAACAGCGAGCACCCCATCCAGATCATCTGGGCCGGCAAACCCTATCCGTTCGACTACTCCGCTATCGACACTTTCAACCACCTCATCGGCCTGACCAAGGACTACCCGAACGCCACCGTGCTCGTCGGCTACGAACTGGAGCTTTCCCGCTACCTCAAAAACGGCTCGGACGTCTGGCTGAACAACCCCGTCGTCACCCGCGAAGCTTCCGGCACCTCCGGCATGTCCGCCGCCATGAATGGCTCGATCAATCTTTCCACCTACGACGGTTGGGTCTGCGAATTCGCCAAGGATGGTGAAAACTCCTTCATCGTCCCGCCCGCCGATCCCTCGCTCAGCCCGGAAGACCGCGATCGCCACGACCTGCTAGGCATTCACCACGCACTCAACCAACAAATCCTCCCTCTCTACTACGAGAAGCCCGAGGAATGGTTCAAGCTCGTGCTCAACTCCATGAACGACGTGGTACCCTTCTTCGACGCCGACCGCATGGCTGACGAGTATTACAAAAAGATCTACGTCTGACGCGAATG
>JBBECN010000132.1:0-25107 GCA_040881795.1 Akkermansiaceae bacterium
TGGCCGAGTGATCAATCCCTGCGCGTGAGCTCGACGAAGACATCCTCGAGCGTGGCGACGTGGCGGAAAAGCGAGCGCAGCGGCCAACCGTTTTGCGCGGCGAGCTGGTGGATGCGCTCGCGTGAGTCCGTCCCGGAATCGACCCAGACGGTGTAGCGCGTCCAACCTTCTTCGAGGGTTTCAGGCGTGACTTTTTTCACCTTGTCGATGCGGTTGAGCGCGGCGGCGACGACCTCGGGGTCGGCTTGGATTTCCACTTGGATCCGGCCGGCAGCACGCATCTGGCCGACGAGGTTGGCGGGGGTGTCGGCGGCTTTGATCTGGCCGCCGTCGATGATGATCACCCGGTTGCAGGTCATTTCCACTTCCGGCAGGATGTGGGTGGAAATGAGCACGGTGTGGGATTGGCCGAGTTGGCGGATGAGTTCGCGAATCTGGCGGATCTGGTTGGGATCGAGGCCGTTGGTCGGCTCGTCCAGGATGAGCAGTTCGGGGTCGTGGACGAGCGCATCGGCGAGGCCGACGCGCTGGCGGTAGCCCTTGGAAAGGGTGCGGATCATTTTCCGGCGGACGTTGCCGAGGCCGCAAGTTTCGATGACCTCGCCCACCCGGCGGCGGGTGTCGCTGCTGCCGAGGCCCTTGAGCTGGGCGCGGAATTTCAAGTATTCGCGGACGCGCATGTCGTCATAAAGCGGCACGTTTTCCGGCATGTAACCGATTTTCCGGCGGGCCTCGATCGATTGCCGGAAGATGTCAAAGCCGGCGATGCTGGCAGTGCCGGCCGTCGGCGGAAGGTAGCCGGTGAGCATCCGCAGGGTGGTGGTTTTGCCAGCGCCATTCGGCCCGAGGAAGCCGACGATCTCGCCGCGAGCGACGGAAAAGCTGATGTCACGGACCGCTTCATGGCGGGCGTAGCGTTTGGTGAGGTGATTGACTTCGATCATGGTTCCCGGGAGCCGGGGTGGCTTGGTGAAATTCACGCTTGTACGGTTGACGCGAAGCGGTGCGCCCTTTAATGAACCCCCGTGCGTGGCGGGCCAAGCGGTAATTTCGCGGGCCCGTCTCCTAATTTTTACTCATTTCTCATGAACTCCTCGGTTTCGGCGCGACAGAACTCAGATATAATGGAAGCGAAATACGCACAATGGTGCGAAGCTCCAAACTCGGTGGAGCCGACGTGGGCGGCTTTTTTTGAGGGCTTTGAGTTGGGATCGGCGCAATTGAAGCGCAAGGAAGAAGCTGCGACATCGGGCGTCGCCACCGGGGATATGGACACGGCGTTTTACGGTCGCGTCACCAGCTTGATCTACAACTACCGGACGCTCGGCCACACCCAGGCGCACATCAATCCGCTGGAGGAATACCCCGAGCGCAACCCGCGCCTCAACCTCGACCAATTCAGCCTCAAGGAATCCGATTTGGATCGCGAGGTTTCCAACTCGTTTTTCCGCCACGGCGACCAGATGAAGCTGCGCGACATGGTCGCCAGTCTGGAGGCAACCTATTCCGGGAAAATCGGGTTCGAATTCATGCACATCAACAACACGACCGTCCGCCACTGGGTGCGCGAGCGGATCGAGATGCACGCACTGCGCGACGATGCAACCACCGAGAAAAAGCTGAGCTCACTCTGCTGGGTGCTCGAAGCCGAGGCTTTCGAAAATTTCCTGGGCAAACGTTTCCTCGGCGAGAAGCGCTTTTCCAACGAGGGCGGCGAAGGCGCGATGATCATCCTCAATGCGATCCTCGAAGCCTGCCCGTCGCGCGGAGTGAAAGAGATCGAAATGGGCATGACCCACCGCGGCCGACTGAACATCCTGGCCAATTTTGTCAGAAAATCCCTCACCACACTGCTTTATGAATTCACCCCGAACTACGAGCCCGGCCTCGTCGCGGGTGATGGCGATGTGAAATATCACCTTGGATACGAAAGCATCCGTGAAGTCCCCGATGGCAAGGTCCGCGTCAGCCTCGCGGCAAACCCCAGCCACCTCGAAGCCGTCAATTCCATCGTCGAAGGCAAAGCCCGTGCCCGCCAACGGGTGCTTAACGAAAGTCACGACGGCGAAATCGACCGCGGTATGGTGCTGCCCATCCTGCTCCATGGCGACGCCGCTTTCGCCGGGCAAGGCTCGGTCGCCGAGGTGCTCAACCTTTCCCAACTCAAAGGCTACCGCACCGGTGGCACGATCCATCTGATCATCAACAACCAGATCGGCTTCACCACCTCCCCCGCCGACGCCCGCTCGACCGCCTACGCCACCGACGTCGCAAAAATGGTCGAGGCGCCCATCCTCCACGTCAACGGTGAGGAGCCAATGGAGGTTTATTGGGCCTCGCTTTTCGCCCTCGATTTCCGCCAAAAATTCGGCCGCGACATCGTGCTCGATATGTATTGTTACCGCCGCCAAGGTCACAACGAGGCGGATCAAGCGGCTTTCACCCAGCCGATCGTCGCAAAAAAAATCGCCGAGCGAGTTCCCTTCGGAAAAATCTACAAACGCCAGCTCGTCGAACAGGGAATCATTTCCCAAGCCGATGCCGACACCTTGGAACAAGCGATCTGGGACAAGCTCGAAGAGGGCTATCAGAAAATGCTGGTGCTCCAGGAAGCCGGCGACCGCACCGCCTTCAGTGGCTCCACCGGCGTCGTGCAGGAACCTTATTCCCACGCTCCGGTCCCGACCGGCATCGATCAAAACCGGTTCCAGCAAATCGGCAAGACGCTCACCACCACCCCGGCCGGATTCCACCTGAATCCGACGTTGGAAAAACGCTTCCTGCCCCGTCGCGTCGAATCGCTCGCTCATGGCGGTCCGATCGATTGGGCATTCGCCGAGGCGCTCGCGTTCGGCTCGCTGCTGCTGGAAGGCACGCCCGTCCGCCTATCCGGCCAGGACTGCCGCCGCGGCACCTTCTCGCAGCGCCATGCGGTTTTCTACGATTATGAGAACCGCGAGCGCTACATTCCACTAGAACACCTCGATCCGCAGCAGGCGAAGTTCTGCGTGCACAATTCGTTTCTCTCCGAGTTCGCGGTGCTGGGCTTTGACTACGGTTACTCGCTTTCCTACCCGAGCATGCTGACGCTGTGGGAAGCCCAATTCGGCGATTTCTCCAACGGCGCGCAGGTCATCATCGACCAATTCATCTCCTCCGCCGAGTCCAAGTGGCAGACGCCGAGCGATCTGGTGATGCTGCTGCCCCACGGTTACGAAGGCATGGGCCCGGAGCATTCCAGCGCCCGCCTTGAGCGATTCCTCCAGCTTTGCGCGGAGAAAAACATGATCGTAGGAAACTTCTCGACGCCTGCCCAATACTTCCACGCGCTCCGCAGACAGAAGCACCGGGATTTCCGCAAGCCGCTCATCCTGATGACGCCCAAGAGCCTGCTGGGACGTCCGGAAGCGGTTTCACAAGAATCCGATTTCCTCGAAGGCACCTGCTTCCAGGAAATTCTCCCGGACACCAAGGTTTTCGCCAACCCAGCCGATGTCGAGCGGCTCATCTTCTGCAGCGGCAAGGTTTATTACGACCTGATGGCACATCGCCAGGAAAAGGGCATCGAAAATGCTGCCATCATCCGCATCGAGCAACTCTATCCGTTCCATCGCGAGATGGTCGAGGCCATCATCAGCCAATACCACAACGCCTCGTACTTCGTCTGGTGTCAGGAAGAACCCCTGAACATGGGTGCTTGGTCATACCTTTCCCCACGCCTCGAACGCGCGGTCGGAGCCAAGATCCGCTACGCCGGCCGCGGCACCGCCTCAAGCCCCGCTGCGGGATCCAAAGCGATCCACTACCGCGAACAAAAAGCACTACTTACCCAGGCTTTTGAAGTCTGATTTCCTCACCTTTTCCTTCCAACTCTCACTCCGCCTCATCCATGTCCTTCGACGTCAAAGTTCCCGCATCAGGAGAATCCATCACATCCGCCAATGTCGCCCGCTGGCACAAGAAAAATGGCGACCCTGTCCAAAAAGGTGAGGTGCTCGTCACATTGGAAACAGACAAGGTTTCTAACGAACTTGAAGCGGCGGAAAACGGCACTCTCGAAATCCTCGTCGGCGAAGGCGAGGAAGTCGGCATCGGCACACTCATCGCCCGCATCTCCGGTGGCGTGGCCCCGGCAGCGGCACCTGCCATACCCGTTCCCCAAGCTGCGGCCGCAACTCCTGCCGCGCCTGCGCCAACTCCCACAGCGACTCCAGCTGCCGCTTCTGGTGGATTGATCGAACTCAAGGTCCCGGCGGCCGGCGAATCGATCACCTCGGCCAACGTCGCCAAATGGCGCAAAAACACCGGCGAACAGGTCATCCAGGGCGAAGTCCTCGTCACTCTCGAAACCGACAAGGTTTCCAACGAACTCGAAGCCCCGGCATCCGGCCGCTTGAAAATCATCACGCCCGAGGGCGAAGAAGTGGCGATTGGTGCAATCATTGCCACCATCGACACCTCCGTGTCCAGCGAAGCCGCAGCGCCAGCGGTGGCCCCTCCAGCTCCCGCCGCAGCAACCGCAGCAACCGTTTCCGCGCCAGTGCCGGCACCTGTTGCCGCGCCTGCCGCAGCTGCAAAACCCGATTTCACGGCACCTGCCGCACCGGTGGAACGCGTCGCCGCCACAGTCGTCAGCGACGGTCGCACCAGCCGCAAAAAAATGTCGATGCTGCGCCGTAAAATCGCCACCCATCTGGTGAACGCACAACAAACCGCCGCCATCCTCACCACCTTCAACGAGGTGGATATGACCTCCGTGATGGACCTCCGCAAGCAGGTCCAGGAGGAGTTCATGAAAAAGCACGGCGTGAAACTCGGCTTCATGTCGTTCTTCATCAAGGCCGTCACCCAAGCACTCAAGGATGTGCCATCGATCAACGGCCGCATCGACGGCACCGACATCATCGAAAACCATTTCTACGACATCGGCGTCGCCATCGGCACCGAAAAAGGTCTGGTCGTCCCCGTACTCCGCGATGCCGATCAAAAGTCCTTCGCCCAAATCGAACAGGACATCCTCGACTATGCGAAAAAAGCCAAGGATGGCAAAATCACCATCGAGGATCTATCAGGTGGAGTGTTCACCATTTCCAACGGCGGCACCTACGGCTCGCTCCTCAGCACGCCCATCCTCAATCCGCCCCAAAGTGGCATCCTCGGCATGCACACCATCCAGCAGCGTCCGGTCGCCCTCAACGGCCAGGTCGTGATCCGGCCCATGATGTATCTCGCCCTCAGCTACGACCACCGCCTCGTCGATGGCAAGGAAGCCGTCACCTTTCTCATCCGCATCAAGGATTGCCTCGAATCGCCGACGCGCCTGCTGTTGGAAATGTGATCCTCGATGTCGAGCCTCACCGACGCCCAATCGGAATGGGATCCTTTCAACCCGGTCATCGCCATGGATGTGCTGGGTCGCGGCGAACGTTGCTGGGCGAACAACACCCAACCCACGATCCGCGGTGAGGCATTTGCTTTGTCATTCGCCATATTCTGATCAAACTGGCGGTCATGATTGACCGCATTCTTGCCAAACGCATCGTCCCTGTCGTCGTTCTTGACCACGTGGAATCCGCCGAACCGCTTGCCGAGGCACTGCTTGCCGGCGGGCTGGACATCATGGAAATCACGTTCCGCACCGCCGCCGCCGAGGAGTCGATCCGGCGCATCGCCGCACGTTTCCCAGAAATTTTGTTAGGCGCTGGCACGCTCTTGGAAAAAGACCAGGTTCTCCGCGCCAAAGATGCCGGGGCCACCTTCGGTCTGGCGCCCGGGCTGAACCCTAACATCATCGCCGCCGCCTACGAGGCCGGACTGCAATTTTCTCCTGGCGTGATGACGCCCAGCGATGTGGAACTCGCACTTTCCCTCGGCTGCAAGATCTTGAAATTCTTCCCCGCCGAGGCGGCCGGCGGCACCAACATGCTCAAGTCGCTCGCCGGTCCCTACGGCCACACCGGCGTGAAATTCATCCCCACCGGCGGAATCACCGCGGCCAATCTTGCAAGTTACCTGAAACTCCCGGTCGTCGCCGCGATCGGTGGCTCGTGGATGGTGGACAAGCGGTTGGTCAACGACGGCAAATGGGCGGAAATCACCCGCATCACCCGGGAAGCTCTCGAGGCCGCCGCAGCAGCCCGCTAACATCAAGCGCGTGGATCGGACCCGCTCAGGTGTGTTGGCCGCTTTGGCCGCGTTTTTCCTGTGGGGGATTCTGCCGCTTTTTTGGAAGCTGTTGGATTTCCTGCAGCCAGCGACGATCGTCGCACAGAGGACACTCTGGTCGCTGCTGCTGCTGCTGATCATCCTGGCGCTGCGGGGCGAGCTGAAGTCACTTGTTCAAGGGCTGCGTGCGCCCTCGGCGATGGCTTGGCACTTGCTCTCGGGCGCGCTGCTGGCGTCGAATTGGCTGCTCTACGTCTGGGCCACGCTGAATGACCGCATCATCGAGGCGGCGCTGGGCTATTATTTGAATCCATTTTTCAACATGCTCTTTGGCGCGATCTGGTTTGGGGATCGCAACAGCCGCTGGCAACTCGCCGCCATCGGCTTGGCGCTCGGCGGGGTGCTCATCCAGATCCCGGCGGTGGGACATTTCCCGTGGGTGGCTCTGACGCTGGCGCTGACTTTTTCGATCTACGCGGTGGTTAGAAAACGTGCGCCGCTGGGGTCGTTGGTCGGATTGGCGGCGGAAACCACGCTGCTGGCGCCATTCGCATTTCTTTGGTTGCTTGTGAGCAGTCCTAGCCCACAAGCCGCATTCGGCGGGAGCTGGCCGCACACCTGTCTGATTGTCGGAACCGGGCTGGCAACCGCGATGCCCCTGCTGTTTTTCGGCCATGCGACGCGCACCCTGCGGCTGACAACACTCGGCATTCTGCAGTTCATCGGACCGACGATCCAGTTCTTCATCGGCTGGAAACTTTACGGCGAGCCGATGACCGGTGCCCGTCTGCTTTCCTTCGCTCTGATCTGGTCGGCGATCGGCATCTATGCTGCGGACGCCAGGCGCAAGAGAACCGGCATTTGAAATCCCGACACGGGGCTTGCGGTCATGGCCCGGGGCGTTTACCCAACAGTCATGCAGGACGAAGTGCGCGCGTTGTTAATTCTCCAAGATCGTGACCGGCGTTTGCTGGCACTGGCCAAGGACCTCGAAAAACTCCCCCAGGACGAGGCTCGGGCAAAGGCGAAATTGGCGGGCGACGAAGCCGCCGTGGCGAAAGCCCACCAAGCGCTGCTCGACTGCGAGCTGCGGGTGAAAAAGATCGAGCTGGATGCCGAGACCCGCCGGACGACGATCAAGCGGCTCAAATTGCAGCAGTTTGAAACGCGCAAGAACGATGAGTTTCAGGCGCTCGGTCATGAGATCACCCGCTACGAAAAAGATTTGGATGATTTCGAAACCAAGGAACTGGAGGCGATGGAGGAGGTCGATGGCTTCCGCAAGGCCTTCAAAACCGCCGAGGCCGCGCTCGCCCACACCCGCACGCTGGTGGCCGAGGACATCGCCTCGATTCACGAGCGCCACGCCCGGATGGAGGCGGACCGTGCTGAAGTTTCCGCAGACCGCGAAAAGCTGCTGAAGAACGTGCCGGAAGACGTGATCCCGCTTTACAATCGTTTGATGAAAACCAAGGCCGGCCTCGCGATCGCCCCGCTGCGCGATGGAAAATGCGAAGGCTGCCACATGAAGCTGATCACCTCCACGGTGATGAAGGTGCAAACCGCCAAGGAAATCGCCCAATGCGAGGACTGTGGCCGCATCCTCTACGTCGAGGACTGACAGTGGTTAGTTTCCGATAAACTCCTTGCGTCGCTCCTCGAGCAAAACCAGCCAGTTGACCATCGTGATCGGCGGCAACTCGGCGGTGTGGGTGATCGGACGCAGATTCACCGTGATGCGTTCAGATGAGATCAAACTGCCGCTGGTGTTCTTCGAATCAAGAGGCCTGACCGGAGCAGCGACCGTATCACTGGCCAGCGAGCCTAGTTGCCCGCTAAGGCTCACACTAAATGGATCGTTTTCCACTCCGTATCGTTTTTCCGGGGCGAAAATCGAGCATGGAGGAAAGAACTTACCGTCAGGTGTGTATCCGGCCGGCGGAGTGGCAGGGACAATGTTGAAGTCGTCCCCGAAATGGAGGCGGAGATTGGTGACGAGTGAGAAGCCTTTGGTGAAGCTGGTTAGATCCGCGCACTCCTCAAGGATCAATCCGTAGTCCTGCTCGGTGCAGGGAATCGAGGGTTGTTTGAGAAGGATGCTGCCGGTGGCGGTGGTGTAATCGACATTAACGACCAGCGAATTGTTCACTGCAGGAGTGTCGGCTCCAATCAGTGGCAGGAAGTCCTTGAAACGCTGCGGATAAATGGCCACGCAGATTTTCCCGGATGGCAGCTGCTTCACCTTGTAGGGAGCGCTTGGACGAAAATATCCTTTTTTTATGATTCCGGCTATTGGATCCCCGAAGCGCAGGTTGTTGAAGACGACGACACCCGTCACATCAGTCTGGAAAAAAAATTTCTTGTTGGCTTCATCACCGTAGGCAACGTCCACCACTTTTGTCCCGAAATCATAGCTGCCATTCTCGATCGCCACCTCGACGTATCCGGGTGGCAAATCCGCAGAGAGCCCATTGATGATCGGTTCCGTGTAGCTGGTGCGGACGCCCGCTTTGCTGAAGCCAAACCGAAACACGGTGGGCATATTATTGGTGCTGCTTACCTGCTGGATGATATCCAGTTGCATCGCGCACTGGAGCGCTCCCACCGAATAATTGTTCCAACTGGTCGAGGAAAGAACGCTGCTCTCGGGATCCCGGTTCTTGGTGTCGAAGCGGTCGAAGTATTCTTTACCGCGGTTGATCGGAACAAAGGCGGAGCGGCCGCTTTCGGAAGCCAGGGACACCGGAAAAAAATCACCCTCCGCCATCTGATAGTTCTCACGCACCCCGGGAGTGAAAGGACTGTTGGTAAAACTCAGGCCACCGATGGTCGAGCCGCTGGACAAGGCCATTCCACGACGACTGGAAAGCGCGCTGAGATCGATTTCTCCCTCAACCTCGGCCTTACCGGCAAAAATCGCACCACTGATGTTGACCTTGTCCTTGTTCCAAGATTCACCGGAAGCAAATTTCCCAAGCGACATGAAGGACGATGCGGAGATCGAGAGCTGGGACGGAATTTCATAAATCGAAAGCACGTAGTCGCGGCTTTGGCTATTGAGCTTGGTGGCGAGTGTGTCGTGCCCGCCGAGGTTCATTGAAAATGCCCACCAATTCCGCTTGGCGACAAAGTTTTCGCCGGGCTTGCCGTAGCCGAAGTTGATTTGCGGATACTTCAAAATGTTGTAGTTCGGCCGGGTTCCCGCAGCCAGTCCGACCGCCCGCTTGTCGTTGGCGATGATCGGATAGGTGAGGTCCCGCGAGGTCACGGTGCTGTTAGCACTTTTTAGAAGCGGCGGATAGGCGTCGTCAAGAGAGAGCGTGATCGAGTCGCCAACGGTACCAGATGCCATCAGTCCACCTATCGGATTACCACTCTTGAAAATCGCGGAGCGGTTGAAGATTTTGGAAATATCCGCAAGTGCCGAGTCCCCGATATTGCCACTCCTGGCGGTCGTAATTTTGAGTAGCTGCTGGAGTTCGGGATCCACGGACTTACTGGCATTGGCCAGCACCAGTGACTCCTTGAAAATAGACTCCCAAGCCAGCGGATCGCGGTCTGTGGCGCTGGCATTGGAGCCATGTTTCATCGCCCGGATCGCGCGGTTGGGCGTGATCGACATGATGGAGCGGAGAATCGCGTCTTCTTTCTCGCTGTAGTCCAAGCGCAGCTGAATCTTCGCTTGGACCTCCCGGGAAGCCATTGCCCGGCGGTAGGCGGAGACGGTCAACAACGTGAGAATCGCCGCGGTCGAAAGTACGAGCACGTAGGAAACAATACCGGATTTGCCGGCTCGAGTGGATGTGGTCTTCATTGCTGCATGGTTCCTGAATAAATGATTTCCTCGTCATTCGGCCCGGTGAGTTTCATCCGCAGAACCCCATTCTCCATCGCGAAAATCATGTTTTTAGGCTTCCGGGTTACGGTCCATTGGGGATCACCGAGCACCCCCGTGCTTGGGATAACATAATAATAAAGAGCCGGGCCATCCCCGCGATTCTCAAACGCGAGCAGGGTGCTGCGTGGGCTGGCCACCACTCCGGAAGCTGAGTTGAGCTCCACCTGGCGGAAATAGAGACGCACCACTGTAGGGGCCGAGGATGTGGATGCGTTTGTCTTGGCGATGGCACCTGCAACCGACTCGTGCAGCGTGAAACGATCCGCTTTTCCGATCAAACGGCTCACATACATGCTGATCATGGGAGCCTCCTCAGTCAGGAAGCTCTGCTTTTGATAGATCTTGAGAAACGCAAGCTGCTGGTTGAACAGCGCGAGCACCATCGCGCCGATGAACATACCCGTGGAGATGGCGATCGACAGCTCGATGAGCGTGAAGCCGGGCCGGAATTTGCGAGTTGGCAAGGACATCTTCATTGTGAGCGGATGACGGTTCGGGATTTGGCGTAATTGTGACCACCGACGGTGTAAGTGACCACGCTCTGCACCCGCCAGACCTTCATCGCGGCAGGGTTGGTGCTTTCCGGCGAGCCAGTACCACCGTCTATGGGAAAATTGGTGGGGTCCGGTTTGCGGGTGCGGGTGACCGTGCCCATGATCGCCCGTCCACCGGGGAGACGCCCGAGCTCCATTTGCTCCGCTTGGATCGCGGGATATGCCGGCCACTTTGAACCGGATTTGACCAAATCCTCAAACGGCACACGCTCCGCCAAGGAGCGCTCGTAGGTCATGTGGGCGTCGGTCAGGACTTGATGCAAGACGATCTGCCGCGGATGCAGGATGTTGAGCGAGAGCTTCAATAGGATCAGCCCGACCACGGTGAGGATGGACAACGCAATGCCCGCCTCCACCAGCAAAGTGCCACGGCGAAGCGATCGCACCTTGCGGATTCGCCCGAAACCGTGGAACCTCACCGTATGTGGGAGTGCTTCTACCAGCGCGTTTTGAGAGTCACGATCCTTGGGCTGCTGCTCGCAAATGGAGCGGTCGCGCAAGGCGTGCTTGAACCACCCTTCGGCCTGCGCTGGGGCGATACTCCTGACAAGTTGATTATTTGGGCATCCCGACATTCGCTGGATGTTACAATTTTTGTGCCGGGAGATCAACCCACAATCCGGGTGGTGAGAATCCAACCGAAGAAGGGCTTCCTGCCGGAAACCGAGTCCGGCGCTGTTGAGGGGCGCTTCCTCGGCGGAAAGCTTCATGAATTGACGATCCACTACTTTGATCCCGAGGCCTCCGCCGACCTGATGCGGACCCGCTTCGAAGTGCTCCGCAAGCAAGTCGTCCAGGAGCACGGCGCGCTCCTGCCCAACCAGCAAAAGCGGGCGGTGGAGGACCAGTTTGTAACTCGGACTCAATCGTTTCATCGGGAACCCGTGAAAGGGCTATTCCTCCTGCTAGCTTTCACCGAGGTCGAGGACCTGTTGCGGAAATCCAAAGACGCGAGATTCTCGATAATCTATCGAAATGAAAATTTCAAGAATGAACTGGCAACGGAGCTGGAAGTCCGCTGAATCATTCGATGGTGGTTACCGAAGCATTCGCCTCGATGGCACGGTCCACGGTGAATGTCACGCTAGCAGGTTGCCCGGAAGGAGTCCGCATGCGTTCGACGCCGAAGGGAGTGGCGCTTAACAGTTCGATAGTCCAGCGCCCGTCGCTATCGATGACTCTGTCAAGATCGCCGGTATTAACCAACTCGGTGTAGTTTCCCAATATCAATGAGGAATTATTTATATGGGATCCAGGTACGATGACACCGACCGTATCGCGCTGCTCACCCTTATAAATTTGCGCATAGACCGCCGAGTTGGTAGGTCCGGGGTAGACGTCACGGTAGTTCAATCTGAGCGTCGGCATCGAAAACCGAACCGTATCGTTCATCGCGATTCCGGAAATCGTACCGTCGGAAAGCGGATAGATCTCCACCTTGACCGAGCCGAGCTTTTGACCGGGCATATTCGAGTCCAGATTCCCAGCGAGAGACCAGAGAGAGTATTGTTCGACACCAATGTATTTCCTCGGGTTACTGCCCAGACTGGCGGGTGACGGAAAATGCTCTCGAACACCGGACGTAGTGATCGGTGACAGCGGACTACCCACTTCACTCACCCCCGGTTGCGGCACACTGACAGATCCCTCCGTCCCTACCTTGATGAGGCGATAGAAGTTAATGGATTTCACCTCAACTGGATCCGTAGGTCCCGTAAGAATACCTTCCGTCGAAGAATAGATGCGGAAGGGCCTATCCGCACGGGTTCTCCGGCCTACTCCGTTAGGATTGGTCCTTGGCATGATGGCGGCCGAGGAAAACGTCGGGTTTTCATAGGTCACATTGGGTGACTCATCCGTGTCCGGCTCCTTGTTATATGGATCCTCCGTGTCGATCTCCAGCCTGCCCGTAGGAAACACTCCTACAGAAGTCTCTTGGAGCAGATAGGGCTGATTCACATCGAGGTTCGACGGCACCGTATAGAGTTGAAACCTCAGACCTGGCTGGGACTCTGCGACAGAAATAGTTGCATCCTGTTCGCCGCTTGACGCCACACCTTCCAGATAGGTCGTCGGTCCGGAGGGAAGCGTAGTCTGCGCGATCGTGTTCATCCAAACGACCTCGGTCTGCGCCACAAGCATGGAAGCAGCGAGAATCACTGGGCTCAGGAAATAGAGGATATTCTTCATCATTGTGGTCGGTTGGATTGGAATGAAATCTCCGAAGTGACTTCCACTGAAGGGACAGGTGGCAGCACTTCAATAGGGTTACCTCGGAAAGTGGCCACGACCACGTTTCCATTCTTCTTCATCTGAGCCCTTGCGTTCTCGTCGAGCGGCACCTTCCCTTGAGCTTGCACGAAGCTGACCTCATAGGTGCTGAGCCAGCCACGGTTCGCTGCCACGAACTCTGAAAAATCTCCCAGCCTGTCTCCCGGAGACTTCTTGAGGCGATCCTTGTATTTTTCAGAATATTCAATAATCGCACCTTTGGGAATCAGTGCCGCCGCACCACGGAAGGACAGGACAATGGAACGTTCGAGGAGATTGTCGGATTTGGCCATCTTCGATACGTCCTGACTGACGATTGTATCTGCAACCGGTCTCTTGGAACTCTCGGCTTGGGCCTTGCGAAGTTGGAGATTCATATCCTCGTTCGTGGGAGCGTCGCGGATCACGATGGCTCCCTGTTCGGCAAAGCCTTGAAGAGAAGCACCAGCCAAAAGCGTGGCGGCGAGGACAAGCCGCTTGAAGAAGTTTGCGGAGTTGATTTTCATGGCTTGCGGAAGGTGACGAGGAGAACCAAGTCCTGGAGGTCATAGCCAACGTTAGATTTTTGATCGGACCTGTGGGTCAGCTCCATGAAGACAATGACATCCATCGGACCGATTTTCACCTTTCCGTCTGTATTCAGATAAGGCCGGATGAAGCTCTCCAAGGAAGGCGCGTTGTAGTCGGGAACATTGGATGGAGGCGTGTCACCGTTCACCAGGAAACGCACGTTGTCGCCGCTGTCGCTGGACCTATAAGTAGGACCCCACGAGCTGTTATAATAATAGCGGCCACCGAAACGAATCGGCCTGCCGGCAGCGATCAGGTTGTTACTGTAAGTGCTTCCAAAAACATTACTCAGACTGATGATGCTCGCCGGATTGACCTGCGGATTGGTCCCGTAGAAGATTCGCCTGAAATCCGAAGTGCTGTTGATGCTCATCGATGCTTCGGTATTGACGAATCTGAACGAACTTTCGCTCTTCACAGTGACTCCCTGACCAAGGATGCGGACTTCCGTGTAAAGCTTGATTTTGGGCGTGATGGTTCCAGAATTCCCCCCGCCGCTGCCAGGATTTACGATGTCCACGTATTGCTTCACCTCGGAAGGGTAATTGATCTTCCACTTCAGCTTGGGAGTCTCCCCCACTTGGACGATCTTCGGATTAGCGGTAAGCTCGCCGCTCAATCCCACCAGAAGCGGGGTTTGAGCGGAAGAAGTTTGCACTGGAAAGATGCACAGTGACAGGACAGCTACCGGGACGGTAGCCCATTTTTTTGTTTTCATGGCTGGTTGTAAGGTTAGGGTATCTGGTTGAAAGATGGAAATCTCTTGAACTGCCTTCCACCTGAAACCTCAAAAGCGGGATGTCTTTTGAGAGGCGGGCGGCCCGGTTCGGGCAAGGGCAGGGGTCGCCAAGAGGAACTCTCAATGAACCCTGCCGATTCGGGACAGAACCCCGATCCGGGCCGCCTGAGGGGCTGCCGGGACGGACAGCACCTCAGAAAGGATAGTGATTTGATATAAGGATGGGGGAGTCGTTTAGATCGGGTTAGGGGTTGAGCGACAGTTGCCGTGCGGGGTGAATTTTAGCGGCGAGGCAGGGCGGGCTCGCGGAACCAGTTTTTCCAAGGTCCACCCGGGATTTCCCGTTCGTCGGCGAAGCGCCATTCGACGAGCGCTCCGCTGCGCAGGTTGAGATAATCCCGGACGGCCGGACTCAGGTCGATGCCTGCCGCTTGGTTGCGGTTGGGGCGTGGGGATTGCTTGCCAAAAACGTATTGCCAATGGTCGACTTCAAATGGGCCGACATCTTCCCATTGGGCGTAACACACCCGGCCTTTATGGTGAATTGCAAGCCAGCGGCCCTTGCAAACGGAAATACCATCGCCGCGATAGCTTTCCCAAAACCACGGAATCACTTCCGATGCCTCGGGGCGATGCACACCTCCTTTGGCAACGTCGTTGTAGGGAAGAGCGATATAAAATGGATTCAACGAGGGAACAAAACCTGCGGGAAGGTAAGCGTCGCGCCGATCGGGAGTGTCGTAACCGCCGAAATTAGCCTGCCAGTTCTGATCCCAAGCACTTTTGGTATTGGGAGTCGGATTATTCTGCGTGGGGAGCTCCCCCACCCAGAAGACCGTGGCCACGACGTTGCGCTTCCAATCATGCTGCGACCGGAATCCAGCGTGCGGTTGCTCGATCACCACTCGGGCGGCTCGCGGAACTCCGAACGGATCACTCAAACCCGCGAGCGCCTCACGCCGATCTTCCAAAAATAGCCCGTGAACCTCGGACAAACGGTCCGCCAGGCGGGCCTCCGCCACCACCCCAGAAAGGGCAGCACAAGCAAATCCTGTCATGATCATGTGGAGCTTCATGGTTTCCTATCGAGAAAGATTGAAGCTCTGTTTGCCTTAACCTTGCAAAAAACGTAAAATTTTAATAAAACTTAACAAGAATAAAATTCGCTAAAATTTGAACGAAATTTAATCACAAGTGTCAATTCATTTAAATCATTGATAATCAGTCAGTAAAAAACGAATTTAAACGTTAGGACCCCACGTTACCTACCCGGATTTCAGTGCATTTTGCCTTACAGGAAGGATTAACTTGGATGAAAATCAAGCAAAGCACCCTCAAATCGATTGATTTTTTCAAACATTCAAGGACACCGAAAAAAATATTTACCAAGGTCATCTTAGAGCTTGCCGCCACCGAATCGCCTTTCGATCTCCTTCATACTGAACTCGCTGAGAGTGGGGCGCCCGTCGGAAGCGCAATAGGGAAGGTCGCATTGGAACAAAGCGTCGAGCAGCGGCCGGGTTTCGACCAATCGCGGGGTCACCAACGCTGCAGCACGTTTTGACAGGGTTTTGGCGAGGCGATCAAAAGCAAATCGCACTCCGGGTGACGCATCGTGAAGCAGTTCATCCATCAACGCGCCGAGGAAGGCCCGCGGATCATCGACCGCCAGACAAGCTGGCAAAGTTCTGATTTGCAACGTATTGCCACCAAACGAATCGACCTCGATGCCGGCATCCTGAAGTGCCATCCGTTCGCGGACCACCAGATCAAGGTCGCGGGGATCGAGCTCCATCAACACCGGCACCAACAACCCTTGGGTTTCGAGGCCCGACGGGTGTTGTTTGAGCAGTTTCTCGTAAATGATGCGGTCGTGGGCGGCCTTGGGGTCGAACAACACCAGTCCGTCCTCACTTTCGAGCAGGACGAAACGATGTTGCAGGAGTGCAAGGATCCTGAAGTCCGGGCCGGCGGCCGGAGGATGAGGGCCCGCATCCGAAGAGGCCACCGGAGGATCCCAATCCGGCAGAAGAGTCTGGGGCGGACGAAAACTCGGCAGCGCGGATAGCGTTGCGGGAGGAGCACTGGCGATCTCCGGCACGGCATCCACGGTAGTGAAAGCGACCCGGCTCAGAACCACCGGTGCTGGTGCCGGCGGGCGCAAGCCCTCAGCCACCGCTTGCAGGATGGCCTCCCGCACGTCGATCGGCCGGTGAAAGCGTACTTCGCGTTTGGCCGGGTGCACGTTGACATCGACCAATGCGGGTTCCAAATCGAGCCACAACCATGCCGCCGGATACATTCCGTCCGAAATCGCACCCCGAAACCCCTCGGCCAGCGCCCGCGAAATCACGCCATCCTCCACCGGCCGGCCGTTGAGAAAAACGAACTGGTGTCGCCTCCCCTTGCGCGCATGGTTGGCCGGCAGGACATATCCCTCGACCGAAATCCCGTGGCCGTGGGTGAGTGGCAGCGCGACAAGCTCGCGTGAGAGTTCGTTGCCAAGCAACTGCCGCACCCGGTCGACGGCCTTGGCTGCAGGCGGCAGGTCGAAAATCTCCCGATCATCGCGCCGGAGTCGGAAACGCACATTTGGCGCGGCCAGCGCGTGCAGCCGGAGTTGGTGCTCGACGTGGGCGGATTCGGTGGTTTCCGCCCGCAGGAATTTCCGCCTCGCGGGCATGTTGAAAAACAACGCCCGCGCCTCGATCACCGTTCCCGGTGCGCAGCCGGCGTCGCGCACGTCGCGGACCTTGCCGCCGTCCACTAGTATCTCGGTGCCCGACACCGCTTCAGTTTCCCGCGTGACCATCCGGAAACGCGAGACACTGGCGATGCTCGGCACCGCCTCGCCACGGAAACCCAGCGTGCGGATCGCCGCCAGATCGCCGGATGTCCGCAATTTGCTCGTCGCGTGCCGTTCCAACGAAAGCAGGGCATCCTCGCGCGACATGCCGCAGCCGTCATCGCTCACCCGGATCAGCGCCGAGCCGCCGCGATCCATGTCCACCCGCACCTCGCGAGCCCCGGCGTCGATACTGTTCTCCACCAACTCCTTCACCACCGAAGCCGGGCGCTCGACCACCTCCCCCGCCGCCACTTGGCTGGCGAGAATATCAGATAACACTCGGATCTTGGGCATCGTGGAGAAGAGAAAAAGGCAGAAGACGGGAAGACACAAGACGCAAGAAAAGAGAACCCGCCGCGCAAATTCTTCCTCTTGAGTCTTGCAGTCTCGCCTCTTGTGTCTTGTCTCTTCCCCCACACTCATGGCTGGCTTTTTCAAATCCCTTCTCAACAAAATCACCAATCGCGCCGAAGTCGATTGGGACGAGCTCGAAGCCGATCTCATCAGCGCCGACATAGGCGTCCGCTTGAGCACCTCGATCATCGACGAACTCCGCGACCTCGGCCGAGAGGTGACACCGGAGGAAATTGTCGAAACCACCCGCCGCCGACTGGCCGAAAAGCTCGACGCAGATTTCCTCGCCCCCACCCCGCGCTCCGATGGTAAACCGTTTGTCATCCTCGTCGTCGGCGTGAATGGCACCGGCAAGACCACCTCGTCCGCCAAACTCGCGCTGTGGCTCACCAAGCGCCGCCACACCGTCATCCTCGCCGCCGCCGACACCTTCCGCGCCGCCGCCGTCGAACAACTCCAGCGCTGGGGCGATCGTTTGCAGATCCCAGTGGTCAAAGGGAACCCCAACGCCGACCCATCATCCGTCTGCTTTCACGCCCATCAGAAAGCCATCGCCGGAAAAACCGAGTTCCTAATTTGCGACACCGCCGGTCGCATTCACACCCGCCACAACCTGATGGAGGAGCTCGGGAAAATCCGCCGCACACTCGCAAAACAGGACGAAACCGCGCCGCATCTCACCTTGCTCGTCGTCGATGCCACCACCGGCTCCAACGCATTGCAACAGGCCAAGGAATTCCACAAAGCCGCCCCGCTCGACGGCCTGATCGTCACCAAACTCGACGGCTCCGGCAAAGGCGGCATCGCCGTGACCATCCAGGACGAATTGAAAATTCCCACCCGCTTCATCGGCACCGGCGAGGAACCCGAAGCCTTCGCCATTTTCCGCAGGGATCCCTTCGTCCAGGAAATCCTCTGACGAACCATGGACTGCGGTGGCAGAGCGCAGTCCACGTCCTCTCAACTCTCCGGCAGATGCTCTTCGCAATATTCCCGACCATCCATCCCTACCCGAAACTCCAATCCGGGGTCGGACGCGTCCGTCTTGTCACACACCAAGCAGGTGTGAAAGGCATCGTCCTCGGATAATTTCGAGGCTCTGAAATGTTTTTTGCGCTGCCCGGCTTCAATCATCCGCGCGGTGCCGCGCAGCGCCGGAATTCCTGCGAGCAGGATGTAGTTTGCAAAGCCCAGGATGGCGTAGGGCAGCAGGATCGGCGCGCCGAGGATCATCATGCCGATGATCACCGCCTGAAAGATTCCCAAGAACCGGATTTGCACGGGCAGGATCAAAAACAATAGAATCTCCCGTTTCGGAAACAGCGTGGCAAAAGCCAGGAACGCGGAGGCGTAAAGCACGAACCCGCTGACTGGAATGTTGAACGGATAGACGAAATTCGCCACCACCGTGAGCAGGATTCCCATCAGATAGAACACCGTGGTCTTAAAAACTCCCCACTCGGCTTCCAAACCGTCGCCGATCATGAAGGCGAAATTCACGGCGAAAATCAGGAAAAGGATGCTCATCAAATTCGGTCGGCCGAATTGCGAGGAGGCAAAAAAGAAGGTGACCACCCGCCAGACCTCACCCGCAAAAATTTTCGCACGGTCGAATTCCAGCAATTCACCGATGTCCGGCCTGATGAATTGCAGGACGAAAACCAGCACGTGAAACAACGCATAATAACGAAGAAATCCCGGGAAGGAAATCCAGCCGATCCGTCGCTCCAATCGATCCATCAATGTCATAACGCGCGGAACATCGCCAAATCCCGCCGATTGACAAGTGCCGTCGGGCGGAAAGCACCAGATCACCATCCATGAAAATTTGCCGCCGGACAAAATTTTCCAGTGCCTGAGGCGGATTTTGCTGCGAGGATGCGAGGATGGAAGCGGCGGAGGCAGCAGCATTTTCAGCGACGGATGGCTTCGTGATCGCGATGCTCGCGATGATTTTCCTGAGTTTCGGCACCATTGGGCTGTTAGTCATGTCCATTCGGCGAAGTGCCTCCCGGCGCGACTCACAAGTCGATGAGCTGCTCCATGAATTGGCCGAGGACGAGAAGCGAGAAAAGTCCCCTCCCCAGCCGGCGGATCCCGTTAAACCCGCCGAACCGTGGGAAAGGGAATCAGATTGGTGGAAAAAATAAGCGCACGAATCAGCGGTCCAAGCGCTCCGCGCCGTAATCGCCGAATGGCACCAGCAGATCCCCATCGGCGGCGATGGTGATGAATTCCGGGCGCAAACTCCAACCGGGGAATTTCCACTGGTCCGCAGCCGCGCCGGAGACATCGGTGGCGAAAAGCCGGCTCCAATCGGTCGCCAGCAGCACGCCGTCCACGCAACGGAGGAATGCGGGAGACCAACCGAATTTCATCGGGTTGCGAGCCACAAATTCGCCGGATTCCTCCAAACGATAGGACGCCACGCTGGTTTTACCACCGATGAACAAACGCCTGCCGCTCACCGCCAGCGGCGCAAACCGGCGAGTGGCGATTTGGTCGATCAAGAATGCGTCGTAGCCATCACAGGCACTCGCCTGGACCATGTCGGCAGTGGGGAAGCCGCTTTGGGTGAAAGCGAGAAAGCCGTCGCGATTCAACTCGGTCACTCCGACGAGGGATCCCGGCAAATCGATGCCAAACCGCGGCTGGGGTGCGCCTTCCGTCGAAAAGGAAACGACCCGGGCGTGGAAGAAGGTTTCTCCGGCTTGGCCAAGCTTGCGTTGACTGAAGTCGGAGGTGCCGACCACTAACAGACCATCCTTCGCCGCACTGACACCGGTGAGAGAAGTGTCAGCGGACCCCAAGCGCACTGATTCGCCAAACTGCGGCAGGCCCGGGCGCGAGAGATCGACCGTTAGAATCTGGGGAGCTTTCGTCCGCTGGCGAATCAGCCACCCGCGCACGAATGTCGATTGAAGGGTGTCGCCGCCGGGTTTCGTCGCGCGAGTGGTGATAGGCGACTGGATGAAATCGGCGGTGACCCATGGCATCCACGGCCAACCGCCGTCCGCTAACAAAAAGCAGGCGAGGTTCTTGGTGGGCCACAGGATTTCATTTCCGGAGAGGCTCTGACCCGCGCCGATGCTTTTCACCGCTGAACCAAGCAGATTAAGAGCCGGGAGAGAAGATGCCTCGTATACGTCAAGACGGAGCTTGCGCTTGAATTCTTGGATCATCCCGCCACCCAGCCCGTAAACATCCCCCCCACCGGTTTCACGCAGGATGACCAGCCGGCCGTGCCGAAGGTCCGCAAAGCGCACGGTGCCGTTGCCGAGATCTATTTCAGTTAGAACCTGCTCCGTCGCATTCGCCGGGGTGACACGGGCGGTTGCACGCCCATCGCCATAACTACTACCGTCTTCGATTTGAATCAGGAATTTCCCGGCGTCGAGCACCCGCTCGACCGGCCACGCCAGAGCCACCTCCGCCAGCACCGCAGGCCGATCCCGGTCGGCAATATCTGCGGTGACAAGGCCCCTTTGGGAAATGGAAACCACCGCCTCGCCCAGCATGGCGGCGCGGCGGGGATCGAAGGCATGCGGAATGAAACCCCGGAGGCGCAAGTCGCGGGCGGCAAGGTCGAGATCGAGAAGGCGGATCCCGGCGACGCCGCGGCTGCCATTCGAGTTGGAGGTGGTCATGGGAATCATCGCCAAACCGGTTTCCGGGAGGATTTTGAGCGCTTTTTCATCCCAAGTTGCCTCGCTTTGGGAGCCCAGCGCCAAACGGCGCAGGAGCAACGGTTTGGCAGGATCCGCGACATCGAACAAGGAGGCCGCGACTTGCCCCGACTCCCAGCCGATGGAGAACAGCAAGTCGCCGATCGGTTCCAAATGGCTGGACCATCCCGGCACTTCGAGGTGCCCGGCGACCGCGGGTTTGGCAGGATCGGACAAATCCACCACCCACAGCGGATCGGTTTGAAGGAACGTCACGATGTAGGCGATTTTCCCGGAGAACCGGGTGGCGAAAAGACTCTCGCCCTTCGCCAGTTCCAAGCGGCCGAGACGCGGATGCTCGACCTCACGGATCACCGCCGGGAGAATGACGTCCGGCCCCCACACCCGAAAATTTTCCAGCACCGTGATGGGTTCCCAGTTCGAGTCGCTGCGATTGCTCTCGGAAATGGTGGTTAGAACATTCCCACGCCACTGGATTTTAAAGGAATCCGCAATCATGCCCGCCGTCCGCACGGGGTTGCGGGTCAGTCGGACAATGCCATCGGCGCGGAGGGCAAAAACCGTCACTTGCGAGAAGCCCGTCCAACTCCCGGTGCGATCACCGTGGGTCGCCACCGCAAGCCAATCGCTCCCCGATGCGATCATCGGGTCGGACCCCGGGATGATAGATTCCATGCCGGGTTGCGGCGCGCGGCCCAAGCTGATGAGCCACTCGGAAATCCGGCTTTCATCGGCCCATCTTTCCTTGCCGGTCCGAACCTGACGGGTGGTCGCGAGCACAAGTCGTTTGCCCACCAAGCGGCTGTCAGCCAAGCGGCCGCCAACTTCACACGTATGGGTGATGCGCGCACTGCCACCGTTGATGGTCACTTGATGGATGCGAGTGCTTTCGGATCCATTGGGCGATTGTATGGATGTCAGCAGAAGAAGCTGTCGGATTGCCCCGCTTCCGGGAACCAGATAGAGATCCTGCCCGATGGCGGGCAGGCGCAACGAAGCGGTCAAACGAGGATCTGCCGGGTTGGTGAGATCGAGAATTTGCAAGCCGCGGAGTTGATTGAAATAATAGACCGTAGAACCGTCGATTTTCCAAATATCCGCCTCCTCCACGGCGGGTTGGCCCTCCATGCCCGGCGTCCCGGTGATGTCGGCCAATTTGGCAAATGGATAGTAGCCCGAACTCACCTTCACCCCGGCAAAGTCATTTTTCCCCTGATAGAACTTGGCGGGAAACTTGCGGGCGGGTTGCGCAACCACCCGCCAGCGGAATTCTTTGACGTCGGGCAGGGTGAAGGCAGTTTTTCCGGTCGTCGTTTTCCGGGTGATGAAGTCCAGCCATCCCTTGCGCTCGGTCTTGAGCTGCAAGGTCACTTCTTTCACCCCCGGCGGCACCACCACCTCGGCAAGACGGCCGTGGTTGGCATACTTGATTTTGAGAACCAACTCGTTGCTCGCAGCCGCCGGAAGGGTCGCTAACAGACAGAATAACCCTTGCAACAACAAGCAGCTCAATGAAAACGAAGGATTCATAATGGAATGGAGGTTGAAAAACCGGAAGGGCTAGGACAGTGCACAAGTAATCCGACAGTCCGGAATTTATTGGATCTGCAAATTTCGGGCAACAACTTTTCCACCGGATTCGTCCATCCCATTGACAGACCGCGTATCGCGTTTCAGTCTCCACCCGTGACTCAAGACTTGAAAAGTTCGCCACTCGAAACCGCCCACCTGGCACTTGGTGCCAAGCTCGTCTCTTTCGCCGGCTGGAACATGCCGATTCAATACACCTCAATCATCGACGAGCACACCGCAGTCCGCACCCAAGTGGGGATTTTCGACATCTCCCACATGGGTCAGTTCATGGTCACCGGCTCCGGCGCGGGTGCGTGGCTGAACCGGATGTTGACCAACAACATCGCACGCCTCGCCGTCGGTGAGGGGCAATACACGCTGATGCTCAATGATCGGGGCGGTGTGATCGATGACCTAATCGCCTACCGCAGCGGCGAAAACGAATTCTTCTTGGTGGTGAACGCCTCGATGATCGACGAGGATTTCACATGGCTAGTCAGCCATGCTGACGAAAACGCAACGCTGCGTAACGAAAGCGATCTGTGGGCAGCGATGGCCGTGCAGGGTCCGAAATCCCAAGAAATTTTCGCCAAAGTTTGTCCCGCCGAGAGCCTGCCGCCACGCAACGGCATCGCGACCTTGAAATCCGGGGCCATCGTCTGTCGCACCGGTTACACCGGGGAGGATGGATTCGAATTCTTTACCCCCGCCGCCGAGGGAATCGCCGCTTGGGAAACTTTCATCGCCGCCGGGGCCAAACCCTGCGCTCTTGGTGCGCGCGACACGCTGCGACTGGAAATGGCATACCCGCTCAATGGCAATGACCTGTCACCCGAACGTTCCCCCGTCGAGGCGGGGCTCGGGTTTTTCTGCGACCTCGAAAAAGGCGATTTCATCGGCCGCGAAACACTTGCCCGCCAGAAAATGGACGGCCCGGCACTCAAGCTGACCGCCATTCAATACACCGAAAAAGGTCCCCCACCTCGCGCCCACTATCCGGTGCTTTCCGCCGAGGGCGGCGTGATCGGTGAATTGTCCAGCGGCGTGCTTTCGCCGACCCTGATGACCGGAATCGGCATGGCCTATCTGCCTGCGGAGTTTTCGAAAATCGGCACTGCGCTGCAAATCGAAGTGCGCGGCCGGCTTTTCCCCGCTCAGGTTGTTAAGAAACCATTTTACAAACCGAATCACTAAAAAACGAACCACCCGTTTCCCCATGAACACCCCTGCTGACCTCCGCTACGCCACTTCCCACGAATGGGTCCGCCTTGATGGCGACATCGCCACTGTGGGCATCTCCGATCACGCCCAAGAAGAACTCACCGATGTCGTGTTTGTCGAACTGCCAACCGTCGGCCGCGCCGTCGATGCCGGTGATCCGACCGCCGTGGTGGAGTCCGTCAAAGCCGCCAGCGACATTTACGCCCCGATCGGTGGCGAAGTTGTCGAGGTGAATCCGGAAGTCGAAAGCGACCCGTCACTGGTCAATACCGATCCTTACGGCAAGGGCTGGATCTTCAAGCTGCGGGTCAAAGACGTCGATCACGTTTCGAAAATGCTGGATGCAGCCGCTTACGGTGGCCTCATCAGCTAATAGGGTTCATTTGCCGCTCAGCAGCTTCCGCGATCCCCACAGGTAGTTCCACCCGGAGATCACGGTGAGTGCCACAGCTATCCAGAGGAAAATGGGTTGCAACCAACCGCCTTCCCACGACGGGCGGGCGAGATGTCCAAGCCATTCGAGTGCTGCGACTTGTTTTGCGTGCGCCGCTGTTAGCCATATCAAACCGGTGATCAAATAAGCGAGCTGGAAAGTGGTCTTCCATTTTCCCAGACGGTCCGCCGCCAGCACGTGGCCGGACTCGATCGCGATCTGCCGCAAGCCGGTGACGAGAAACTCACGACCGATGATCAAGGCCGTCACCCACACCGGGCAGAGTTTTTGCTCGGTAAAAAACACGAAGGCCGCGCTCACCAGTATTTTATCCGCCAGCGGATCCATCAACTTTCCGAGAGGCGTCACCAAGCCCATTTTCCGGGCGAGATACCCATCCAACCAATCGCTAACAGCCGCCAGAATAAACAGCACCAAACCCGTGCCATAACCGGTGAGATTGCGCTGCGACACCGCCACCACAAAAGCCGCGGTCATGATCAGGCGCGAAAACGTGATCGCATTGGGTAAGTTCACACCCGCATCGTGTGAAATGCATAAGCGAATGGCAACAAGGCGTTACAACAATTCCACCTCAATTCAGAAGCGCTTGGAGGGACTCCTTGGCTTTGCCAATGTTAGCTTTCGAGTCCGTGCCCATGAATCCGTCAAATCCGCAACCGCAGATCCCTCGCCGACCATAAGACGCCCGCCGCTGGAGCGCCACTCCCCCGCATCCGTCGCGCCCCGTCCTTCCGCTTCGCCGTGAAACGCTCCCGCGCTCCCGCGAACGCCT
>JBBECN010000133.1:0-3874 GCA_040881795.1 Akkermansiaceae bacterium
TGCCGGTGCGGTAGGAGATGTTGGCAAGGTGGGCGATGGCTGCGGCGCGCTCGGCGGGGACGATGCGCGATGCGATGTCCGCGTGGCGGCGCGAGCGCACGGCGTTGATGAAATTTTCCTGATGGCCAGCTCCACCGTTGCCGGGGAACTTCTCGATCGGCTTCTTGCCATCCTCACCCACGGCATACATGCCGCCGAGGCCACCGCGCAATTGGCCGCCTTCGCAGTAGGCCACCACCCCGATGCGGATGCCGTCACGCGCTCCGCTGTTGTTGCGGGTGGGGCTGAGCTTGAGGTTGTTCACTTCGATGATGACCGGCACGCCCGCGTGTTCGTAGTTGGCGACTTGTAGGTTGGGCGTCTCGCCGGCGTCGTTCCACCCGAACCTGCCGCCGAAGCAGCGGATTTGTTTCGGCAGCGGGCCGTCGCCGAGAATGCGGTTGGCGATGTCGATCTCGTGAGGTGTCTGATTTCCAACGTCGCCGTTGCCGGTGTTCCAGGCCCAGTGCCAGTCGTAGTGGAATTCGCTGCGGAATATCGGTAGGTCCGCCGCAGGTCCGAGCCAGAGATTGTAATCGATGTTAGGCGGCGGCGTGAGCGGGGATTTCCGGACACCAATGGAGTCGCGTCCCTTGAAACAACAAACGTGGACGGAAAGGATTTTTCCGAGATTTCCTTCTTGGACAAATTGGATGCCGTCGCGTGTGCCCGGGTCCGAGCGGCTTTGAAAGCCTGCGGCGATGATTCGCCCGTATTTTTCTTCGGCGGCCACCAATTGTCGGCCTTCCCACAGCTCGTGGGTCACCGGCTTTTCCAGATAGACATCCTTGCCGGCCTGCATCGAGTGGATGGCGTGCAGCGTGTGCCAGTGGTTCGGGGTGGCGACGACCACGGCGTCGATGTCCGGGCTTTCCAGCAGCTTGCGGTAGTCTTGAAATTTCCTCAAAGCGGCGGAATTGACGTCCTTTTTCCCGATCCTGCTGGCGAGCGCTTCCATCTGGGCGGGATCGGGATCGCTGAGCGCCACGATGGCCACATCCTTGATCTTGAGGAACTGCCCGGCAAGATCGTTGGCACGCCGGCCGCAGCCAATCATACCGATCCGGACCGTGTTGTTGGCACTCTGTCCGTAGCACGGGCGGGCAAGTGCCGCGAGGCCGCAGAGCTTCATCAGGTGCCGTCGGGAAATCCGGGAAGATGGGTGGGTGAGGTGCATGAAATGAAAGTTTTCGACAGTGGAATCATGGATGGTCCATCCATTGGTAAATCCTCCTACGAGGCCGGGGCGTGAAAAATTTCGGGCGAGCCTTCATCAGCCCGGCCACAGCCAAAGAATCATCCCGGCTGCCACCAGTGCGAGCCCGAAGGCCATCGCGAGGCGGCCCGTCAGTGCGCGCGCACCGAGGGTGGCGACGATGGCGAACTTGAAGGTGAAGTTTGCCATCGCTCCGATGAGAATCGCCCGCCAAGCGGTGCTTGTTTCCACCGTGCCGTTGGCGGCGAGCCGGGCGGTCGAGAGAGTGATGGCGTCCATGTCGGTCAGGCCGGAAATCAGCGCGACCGCGTAAAGCCCGCTGTTGCCGAAGCGATCCTTGGCGAAAGCCACGCCCAAAAGCACGAGCGCATAAAGCAGGCCGAAAACCAGAGCGGACTTGATTTCCGTCGGGTTGCCTTGTTCCGGCATGCTGGCCTGCTCGGCGTGGCTGAAGAAGTGGAGTCCGCCGGTGATGACGCAGCAAGCGAGCAGCATGGCGATCAGCGGCGGCGCGAGCTCGGCGAAGGAACCGGCGGCCACCGCCCCGATTTCCAAGATCACCCGCACCAAGGAAATGCACGAGGCGATCATGATCACCAGGGCACCAAGCGGTGCGAGACGGTGATCCGCCTTGGTGCGGCGGGCATAGCTGACGGTGGTGGCCGTGCTGGAAATAAGTCCGCCGATGATCCCGCCGAGGATGGTCCCGGCGCGTGCACCGAAAAGTTTGTAAGCAACATAACCGCACAAGCCGATGCCGACGATGAGAACCACCATCAGCCAGATTTGAAATGGATTGAGCACCGCATACGGCCCGTAAGTCTGATCAGGCAACACCGGCAGGATTACCAGAGTAATGAGCACGAACTGGATGAAGGCGTGCATGTCGCGCTCACCCACCGAGCGGGCGAAGCCGTGAAGCGGTGCTTTAAAATGCAGCAGCATCGCGCACGCGCCGCCGAGGACCACCGCGTTGCTGATCTCGCCGACGACGACCAGCACGCCGATGACATACACCAGCAGCGTGGCGATCTCGGTGGTGATCCCTGAATCACCATCCGCCTGTTTGGGCTTTGTTAGATTCGCGGCGAGCACCAAAGCCGCCAAAGCGAGCAGACCGGCGGCGATCACCCACGTGTCGGTGATCTCGCTGATCCGGGCGCACACGGTGCCGAACAGCGCGATCAGCGGAAACGTCCGGATGCCCCCGATCGAGCGCTCGGTGCGCTCGCGCTGGAGTCCAACCAGCATCCCAAGGCCGAGTGAAATGGCGAACTGTTGGAGGATGACCAAGTCCATGAGGCAGCTTAGCAGATTTCAGGGGGTTGGAAACCCACGATCGCATATCTATCAATTCGAGCTCGCCTTGAACGGGTGGGTCAGCTTCGTTCCCTCCATGCGCCCACCCCACTTACTTAGCTTCGCCATCTACCGAACTAACATGTGAATCCGCAAGGTATATTCCGATTCACTCGATGAAGTATGAATCCAGATGTCAATGCGCGAGGCCTGACTCCATTCACGACTTCAAACTCTGACCCTGAGATCCCGCATGCTCCACAGCACTCCTTTCGCGCCTTTGCCGCTGCCCTTCATGGCCCGCGCGCCGTCTTTGCGCTTGGTGCCGAAGCGTCCCCGCGCGTTCGCAAACGCCTCGTTCACAAACTCCTTGCTGCCAATCACCGCGCCGTCCGTGAAATAACGCACCCGGCAATGCAGCATTTTTGCCATTCCCATATCTTTCAACGCGGTTTCGTTGTCCTTGCTTTCGAGAAGCTCCGCCGTGTTTTTCGTAGTCTGGCCAAGTCCTGTTGATGCTTGGGACCCGTTCGCCCGCCCGGGCTTTTTTCCAAGGGCGATTCCCATCAAGCGCCGATACAAGCGCGAAACCTCCTCCCATTTCTCCGCCTCAAAGCCCACTCCTTGGTCACAAAAATACGCCCTCACCAAGCCTTCGCGCGCCTTTTTGCCGTCTCCCTTATTTCCGCCGCCGATCGCTTCCCCATAGCTGCTCCAGCGATGTTCCGCTGGGTCCTTCACCATTCCAGCCCTCACCGGATTCAGGTCGATGTAGGCAGCGATCGTCCGCGCCGCCACGCCGTCCTCGACAATCACGCTCTTGAACCGATCTTCCCACAAGGTTCCCGAGCGCGAATGGGCGCGGTTGAACCACTGGGTGAAGCGTTGCAGAAGTCCCTTCATGAACTCACCCAAATCCTGCATCCGATAGGTGAAGCGCTTGTGGATCGCCGCAACCGCCTCGTCCATCCCACCTTCGCTGGTGTAATCCCCCGCCACTCTGGCATCCGCCAGTTCCTTCGCCACCCCGCCCACGAAAGCCTCGCTGTAAATCGCGGCAAGCCGCTTCAACAGCTCATTGTCCGAAATTCCGGTCTCGGCCATCGGCGGCACTTCCATCAGGAGATGGAAGTGGTTGTCCATCAAACAGTAAGAAAGCGCCCGACATCCCGTGAAATTCTCCTGCATCCGCATCAAGGTCCGGAATTTCTCCTTCTCCTCAGTCCCCAGCACAAACCGCCGGTCCACCACGCGTGAAATCACATGGTAAAGCACCGGTTTCCCAGCAGCCCCCCGCCACTCCGCCAGCCATCGCGCCCT
>JBBECN010000134.1:0-24901 GCA_040881795.1 Akkermansiaceae bacterium
TCTCAGACATTCCTAAGTGAAACCCACCGTCGCCAACCATTCTTTCAGGCAATTCTGGAACCCCGGCCATGGCGCCGCCAACGAAGAGTTTATTTTCGCTTTCGCCTGAAATTTCGCATGAATCCACCCATCATGTTCGCCCGCTGTCGCCGCTATCCAGGCGGGCCGTGCCGGGGCGAAAGTCCTGCGCGTCGAGCGCGGTGCCCAACTCGGCGGCACGATCACCAACGGCGGCGCCGAAGTGGTCAGGATGTTAGGCCTGCCACGCCTGCGCGAGGACGAGCGCTAGCCGGGTTCGTTCCTCTACATGATGGGCAAGGCTCACGAACCGGGACGAAATCAAATCCACCGGCTTTGCGTTCACGGCGCGGACTCCACCAACTCCCGCACTGTCATCACCGCAACTCTAACCGGACGCGAATCCATCCTCGCCAAGCGCCGCACGGACTTCCTCGGCGATGATCCGCAAGCCATCTCTAACCACCGCCTCGTCCATCGCATAAGAGACGCGGATGCATTCGTGCCGGTGGCGCCAGGATTCATCTTCGTGGCCGAAGAAAAAGTAGTGCCCGGGAATCACGAGGACCTCGCGTTTTTTCAAACGTTCGTAAAGTTCCTTGGAAGTGATGGGCAGCCCGGGAAACCACAGCCATAGGAAAAGTGCGCCCTCGCTGCGGTGCATGAACCAGTCCATGTCATCGCCGAAGGCTTCGGCCGCGGCATCACGGGCGAGGCGGCATTTCTCCTGATAGAACGGACGCACCACCTTGCGGCTGAGTTGAAGAAGTTCGCCGGATTTCACCAGTGGCAGGGTGATTTGCTGGCCGATGTTCGGATTGGATAGACCGGCGATGGCACTCATCGAACCCAGCGCGGCGATGATCTCCGGCGGGCCGATGACGATTCCGGTGCGCGTGCCCGGTAGCCCGATTTTCGAGAGGCTAAGGGTGAGGATGACGTGCGGTTCCCAAAATGGCGTGGCATCGGTGAAGATGATGCCCGGGAAGGGCGCGCCATAGGCATTGTCGATGATCAACGGTATGTGGTGCTGCTTCGCGAGCGCGGAAAGCCGGGCGACCTCATCATCGGTTAGAACGTTGCCGGTCGGATTGGTCGGCCGGGAGGCGCAGATGGCGGCGATGTCGGGAGTGATTTCGAGGTGGTCGAAATCGACGCGGTATTTGAAATCGTGAGGGCCGTTTTTCTCGATGAGCGGAGTGACAGCGCGGAAGAGTTCGCCGCTGACGCCCTGATTCGAATAACCGATGTATTCCGGGACGAGCGGCAGCAGGATTTTCCGGCGGGAGCCATCGGGCATTTGGCCGGCGAGCAGATTGAAGAGAAAGTAGAAAGCGGTCTGGCCGCCACAGGTGACGGCGACGTTTTCGGGACCGATTTCCCAGCCGAAGGTCTCGCGGAAGAGGGTGGCGATGGCCGCGAGGAATTGCGGATTGCCGCGCGGCGGATCGTAGGTGGTGAGCGCGCGCTCAAGGCCGCCGGGCTCATCCATCAGTTCTTCGAGCCGCCTGCGCCAGACCGCATTCATTTCCGGAATGCGTGCGGGTTGGCCGCCACCGAGCATTTTTAGATCCGGCCCGCTGCTGGCGAGCGCATGGCCGAGATCGTCCATCAGTTCCTCGATGCCGCTGCCGCAGCCGAGGTGTTGGCCAAATTGAGAAAAATCGTATGACATCGCTGAATTTCCTGTCTTATACTCGGGCCACCTCAACGAACAACCTCCAAACCACCATGTCCATCAAAGTCGGCGATCAAGCCCCAGATTTCACCCTCGTCAGCCAAACCGCAGACGGCCCGCAGCTCGTCACCCTGAGCGATCTCATCGGAAAATCCAACATTGTGCTGCTGTTCGTGCCAATGGCCTTCACCGGCGGTTGCACGGCGGAGTTCTGTGAGATTTCAAAAGGAATTTCCGAATACGACGCGCTCGATGCCACGGTGCTCGGCATTTCTGGAGATAATCCATTCGCGCAGGAAGCTTGGGCACAAAAAGAGGGCATCACCCTCCAGCTCCTCAGCGATTATGAGCACGCGGTGACCAAGGCTTACGGCGTGGCTTACGACCAGTTTCTGCCAGAGAAGAACCTGATTATGGGCGGCGTTTCCAAGCGCTCGGCCTTCGTGGTCGATAAGGCCGGCGTCATCCAATACGCCGAAGTCCAAGAACATCCCAAGGACATGCCCGACTTCGAAGCGATCAAGGCTACGCTGCGCGGACTCTGATCCGCTGTCAGAGGCATTTCGGAAAATAACCCAATCTTGAAACGCTTTTTCAAATCCGAAGCAGGTGCCACCGTGCTCTGGGTGCTGGCCTCGCTGTTGTTGGCCGCTGTCATCGCCCCCTGGCTCTATCAGGGGGGGAAGGCGCTTGCAGCTGCGGCGGCGGATCATGAGCTGCCTGCGATTTTGGAATGGCTGGCTGCTGCCTGCGACCGGGCGAAATTCGGCCGCTACTTTAACCGCGCGCTGGCATTTTCCGCGCTGCTGCTCCTGCCGGTTCTCTGCAAACGCATTTGCGCGCTGAAAGCGGAAAGCGATTGCTCCGTGACGGCCTCCGCAAAGCCGGGTGCCCGCCAGGCACTGCTACAAACAGCATCCGGCTGCGCGCTGGCCGCCGCCATGCTGTGGGGGCTCGGCATGATCATGGTGGCTCTGGGTGCCTATGCTCCGGCGGCAAATCCTCCGGAGCTGGGGAAGTTTCTCTCCAAAGTCCTGATCCCGGCGGTGGGTGCTCCGCTAGTAGAGGAGTGGCTGTTCCGCGGGATTTTGTTAGGACTGTGGCTCAGATCCGCCCGACCGCTACCCGCCTGTTTGGGCACCTCGCTGGTCTTCGCCTTCGTCCACTTTCTCGAACCTCCTGCGGGTTTTGCCATCGCCAATCCCGGAGCCCCGCTGGCGGGTTTTGAATTGTTAAGGACGATCTTGTTTCATTTTGCAGACCCGATGTTTTTCCTAACGGATTTCGCGACCTTGGTGCTCGTTGGCATGATCCTTGCACAGGCACGGGTGCGGACTGGAGCGCTGTGGTTATCCATCGGCCTACACGCGGGATGGATCATTGCGTTCAAGGGCTACAACTTGATTTACAAACCGGTTTACGATCATCCGCTGCAGCCATGGGGCGTCGGTGAATCGCTGCGTTCGGGTTTGTTTCCACTGCTGGTGCTGGGGCTCACCGGGGTGATCTGCCACTTCGCATTGCGGCATTTTGACAAAGACAGGCAACCGGCCTAACCGCGCATCACGGTCACGACGAAGACTTTTTTGAAGCCGCCATGGCGCAGGGTTTTCGCGCACTCATCGACGGTGGAACCGGTGGTCAACACATCGTCCACCAGAATCGCACCTTCGCTTTTCCCCGCGAGCCAGCGGTGACCGGAGGCGCTGACGTCGAAGGCCCCGCGCAGGTTGGCAAGGCGCTGGGCGCGGGTGAGCAGCGTCTGCGTCTCCGTCGGGCGGGTGCGGTGAAGGCCCTTGAGCAGGGTGAGGCCGGTGTGCCGCGCGAGCACCCGTGAGATTTCTTCGGCTTGGTTGAAATGGCGGTCCTGCTGGCGCTTCCGGTGGAGCGGCACGGGCACCAGCGGCCACCCTCCCGCCAAGGCCGGGGCGAGCCGGGGATCGGCAAACGATTCGTAAGCAAGACGCCCGAGTTCGTTTGCGAGGTGGATTTCACGGCCGTATTTCAGGCGGTGAACCATGTCGAGTGTGCGCTCGTCGCGGACGGTCGCCGGCCGGGCGAACTCGAAGGAGAATTTCAGTTTGCTGCAATTCGGGCAGTCGAATTCCCGGTCAATCACGCCCTCGAACGCCTCACCGCAGATTTTACAAAATGGGGCGCACAGCCTTGGTAAATCCGCATCGCATGCGTCGCACAGCGCCCGCCCGCCCGACAATCCCACCCGGCACGCCGCGCAGGCCGATGGATAGAGTAGATCGAGCGTCAACTCGGCCAACTTGCGCCAACTGCCGCGCTCAGAGAGAGGATTCGGTGGTGTCGGCATCGGTGGCGGTGAGATAGTGGATGAGAAATCCGGAGATCAGAATCCCCACCAGCGGGACCAAACCCTGTCGCAATGCCGCGCCGGAAATCAACCACGCCGCCGCGTCCGGCCTGCTGGCAGTTACGGTGAAAGCCCCCATCACGCCGTTGACGAATATCCAGCCGGCGTGCAGCCCCAGCGGCAACCACAGTGACGCCGTCCGCCAGCGGGCGAAAGCCAGCACTCCGCCCAGCGCGAGCAGCGGGACGAAACTGCCCAGCAACATCCGCTCATCGCCCAACTGCGCCAATACCATGCGCAGCAACTCGAAACCCACCCCGGATGCATCCGGATCGGGGACGTTTAGACCGGCTGGCGGATTGATGAAATGCACCATCGCAAAAAGCACCGCCGAGACGCCGAGCGCCGCCGCCGGCCGCATCGCCCGCAGGAAAATTCCCATCGCGATGCCCCGGAACAAAATCTCCTGCACCGCCGCCAAAACCATCGCCACGCCGAAAATTCGCACCATCGACTTCATCAGCCCCCCGTCCGGCAAGCGCCACACAAACACCCCGGCGGCGATCATCACTCCGCCCAAGAGAAAGAACAACCCGGTCACCACCAGAAAGCCCCGCAGCAAATGCCCCAATGCTTCAGGATTTTTCCGCAACCGCTGACCCCGCACCAAAGTCACCGCGTCATCCGGCAGGCGATGCAAAAACCCACCCTGCAAGTTTCCGCCGCCCTTCAACCACTCGACGATCGGCAAAAACAAAATCACCGCCGCCAAGACCAGCGCGACCTCGAAAAATCGCGGAAACTCCGCCGCCCGGCAGACTCCTGCAAACCACTCCACCGGCCCGTTGATCACCTTCGCCGAAGAAACCTCCGCCAACGCCTTTCCCATATTATAAAGCAGCGGGGCCATCCACGCCCCCAGCAACACCGAAGCCGCAGCATACAGCCATACTTTCAGGACGTCATTCATGGCCGGGGAGCGCATGGGATGGATACTGCCACTTTCCCGGGGAAATGAAAGCCCTGCCTCGATGATTTTCCCTTGGTGCCGATTCCCCGCCCGTCGTAGGCTCCCTACCATGCTGAGCATCGAAGCGATCGGAACCATCCGCAGCCAATGGGGCGAAGGCCCAATCTGGTGGCAGGACGCACTCTATTATGTGGATATCGAGGGCCACCAAGTCCATCGCCTCGACCCGGCGACCGGCGTGGAAAAGTCATGGGATGTCGGCGAACGCGTCGGCACCGTCGTCCCGCGTGAGAGTGGCGGACTGGTCATCGCCGGCGATCACGGAATTTCGCTGCTCGATTCGGGCAGCGGCGCGCTCACCCACCTCGCCGATCCCGAACAGTACCTGCCGGACAACCGCTTTAACGACGGCAAATGTTCGCCCGATGGCCGGTTTTTCGCCGGAACCATCAGCCTCACCAAAAAAACCGGCACCGCCAAACTCTACCGCCTCGATCCCGATCTCACGCTGCACGAAGCGTTTGGCCCGGTCACCAACTCCAATGGCATCGCCTGGTCCGCCGGCGGCAAAACGGTTTTCTACATCGACACCCCGCGCAAGGAGGTGCTCGCCTTCGATTACGAGGCCGGCCATCTGCGCAATCTCCGCAGCGTGATTTCCACCGCGCACCTCGACTCTTCGCCCGACGGCATGACGATCGATGCCGCTGGCCACCTTTGGATCGCCTTTTGCCACGGCGCTTGCGTCGTTTGTTTCGACCCGGAAACCGGCGCGGAACTCCGCAGAATCGAGCTTCCTTGTCTTGAAACCACCGCCTGCGCGTTTGGCGGGCCGGATCTCGCCGACCTCTACGTCACGACTGGCATCCACAAATCCGTGGTCGAGGAAAACGCCGGGCGGCTGTTCGTGATCCGCGGTCTTGGCGTGAAAGGCCAGCCAACCCACGCCTTCGCCGGTTGAATATGCCGTTCCACCCGGAAATTTCGACAATTGTGTAAGACGGAAACGATGCTATGCGGTAGGGTCAAAGCATGAAACTCAACACCACCACCACGATCGCAGCCCTTGTTCTCATCGGTTTCGGCGGCTTCATGGCCGGACGAGTCTCATCCCCGGCCCCGACTGCTGGCACCGAAAGCGGCCCAGCCGAGACCCGTGCCTCACGAAGCTCCACCGCAACTTCATCCAGCACCTCGGACAGCCGGAAATCCGCCCGCAGCAGTCGCACCGAGCGGGCCTCGCGGACTCTCGACCCCAAGGATCGCACCGCCCGGCTGGAAAACATCGTCCGTGGCGAAAACCCGCTGGATCGCAACCGCGCCCTGCTCGCATTCATCGATCAACTCGCCCCCGGTGATTTCGAGGAAGCCGTCGCTCATTTTCGCAGCCTTGGCCTGACCGAAGACCGCATGGGCGAGTATTCGCTATTGCTCTCTGCATGGGCTCAGACCGACCCGATCGCCGCCTTGGCTTATGCCGAAGAGAACACCCGCAGCAACTTTGCCAAAGAAACGATCCTCACCTCGTGGGCGACTGCCGATCCCGAAGCTGCCATCGCTTGGGCAAACGCCAATTTCGACGGCGAAGGTGCCAACCCCTACCTCGCCGGAATCATCCGCGGCATCGCCGAGTCCGATCCCACCCGCGCGTCGCAACTGCTCACCGCCATGCCGCGCAGCGAAGAACGCGGCGAAGGGCTCGATGCCTTCCTGCCCCAACTCCTGCGCCAGGGAGCCGACGCCACCCGCGCTTGGATCGCCAGCCTCACCGATGACTCCCTGAAAAACGGCGCGATGCTCCGCAGCGCCGAGCAACTCGCCGCCAGTGATCCCGCCGGCACCGTTTCCTGGCTGATTGAAAATCCCAGCGAAGCCACCCAGCGCCGCATGGATGACGTCTATTCCGTTTGGGCACGCAAAGACCAGCAAGCGGCCCTCACCTCACTCAACCGTCTGCCCGCCGGCGATGTGCGCAGCAACGCGCTGCGCGGAGTCATCAGCAGCGTGGCCTCGGACGATCCCAAGTCCGCGATCTCTTTGATGGATCAATATTCCAATGACGTGACCGACCGCGTGGTCCAAAACTTCATTTGGCACTCCTTCGGCACCGATCCAACCACCGCCGCCGGCCAAATCTCCCGCATCGGCGATGAAGGCCAGCGCAACCAAATGTACACCCGCGCCATCGGTTCGTGGCTGCGCCGTGATCCTGACGCCGCCCAAGCATGGCTCCGCACCAATCCTCTTCCCGAAAAGGTGCAAACCGAGCTCGATCGGCGGACCCCGCGGCAATAAGCGCGATACAAGTCCCTCGCCGCGTTGACATCCGCGGCAGTGCCGTCCAACGTCCCGCCCATGGACACGATGAAACTTTTACTTGGCGCCACCGTCGCGCTCTTGCTTGGAGCCCTCGCGGTTTCCTGGCAAGGCATGAAAACCGGTGTGAAAAACACCTCCAGCGATGAATTCGCCCGCCTCGAAAAACAAGTGAAGGAGATCCGCGCCGAGCAGGACAAACTCGCCTTCGAGAAACAAATGCTCACGCTCAAAAACTCGCCCGCCAGTGCCCCGGCCCCCACCGCCGCCGAGATCGAATCGGTCAAAGCCCAGCTCGAAGCCAACCGCGCGGCCGTCGCCCAACTCGAACTCGAAAAAGCCGAACGCGACGCCACACTCGCTGATAGCGAGGAACTCCTCTTGGATCAACGCAAACTCGAAGGCGGCGACAGCGAACTCCGCCGCGCCCGCATGATCAGCGAGGCCCTGCTCATCGGCCGCATCCGCGAATACGTGGAAGACCAACAGTATGGCGGTTTCGTCACCTTCGATGTCCTCATGCCCGAGCAAGTTCAGTCCGGCACCATCCTCGCCATCCGCCGCAAAACCGGCATCCTCGGCCAATTGAAAGTCTCCGAAGTTGCGTCAGACGGCGCCATCGCCAATCCCCTTCCCGGATTCGGCGCGATCAAACCCGAAGTCGGCGACGAACTCATCCTGCCGCCGCAATATTGAGATGAATTTACAAGTTATTCGTTAGAGGTCGTTTTTTCAGAATCCTCTTCCCGCATAACTCTTAACCAATAACTTCTAACTTTCAAAAAGCATGTCCACCACCGTCGGTCTCATCTCACTCGGCTGCGCCAAAAACCTCATCGACTCGGAAGTCATGATCGGCCACCTCGCCCAAGCCGGCATGTCCCTAACACCCGATCCCGAACTCGCGGATGTTCTCATCATCAACACCTGCTCGTTCATCGACATGGCGAAGCAGGAGTCCATCGATGCGATCTTCGGCGCCGTGCAAGACCGCACCGATGATCCGGACCGTGCGCGCCAGAAAATCATTGTCGCCGGTTGTCTGTCCCAACGATTCGCCAAAGACCTTCCCGGCATCATGCCAGAAGTGGACGCTTTCATCGGCCTCGACCAAATCACCAAGGTCGCTCCCATCATTGAAAACTTGCTAGGAAAGAAAAACGACTCCGAGGTCCAGAAAACCGAAGGCCCGTCCGCCACCGAGGACCCGCGTGATTTCGTCACCCTCAAACCGCAATACGTCCCGGACTGGTCCACCCCGCGGATGCGCCTCACGCCCGACCATTTTGCTTATGTGAAGATCGCCGAGGGCTGCAACCACACCTGCACCTTCTGCATCATCCCCACCATCCGCGGCAAACACCGCTCACGCACCCAGGACTCCGTGGTTAGAGAAGTGCGGGCGCTCGTCGCATCCGGCGTGAAAGAGATCAACCTCATCTCCCAGGACACCACCTACTTCGGCATGGACCAGTGGGAAGGCAAACGCCCGACCCCCAGCTCACCCGTCGATTCCACCCGCGGCGAATCGCTCTCCACCTTGCTCCGCGAGATCAACAAAATCGAAGGCGATTTCTGGGTCCGCCTGCTCTACACCCACCCCGCGCATTGGTCGGACGAACTCATCACCACCATCGCCGAGTGCGACAAGGTTGCGAAATACGTCGATATCCCGCTCCAGCACATTTCCGATCGCATGCTCACCGCCATGAAGCGCGTGACCAGCGGCGATTACATCCGCGACCTGCTCCGCCGCATGCGCGCCGGCATTCCCGGTCTCGGCATCCGCACCACCTTCATCGTCGGTTTCCCCGGAGAGACCGAGGAGGATTTCCAAGAGCTGCTGGAATTCATCCGCGAGTTCCGTTTCGAGCGCGCCGGCGTTTTCCAATACTCGAAGGAAGAAGGCACCCGTGCTAACAAGATGGACGGCCACCTCCACCACGCCACCCGCAAAAGCCGCTGGTCCCGCGCCATGGCCGAGCTCCAGAAAATCGCTGGCGAAACCAACCAAGCGCAAGTGGGCAAAGCCGTCCGAGTGCTCGTCGAGCAACCCGGCGTCGCGCGCACCCAATGGGACGCCCCGGAAATCGACGGTTCCGTCATGGTGGATGAAGCCATCCCCGTCGGCGACTTCGCCGACATCACCATCGGCGACTGGCGTGGGTACGACCTCGTCGCGGCGCGCTAACCGGCTGCGTCTGCAGCCCATGGCCTGCTGCCGCCTTCCGCACCGCAGCCTGCTGCAAGCGGGGCAGGCCAAGGTTTCATCGGACGTGACCCGTGCCGATGCCGTCGGGCTGGCAGCAGGGCGGCATCGCCCAAAGCGACAGCAGGCTGTAGCAGTCCAAGGTGCTCCGCACGCAACCCTGCCGGTTTCATTAAGGCCGAGCCTCCAACACATAATCCGGGCCGCCAGAGATACCCGCAACCGCGCGGAGAACATCCTGCGATCGGCCGGCAATACCGGTATCGGGCCACTCGTGGATTCGTCGATGGGTATCATCAATATCAACCCGGCCAACTCCACCGAGACCTCCACCGAGGGCAACAACGACACCACCTCCTACGAAAAGGACATCATCACCATCGTCCGTGCCGAATATAAGGTGAATTGACGGGTCAAATGCTTGAACCAATGAAACAGATCACCGTGCGTCTCGCTCTCGAAGCCCTGATGCATCCCCGCATGCGCTGGAAAAACGCTGTGCCCCTTCTTCATGATGGTATGGCTGCAACCCTGATTTTTGGCACCGGGTTTGCTCCCATCACGGCTTTTGCCTTGTCGCTCATGGGGATCACACTTCCTTTTGCCTCGCTTCTCGTGGTTATTCCGGCGCTTGGCATCGCCATGGGTTTGAGCTGTTACCAGCCCCGCTATGGCAGACTGATGCTGCATGGTTTCGTCATGGGCATCATCGCCGTCACCTGTTACGACGGCGTGCGAATTTCTTTCATCATGGCCGGATGGTTGGATGATTTCATTCCCAAAATCGGCGGCATGTTGGTGGGAGATGGCAATCATCACGCGGTCCTTGGATACCTCTGGCGATACCTCGGCAATGGGGGTGGGGTGGGTATGGCATTTGTTTGCGCGTTTGCCCTCATCAAGCAACTGCTTCCGGAGTTTCAGCAAGCTCGCATCACACCCCGTGTGACGAAATACATCGCCCTTGGCTTTGGAGGTTTTGTGTGGGCCAGCCTCATCGTCACTCTCATCATTTTGCCGCAAGGTGAGGAAATGATGTTTGTGATCACACCCGCCAGCCTTCTGCTCAGTTGAATCGGGCATCTCGTTTTCGGTTACACACTCGGGTGCCTCGTCAACTGTTTCAGAGCGGAAGGAATCTGTTCCAGATCTTTGAGAGCGGTCTCGATCTCTAAGGGGGCTGCGCGTCATATCCGCTCCGGGACTTCGATTCCCAACAGATAGAGTACCCGTTTCAGCGTGCGCGCTCCGGAGTTTCGATAAGCAAATGAAAATGGTTTCCCATCAGCACCCGGCCGATAGACCCGCCTCTTGGGCGGGAATTTTCTTGCTTAGGAGTTGAAGCGCGTTTGTCCATGCACAAGTCCCGCCAATCTGGCACAAACCACGGGGGACGTCCTACCCATTCGAGGTATTCAAAAAAACGCAAACCTGAGGTAGAGTCCCCCGTAACTTAGAAGGTTCGTGCTCCGGAAAATGGCCATTCGAGCCCATCACAACCCGTCGAAATCCGAGTTTCACGCCCCCCCCGCTAAAGCTCTATGAAAACCCTGCTCCACTCCATCCGTGCCGCTCTTGTTAGCGCCGTTTTCCTAACCAATATTTCCGCCGGAGAAACCGCACGCATCGTGCTGGTCGGCGATTCCACCGTGGCGACCCGCACCGGCTGGGGAGATTCGTTGGCAACAATGCTCAAACCGGGCGCGGAATGCCTGAACATGGGTCGCGGCGGCCGCAGCTCGAAAAGTTACCGCAAGGAAGGTTGGTGGAAGAAAACCATCGCCGCGAAACCGGCGTGGGTTCTCATCCAGTTCGGACACAACGACCAGCCCGGCAAAGGACCGGAACGCGAAACCGATCCCAAAACCACGTTCCGTGAAAACCTGAAACGTTACGTCGCCGAGGCCCGGGACGCCGGTGCTAAGCCGGTGCTCGTCACGTCGCTGACACGCCGGAATTTTAACGCGTGGGGAAAAATCGACCCTGCCAACCTCGAACATTCAACCGATGGACAGGGCGCGAAGAGCAAGGACTATCTTGCGGACTATGCGGAAGCCACCCGGGCCGTCGCCGCGGAAATGAAGTTGCCGCTGATCGACCTGAACACCCGCAGTATCGAGCAGATGAACCAACTCGGCCCGGAGAAAGCGAAAATTTTCGATCCGGGATCCAAGGATCCGGCGCATCCCGACACAACCCATCTCTCAAGCAAGGGCGCGGAAGAAACCGCGAAGCTGGTTGCCGATGAAATCCGCAGAAACGTCCCCGAACTCGCGGAGCTGCTGAAGTAGCTCTCGCGAACGCCCTCCTCAATCCATGGAAAACATCTCTATTCTGCAGCCCTATCAGATCGTTCCCATATGATAGACCTAATTTCTTACCTGCGATTCCGGCCAGGGTTCGCCGCCATTCCCGCCGCTTTGTTTCTTGTCACTGGACTGACGGAGGCCAAGCCTGCGAACGTCGTTCCCTCCGGAGACGCGGCGTTCTCCCGTTCGTTGAACGGCGAATGGTCCTTTAAATATTTGAAAGGACAGGACGCCGGAGAAGATGCTAGGTTTTTCGATCCGGATTTCGACTCTCTCCGGTGGAAAGCCATCGATGTTCCTTCGAACTGGGAGCTCAAGGGCTTCGCCGAGCCAAGCTATGGGCTGGCACTCGAGGCGGGACTCGGTCTTTACCGTCGCGGTTTGCAAGTCCCGGCCGGATGGCGGGAGGAAGGTCGCCTCGTCTTTCTGCGTTTCGAGGGCGTGTCGATGGGTTTCGAGGCATGGATCAACGGCACCAAGGTCGGCGAGTCAACGGCTGGCGCTTTCAACCCACACACCTTCGAGGTCACGGCCGCGCTGCGGACCAAGGGCGATGACCTGCTTGCCGTGAAGGTCGCGACCAAGCCGCTCGGATTCGAGTTCGACGTGAACGACGATTGGTCGCTCTCGGGCATTTTCCGCGACGTCACGCTGTTCTCGGTCCCCGCCAACCACGTGCGCGATATTTCGACGGAAACACGACTCACGAATGGCGGGGCGGAGCTATCGGTTTCCGTGGCCACAAGCCAGCCAGCCGGCGAGGTTTCCGCGAGCCTGCTCGCACCCGGCGGCGAACTTGTGGCGAGACAGACGCTCAGCCGAAATGTGGAGGGCGTCCACTCCACGACCTTCAATCTGGACGACCCGCAGCTCTGGACCGCGGAGACGCCCTCACTCTATCAGCTTGATCTAATCCTTACCCGGGACGCCGCGAAGCTACAAACCATCGGGAAGCGCATCGGCCTGCGCGAGGTTTCCACCGAGAACGCTGTGCTGCTTCTCAACGGTCGTCCAATCAAGCTCCGCGGCGTGAACCACCACGACCTTGAACCTGAAACCGGCCGCGCGGTCACCGAAGCAGGCATGCGGCGTGACCTCGAATTGATGAAACAGGCCAACATCAATTTTGTTCGCATCGCACACTATCCGCCTCATCCGCGGTTCCTCGAACTGTGCGATGAGCAGGGCTTTTACGTGATGGACGAAGTGTCCATCGGCAAGGGCGAGGAACATCTCAACAATCCCAAATACCGGGAGAACATCCTCGCTCGTGTCGAACCGACGATCACCCGCGACAAGAACCATGCGTCCGTGATCATCTGGAGCATCGGCAATGAGAACCCGGTCACCCAGGTGGAACTCGAGGCCGCCCGGCTTGCAAAGACTCTTGATCCGACGCGCCCGGTCTGCATTCCGAAGATCGGCAGTTATTTCGAGAAGAATCACGAGCGGATCACGAATGACGTGGACATTTATGCCCCCCACTATCCGGGCAACACCACGCTCAAGCGCTACGCGAGGAAGCTCGCCCGCCCGCTCATCCTCACGGAATATGCCCACGCCCTCGGCCTCGCCACCGACCGCATCCAGGATCAATGGGAAATCCTCCAGAACACGCCGACCTTTGCCGGAGGGGCGATCTGGCACTTTCACGACCAAGGGCTCCTGCGGAGAAGCAAGAAGCCCGTCGATCGGAGCGAGCCGGCCGAGTATGTCTGGCTCGACGCGCATCGCTATTACGACACAGCCGGGGATCAAGGCGCGGACGGTATTGTTTACAGCGATCGCACCCCGCAGAGCGACTTCTGGCAGGTGCGCAAGGTGTATGCACCGGTGCGCATCGCGGAACCATCCGCCGCCGTGAAACCAGGCGGACAGGGGATTTCCCTAACCGTCGGAAACCGCCACGATTTCCGTTCTCTCGACGGAATGAAACTTGTGTGGGTTCTGCGGCGCAACGGTTCGGATCTCCAGACGGGCGAGACCGCGCTCATGGTCGAGGCATCGAAAACCGAGACGGTGAGCATTCCAGTCTCCATCCCAGCGGACGCCGAAGGCGATGTGCTCGCGCTCGACCTCCGCTGTCTCGACGAAACCGGCCGGCAGATCACCGAGCACTCGATCCGTCTCGATCTCGATGGTTCCAACCGCGCGGCGTGGCCGGCCCGGCTTCCAACGAGTGAGTTGCAGCTCAGCGAAAGTGAAGCGAAAGTTAGGATCGAGAGCGCCCGATGGACCCTCACGGTTGCCCGCTCAAGCGGCGAACTCACCCTCCATGATCCCGCTGGCAAACTCTTGGTAGCCGGCATCCATCCGCATGCCGGACGTAAGTTGACCATGGCGGAATCCCTTGGTGCCTCGAAGGCGGGAACCTGGCGCAGCGCCTCCGTCCTCAAGCCCACCTCAACCGAAGTGAAGGTCGTGCAAGAAGGAAACATCCTACGCCTCGCCGTTTCCGGCATCTATCCACGCCCCGGCGTGCCGGGTCCCAAAGACATGGTGGACCGGGCCGATGACCCCTTGCTTGCGGACCAATCCACAACGGGCCAGCCGGAGACCGGGGCCGAATCCCTCGTCGGCGGATACCAGATGGAAATCTCGTCGATGGGCACCATCACCATCCGCTATGACTACGCACCGACCCAGGCTACCGGCAGTTTCACCGAGGCCGGACTGGCCGTCGTCCTGCCACCGGACCTAACCGAGTTCCGCTGGATCGGCCAAGGCGTTCACCCGGGATATCCGGGCAAGGACCAGCTCAACGAATTCGGCATCTTCCATCTCAACCGCGCCGATCTGCGCTTCCAAGGCAACCGTCGCGAAACCGAACTCGCCCTGCTCACCACGCCCGCGGGTGCCGGTGTAGCCTTGGTATGCGAACCCGCCGATGTGGCTGTCGAGCGTCATGGTCGCGGCACCTTGCTCAGCCACAACGCCACCATCTCCGGCCTCGGCAACAAGGGTTCCTCGCCGGAGAAATCCGTCAGCGCCGACAAAACCCCGTGCATCGCCGGCAGCTTCACGCTGGTTCCCCTCGGCAACAATTGGCACGCGCCGCTCGTCCGCTGGTTTGGCCAACCCGCGGCCTTGTCCGAAATCCTTGAACCCTTCCACAGCAGTTACGACCAATGAAAACTGAAACCACCGAGTTGCCGCAGGCAGACCTGAGAAGGTGGGCTCACGCTCAGGGGATGGTTCCGAGTTGGCGTTTTGCCTCCTCAAGTGAGATCCAGCCCTCGCGTTCTGGCAAGGCCGGTTTTGTGGTACCTTCGTCCCATTCCCCACTTTGTTTCATGCAGACCACCGCAAGGAATGCCGCGAGTTCTCGTTGTTCCTCGGGCCGGAGGGCGGCACTTTTGTATGAATGAACCGTCCTGCCAAGGAGGCTTTTGTGCATCACGGGCGCACTTTCTAACGGTCTGCCCGTGCCATGGCCTCGGCTTTGCGGTAGTTCGTGCGAAACCACTCGCCGATGCGGGCGGCGTGGTCGGCGGCTTTGAGGGCATCGCTGCCATCGAGAATGGGGTCGCCCTTGCCGCCCTTTTCATAGGGTATGATCGAAACATCGGAAAAAACGGCGAGTGCGTCCGCAGGCATGCCGGCATCGCGGATGGCGAGCCAGGCGGACTTCATTTCCTCGTGGGAATCGATGCACATGACTTTGACGAGTTGGCGCAGGGAGTTGAAGGACGCGCCGGTCAGCTCGCGCTGATAGGTGAAATTTCCGGGATCGTCGTAGGGCGAGATGTTAGGCATGGTGGAGTTCGCTAGGATTTCCGGGGTGTAGATGTCGCGGCGGATGGGCGTGCGGTGAAGGGCGCGTTCCTGCGGGCCGTTAGGGGTGCCGGGTTTGCCGAACCATAGGACTTGGGCTTCCGGGCTGAGGCTGTAGGCGACGAAGGCTTGCGCCAGTTTTTCATGCGGCGCGCCTTTGAGCACGCCGATGGGATCGGCGCTTAACGTGGTGCCGCCCTGCGGTGCGATCCAGATGACGCGCGGTTGGCCGTCGGTGGTGGTCAATTCGCTGGCGTAGGAGCGGCCGTAGAAATCGATGCACATGCCAGCGGCTGAATTTCCTTGTCCGACGTCGTGCGGGATTTTCGAGGCGCTGTCGGTGAAGTAGCGGGAGTTGGCTGCCATTCGCTGAATCAATTGCAAACCGGCGCTCCAACCGGCGGCGATCGCTTCATCGCGGTTGGCGCCGGGCACGGCGATGGCGCGTTGGATTTCGCCTTGCAGCAGCAACTCAAAAGTGCGGGCCACCGAGCCGCTCTTGGTGGGGTCGGCGAGGGCGAGGGTGCCGGCGTAGCGAGGATCACCGAGATCCTGCCAGGCGTTGGGTGCCGGTATTTTCAGGCGTTGGAGGACCTGCGGATTGTAACAGATGCCAAATTGCGACATGCAGGTGCCGACCCACACGCGGTCGTCGGGAAAATAGCGCTCGCCGGTGAAGGTTTGGGGGATCGGGCCGCCTTCGGCAAACAACTCGGGTGAGGTGTTGAAAACGTCGAGTGGCAGCAAGCGGCCTTTTTTCGCTTGGCTGGTGAAGTCTGGTTCGCCGCCGCCGAAGAAGAGATCCACGCCGATGCCGTCGCGCCCGGTTTCGTCCGCCGCCTTGTAGCCAGCGTCTAACACCATGCGGATTTCCGACGTGCCGCCGGGGGTGCGCCAATCGATGTGGATCGTGCGGCCGGCGGTTTTTTTCCAATGCGCGGCGAAGGCCTCACCGAATTCCTTGCGGATCGATTCGTTGTGGGGCGTGAGGATGACGAGTGTGTCGTCGGCGCTGCCCGCGCGGGTGGTGGTCGTTTGCCGACGCAGCACCATAGGTAGGGCGACGATCAATGCCAGCAGTCCGAAGATGATCCAAGCGCGATGTTTCATGGAAGGGCAGGGGACTGCGGTTTTAAAACCACTACGTCATCGTGGCGGGCGTGCAACACGATGCGTTCGCCGCCCGGCGTGCGGAGGATGTGCGGGTTCATTTCCACCACCTGCTGTCGGCCGGCGGCGGTTTCGATCCAATATTGGATGCGCTGGCCGAGATAAGTGCGCTCGCTGATGAAGCCCTCCACGGTGTTGTCGCCCTGCTCTTTGTGGAGTCGCCATGCTTCCGGGCGAATCGAGAGGCGCACCGCCTCACCGGGCACAGGCGACCAATCGGGATCGGTGGCGCGACCGACGATCGGGCCCATGGCGGTCTTGGTCAGCGTGAAGCCATCGCGTGTTTCAATCGTTTCCGCGGCGACCAAATTGGTTTCGCCGATGAAATTTGCGACATAGGCGCTGCGGGGGTCGCGGTAAATTTGTTCGGGCGTGCCGATCTGGCCGATTTTCCCGCGCGACAGCACCGCCATCCGGTCGGCCATGGCGAGGGCCTCCTCCTGGTCGTGGGTGACGTAGATCCCGGTGAGGCCGTTTTCCTTCACGATGCGGCGGATTTCGCGGCGCATTTCCACGCGCAACTGGGCGTCGAGGTTGGACAGCGGCTCGTCGAGCAAGAGGCATTTTGGTTTCACCACCAGCGCCCGGGCCAGCGATACGCGTTGCTGTTGGCCGCCGGACATTTGGTCGATCGAGCGTGCGCCGAATCCCGGCAGTTGGACCATTTCCAGCGCTTCCTCGACCCGGATCTTGATTTCCGGCTTGGGCACCTTCCTTTCCTCCAGCCCGAAGGCAATGTTCTGCCCGACCGTCAAATGCGGCCAAAGCGCGTAGCTTTGGAAAACCATCGCCGCCTCGCGCTTGTGGGGCGGCATCTTCGTCACATCGCGGTCGCCGAAAAAGATCGAGCCGCTGGTGGGGGTTTCCAGTCCGGCGATGCAGCGGAGCAGGGTGGTTTTGCCGCAGCCCGAGGCCCCGAGCAGGAAAAACAATTCGCCGGTATTCACTTGCAGGTCGATGCCATCGAGAGCGATGACAGTTCCGAAGGATTTGACGATGGATTCTGCGGTGATGGCTTCCATGATGGATCGGGGGCGGCCCATGCTTTCGCGTGAGCCGTGGGAAGCAAGCCGGAAGCAGATTAAATGCCGGTGGGAATTTTTTCAAAGATTCTCTTGCCAAAGCCCGGGTCGAATCTTAACAAGTGCGCCCACCCAACCGGATGCTCGGATGGCGGAATTGGTAGACGCGCTAGACTAAGGATCTAGTAGGGTAACCTGTGGAGGTTCGAGTCCTCTTTCGAGCACTTTCCGTTGATAATGAAAGAGTCCCGACGCTGAAAAGCCTCGGGACTTTTCGTTAGGAAAATTTCATTGGTCCCAAGTTGGTCCCAATCCCGCGAAAGCCTTGGAAAATCAAGGGTTCCAGGGCCTTGCGATTCGCTCCGGCCGGAAAGCGATGAATGCCGGCACTTCCGGCAATTGGTCAGATTGGCAGGACGGGCGGGCTGTTCATGGTGCCCCCGGCTTTTCGCGATTGGTCCCAATTGGTCCCAATTGGTCCCAATTGGTCCCAATTGGTCCCAAACGAAAAACCCGCGCCCGGACGAATCCGGGGGCGGGCACTATTCCCCAATTACGGGGAATGGGTCCTACCCGCGAAAGGTTTCCTTCGCTGCGGCCTCGCCGTCGCGCCAGTGAACCAGGGTTTCCGACATGAGCGGGGCGAGCGTGCCGGCGTCCGACATGATCTTCGATGCGGCCGGGGTGAGGAACAACGTCGAGCCGGTGCCGACGGTGATCTTGAAATAACCCGTGCGGATGGGTTTCAGGGCGATGAATGCGCCAAGTTCGACGGCGGGTAATTGTTCGCCTGTCTCATGGTGCCGTTCCTGAATCACCACGAAACGCTGAGAGCGCGGGCTTTTCCGATAGAGGGCATAGACGGGCGGTTTCATTTTTCAAAAAAGCCCGCAGAGGAGAGAACCGTGAAAGCCATCCTCTGCGGGCCGGTGAACGTGACAACGGAAAGCCGATCCGCCGTCACGAAATTTTTACGCGCTCAACGCATCTTTCATCGAGGCAAAACTGGCAGGGCGGCGAACACCCACGTCTGCGAGGCAGTTCACGATAACCCGGGTCTGATTGGTTGTTGCCAGTGTGACCGAATCCACGACCACGTCACAGCCACCCCCAAAGGACGCGAGGATCAAATCTTGCCAGTTTCCGAAGATGATCGCGGAGCAAACGCCCGACGATGTTCCTTTGGTGAGGTTGTCGGGGGCGTTGTTGGACGAAAGCCATGGCTGGCCCGCAAGGGTCGCTTGGCCTTCCTCCAGGATCAGGGTTTCAGTCAGCGGAGCCTTGACGGTGCCCCGCAGCTTGGCCTCGATTTTCGTGCTGAAGACGAAACCGGGGCGGCCTGCGAGCGCGTTCGCATTGGCGACGGCCGCCACAAGCGCGTTGAGGTGCGAGAACGTCGGGGCGAGTCCATTGGAGCCCCCCGCGACGCTGCCAATTCCGGTAGTGTTGAGGATGCCGCGGGGCTGGTCGCTGGTTCCGGTGCCATTGATCGCGGCATAGTCGAAACCGACGGCAATCGCTTCCATCAGGTCACGGCGCACGAAGTTTTCAACGTCCAGCGAAGATTGCACCACGAGCTGTTTGGAAAGCTTCGTCCATGCGCCGATGCGTTTCGGAGTGAGCACGAGCTGTTCGATCTCCTGAGTTTTCTCATCGAGTTCCGCGTTTTCGGCCTTCCACGTCGCCGTTGATGCGGCCTTGTGGCGGGGGATTCCGACGTTGCTCGTCAAGCCGCTCATGATGGTAGCCCCGGCGCGGGCACAAGCCAGCATCGGGCGCAGGGCATCGATGAAGCCGGTGACCATGGTTTCGACGGATTGACCGCCGTAAATCCCGGCATCGCCGGTTACAGACATGGCGCGGGACTGCATCAAGACGCTGTGCGGCAGATAGAAACCGGAAGGGGCCTTGCCGCTGGAACGGGCGAGTTCCTGACTGATTTCCGCTTCCAGTCCATCAAGCCGGCCTTGGCCTGCCATGTGGATTGCACGGCACACCGAATAGCGGCTCATGTCGCGCTGTTCGGAGCGGGAAAACTCCGGAGCGGACCGGGCGGGCTCATAGGACGTTTGGCGGCTCATGAGTGAGTTGTAGAGCTGCTCCCGGAATTGGTCCGGTGACAGTCCCTCGGCAATGGCGCGGTTGGCGTCAACGGTGATTCCTTGGCGCTGGCCTTGTGCTGCCATTTCCAGGATGCGGGTGGTCCGGGTGCGCTCGTTGGCGGCCGGGTCGATAGTTGGAGTATTCACTTTGTTAGGATAGTTTGAAATGGATGTCGGATCGGATAGACCCCGGCCAACTCCGACGGAATCGTCGGCAGGGATCGCCACTAGGCTGAGTTCGTAGGGTTCCCAGTCAGTCACCCGGACGGCTTCCACGCCGGCGGTTTTCGACTCGGTTTCCTGCGAGTGAATCCGATAGCCCACCGAAACCAATCGGCGGATTCCATCCTTCACGTCTTGGAAGATCTCTTCCGCCAACGGACCTTTCCCGAATCGAATCACGGCACGACCTACCCGGTCGCTGTCGATTCTAGCGGAAACGATCACGCCAATCTGGCGGTTTCGATCATGTTCTAGCAAGACCGCCCCGCCATTGTTCAACCGACCAAGGCGAACAGACTTCGGGGAGTGGTCGAGAATTTCCGTGCCGAAATACCGTTCGACGGGTGCCTCGGAACTGAAAGCGATTTCAATTGTGCGCTCGGTGGCGTTCACGGCGGCGCGGCCTAGGTCAATGGTGCGGTGCAGCATTTCGCCGGCGCGGGGTGCGGAAAGGGTGGCGTTCATTTTATCGGGTGAAAAGGTTGGAGGTTTCCCGGCGCTCGGGTGCCCCGTTCTTGGCGAGGGCTTCCACGGCGGAGCGTTGGAAAAGGCGGGTGCCGCCCGACGGGATGCTCGGCAACGTGGCGCGGAGTTGGGACCGGCGAGCGTTGGAAGTAGGCCATCCCAGCAGACGCAACGCCTCGGCTTCTCCGATGGCGTCGGGTGCTTCTGGGTGGTTCATGGCGGGAGATTTGTTCATTTTGACAATCTAGTCAAACGAATGTTTCGAACGTTGGTTTTAATCCTCGCCGGGTTGCGGGGGCGGCTCGGCTTTCAATGCGAGCTGGTCGCCTATTTCCTGCCACTCCGCAGCGAGCTTCTGAAGGTCGCCTAGCAAACTGTCCTTCTCCCGGTCCGGTATCGGCAGGCTGAGAATCACGCGCCGGATGCTCCATCCGCAGTTCAGCACGATGTTCGCGCATTCCTGAACCGGCATGTATTCTTTCCGTGCGACTGCCAACTTGTGTTCGAGAACATCGGCCTCGGCTTTGGTTTTCCGCAGGCGCTCGGCGGCCGCATTGCCGCCAGTAGCAGCTTGGAAAAGATGGCGCATGGAAAACGCCGCTCCCCGGCCATCTTCCGAAACCGGTTTCGCTCCGATCTCTTCCAGCTTGCGAATGAGGTGCCCGCGATCCACGCCAACCAGTGCGGCGAATCGGGAGGCTGTGAATGATGGCGTTTCGGCTCGTTTCATGGCGTTGTTAGCTTTCTGTTATGAGTGGTTTTTCTTTTTTCGCCAATCGCTGGCTTTTGTTAGCGAGACACCCGACGGCAGGCGGGATAGCTCCGGGAGAACCTAACCGTTTTCATGCCTCTTGCCGGTCAAGGATCATCACAACGTCGTCGTCGCGGAAGATGGACTCACGCTTGTCGAAGGCACGGCGGAGGCTGGCCTCGTCCATGTCGGCGACGGCGACGCCATCGGCGAGATACCCGCCCCGGCGCATGATGGCAGCGGCAATCTCTCCGTCGGCGACGTTGGCCGCTTGGTATGATTCGCGAAGGGCATTCAGCATTTCCCTTCGAGTGGGTCCGGTAGGCGCGGCTGACTGCTTGGGCGGTGCCTTCCGTGGAGCCGGTGCCGTGGTTGGCTTCTGGTCATGACGGGCGGACTGCCCGTCGTCGTCTTCCTGTGCCAGTCCTGCGAGCGCGGCGAGGGAGTAGCGGCGGAGGTAGGTGACGGCGCTGCCGATGCCTTGCGCGTCGCTCTTGCCGGGCACGCATGAAAGATGGCCTGCGATCCATCCGCCGTCAGCGTGGGTGATGGCGGTTTCCACCGTCACCCGCTCGCCATCGAAGGACGGGCTTTGGATGATCGCCAGTCCCACAGCGGAGAACACGGGGCGGATGCGATTGAGGACTTCCGCAAGATCGGCGTAGTTAGATCGGAAATGCGGATTGATTGAGGATTTCGAGGCGTTTTCAAGTGTCGCCTGGGCGTTGGCCATGGCGGCGAATAACGCCGGCGTTGCGTGTTCAAGTGTCATGTTCATTTTGAATGGTTAGGTTGAGAGTTTCGGGGTATCGTTGGGTTTGTCCCAGAATCCCGGATGTATATATATCTGGGAATCTGGGACGGCTTCATTCCCGCCGTCCCAGAATAGTTTTGGGACTATTCTGGGACTCTGGGAAAGCCTTGCGGTTGCGTTGGTTCGGAGCGGTTCCAAGTGCCATCCTCGCCTTGCATGACTGCCCCTCGGGTCTTGAGGGTGGCGAGTGAGCGGTAGAACGTGGATTTCGGGGTTCCGTCGGCTTCGTCAGCGGCCTTGCGCCAAGCGGCGATTGTCGGCATCGGGAGGAACGTCAACAAGGTTTCGGGATTCACCTCGGGCTTGCGTCCCAGCTTCGTCCGGTTGGCGGCCATGACGCTGCTTTCGTGATGCACCACGCAAGACGTGATCGGTTTCCCGCGCCTATCGGTGCCAAGGGTGATGACTTTCAGAGAGAACGGCAGCGGCTCGCCGGGTGGCATGTCGCGCTGCTTCGTGACTCTCACGGTCGAAATGGTTTCACCCTCGGGCCGGGAAACCTCGATCTCGGTATCCACTGCCGCCCGCAATGACGAGTGACCGCGTGCCCCTCGGGCTTCATCCTTTCCGCAGTGATGCACGATCAGGACATGCGCTCCGGTGGCGGCTCGGATCAGGTCCACCGCTTGCACCGCCCGCGTCATGTCCTGCCCGCTGTTTTCATCCCCGCCGGCCATCCCACGGGCGAGCGTGTCGATGATGACAAGCCGGCACGGCATGGCGCTTTGCTTGGCGGCCTGCTTCACCGTTTCAGCCATGCGGCCGGCGTGCCCGGTTTCCAGCAAGGACACCGGAGCGAAGCAGAGAAAGAACGGCGCGGCCTCGGGTAGCTTCCCCGCTTGCTTGAGCGCGGCAATCCGGTTGCGTGCCCCGTGTGATCCTTCCAAGGCGAGGTAAACCACGGCTCCGGCGTCCACTTCCAATTCATCGCGGAAATCGCTTCCCGTGGCGACTGCGGCGGCGAGGTCGAGCACCCAGAAACTTTTCCCGGTATTGCTCGGACCATAGACAACCGATGCCCCGCCTTCCGTTAGGAGTCCTTCGACAAAATCGGCGGCCTCGGCAATGCCCGACATTTCGCCGGCGCGGGTGATGGGAAACGGCTCGGGAGAGGGTCCACCAATTGGTGAACCCACAATCGGCTCGGCATTCATCACGGCAGCGCGTAGGGCTTCCCGGCCTGCGGTGTTGAGAATGCCTCGGGCGTCTTTTGGTAGGGTTGCTTCAGACATTGGAAGGGGTTCCTTTCCATGTCAGGATTTCCGATGCGTGCCCTTTCAGGATCGCGGCGACGGTGGCGGTGGCGGCTCGCCCTGGCGGGTCGGAGTCGAAACAAAGCACCACGCGCTTCCCTCGGAAAAGCGGTGCCCATTCTCGCGGAAACGACGTGCCCGGTGATGCCACGCAAGCGGCGGTGCCATCGGCTTCGAGTCCGGCAGCGATCAGGGCGCAGGAGTCGGATTCTCCTTCCGTGATGTAAACGGTTTCGGTGTCGGGTTTCACCCATTCCATGCGCCAAGGGGCGAGGGCTTTTCCGACGATCCACCGAAAGCGAAACTTGCCGGCCGGATCCGGGTTTCTCCATTTCAATCCCTGCGGATAGGCATAACAAAGCCAGCCATCGGCAAGGCCAAGTCCTGAGCTGCCCCATGATGCCAAGCGGAGCGTTTCGCGGTCGAGTCCCAGACTTTCTGCGATGTCGTCAACGATCGGTTCGCCGGCGTGGAACGCATCGGAAAACGCCAGTCTCGCGGCGTGAACGATTTCCCTCTCGGCAGCGGATAGAACGAAAGGCGGGGCGGGTTGCTTGGCGGGGCGGGGTGAAACCGATCCACCAATTGGTGGATCGCTTTTTGCCAAAACACCAATTGGTGTTTTGCCTCCCGTTCCTGCGGTCGGTGGCAGATAGACGCCAAGGGTGGCGGCAACGTCGGCAACGGCCTCGGGGAAGGTCGAGCTACGGCCAAGCCATTTCGAGACTTCGAAAACGTCGCCGGTGAATCCGCAGGGGAAGCAACCGCAAGTTTCGTGATGCGCGCCGAAAACCGCGAAGCTCGGGGCGCGGTCGTCATGGACGGGACACCGCCCGACAAGCCGGGTGCCGTTCCTGCGGAGTTCCACGCCACGGGCGGCGAGGTATTCCGGCAATCGGTGGCGCATGGCTTCCAGCGTTTCCGGTTGCAAGCGTCCGGTTGAATCGGTAGCTTGCGGGCGTGAATTTGTGAGCGGGGCGGCCTTTCCTTGGCGGGGGGCCGCTTCTCGCGTCTCTGGGGGCGAGGTCATGGGTTCGATTCCTTTCGTTCGAGTTCCACGGCGCGGAGTTCACCGACAAGCTCGTCGATCTCATCGGCGGGCCTCGGGTGGACCGATTCGCGGGCCTTCTCTGATAGACCCTCGCCAAACGGTGCCAGCCATGCGCGGACGATCTCGTCCAACTTGCTCGCCAGCGTTCTTTCGGTTGGCGGGCTCATGGACGTGCCGCTCCAAGCACGGCCTCCAGGTCGAATCTCAATGCGCCGCCCACTCGTACGCAGGGAATGTCCCCGCGTTCCGCCCACAAGGCGACGGTGCGCTTGTGAACGTCGAAATGCTTGGCGATGACTTCCGCCCGGACAAGCGGGGCGGTTGTGGTTTGTGCCGGCGCGGTGTCCGGCTTCGTTTTCGTGGTTTGCGTGATTCTGTTCACGCCTTCTTAACTATAACCCACAGCCATCCCACGGGAAAATGATTAGATTGGCTGGCGGCTGATCCCACTCAG
>JBBECN010000135.1:0-24779 GCA_040881795.1 Akkermansiaceae bacterium
AGAAACGTCAACGCTCCTGAAGGCAGGTGCACCGCGCGGTGGATCAAGCGGTCGATGGCGATGCCGATGATTTCAGGGAAGTCCAGTGAGATCAGGACCGGGGCTGGCTGAAGATCCGCCACATAGAAGTGCGTGGAACCCGCGATGATCATTTTCGCTCCGCCGTCTGAAAGCATGTTTCTGCCCTCCAACGCCCCATGCACGGACCGCGCAAACGTCTCCAAGGTCACGAAAACCCCAACAGGAGCCGGCAGGGTTTCTTGGATCGCTTTCGCCATAGCTTCCGGATCCTCGCAAACGGTCAATGGCGAGGGCCAGAAGCGCCAAGGATCACCTCGTGTTAGTGGCGAGGCGAATGCGTGTGCCGGCGCCCCATCCACGGCAGCGCGATCCATAAAGGCTCGGCCACGGACCAACAGCGCTTCGTGAAATTCCTCCCGAAGTGTCACCGCGGCGAAGGATTTGCACCCGGCGGCCTTGAGCGTGTGATACGCTAGGGCACCAATCGCCACATCATTGACACTCACGTGATCGACTCCGGCCACCGGATGACCTGGAGCAAAAAAGTGCACGGACGGCACTAAGCCTGCGAGCTTCTGAATGCATTCGCGCAGTTGGGGAGGGCGTCCGGAAACCATGATCAGCGCGCCATCGACCTGCCGTGTTTGGACGCAGAGCGGGATTTGATCTGGCGAATCCATCTGATCGAGCATCAGGTTCAGTTGCCGCTGGCGACAGGCCGTTTGAATCTCCTCCACCACCTGGGCCATGGTTGCCTCCTGGAGAAGATTCCGGCTTCCACCGATGGCGATGAGGGCGATCGCTCCGGCCCGCAACCGAGACGGATGGGTGGATTTGGGCTTGGGGCCAGGTCTCACCGCCGGGCGCACATAGCCCATCCGGTCCATGGTTTGCCGCACCGACGCCACTGTCTCCGCATCCACGTTGGGAATGCCGTTTACCACCCGGGAAACTGTTGCCCGTGAGACTCCAGCCTCGCGGGCGACGTCATTCAAAGTCATCTTCATGCGGAAAGCTACATTGCGACATTGGCGCCTTCAATGTTTATTTTCAATGAAACAATCCCTATTCGCTTTGTTCTATTCTTTGCCGCATATTTTACATTGATTGGCCAAGTCCCTGCTGATTGGCTCTCTCCACGGATGAACCACTCGACGTCACGCAACGAATCCCCCGCCCGGCCTGCGGGAGGCGGGCCGAAGGCCTATCGCGTGGGCAGCTTGGTTTACACCCCGGCGGCCTTGCTAACGGTGATGTTCTGGATGTTGCTGGGGGATCTCTGCCTGCAGATCATGGAGCAATTGCCGACCTCGCTGGTGCCGCTGCAATTGCGCTGGGCCACGGCCTCGGACACCTTGATCGGTTTTGTCTCCGGCAGTCTTCCGGCGTTCCTGGGGATCCTGCTCAATCCCGTGATCGGAATCCAGAGCGACCGCCATCGCGGCAAGCTCGGCCGCCGGCGGCCCTTCCTGTTGTGGAGCATGCCGTTGGTGCTGGTGGCATTGCTCGGGCTCGGCTTTGCAAAACCGATCGCCGCATGGTTGGGCGGCTGGACCGGAGCGCAATCGCCGGCAGCCGTGGAAATCGGATGGATCGGCGGCTGCATGGTGTTGTTCGTCGTGGCGAACACCTACATCATGCAGATCTATCAATTTCTGTTCGTCGATGTGATTCCCAAGGAGGTGATGGGACGCTTCGTCGGTTGCTACCGCGCGGTGGGGGCGCTGGGAGCATTTGTATTTCACCGCTTCATGTTCGGCCATGCGGAAGCCCACACCGGGTTGATCTATGTGATCGCCGCGGTCCTTTATGGCGTTTCGTTCTCCCTGCTCATCTGGAAAGTAAAGGAAGGCGAGTATGCGCCACCACCACCAAAACAAAGCTTCACCAAAACCGCGGCCTCCTATCTCACCGAGTGCTTCAGCAATCCATTCTATCTAAAGGTGTATTCGCTGGCGTTCTGTTTCTGGAGTTCCATCGTGCCGTTCTGGACCTTCCTGGTGTTCTTTGGCACCAAGCCCGGTCAGGATCTCGGCTATGCGCCGACGCTCGGGCTGAGCCTTGAGTCGTTCGGCCAAGTGCGGGGCTGGTGCTCTCTAGTGCAGGTGCCAGTGTTCTTTCTGGTGGGTCCGTTAGTCGACCGATTCCACCCCTTGCGTCTGGGGATGGCGGGCATGCTGCTCTCCAGCCTGACATTTTTCGCCAACTTCGCATTCGTGCATGACAAGGCGACCTTCACGTTCTGGCTGATCACGAATTTCATCGCACAAGCGATTTATATGGGAGCGTATCTTGCGATACTTCCCCGGCTCCTGCCCCGGCAGAAATACGGCCAGTTCTTCACCGCGAATCAGATCTTTGGTTTCGCCGGAGTGGTCATCGCACCCGTGCTATGCGGTCACTTGCTAGAGACCATGAAGGACTATCGGTTTATCCATGTGTGGTGCGGCACCTGCACTTTGATAGGCTTCTTCATGAGCGTGGCGCTCTATCGTCACTGGCGCAAACTCGGCGGCGATGCCGGATACCAGCCCCCCGGCGTGAACAACGACCCGGAAAATACCATCTCGTCCCTTTGATTTCCATGATTGAAAAATCGTCCACCATCGACCCTTTCGCCGCGATCGCCTCATTGTTGGTTGCTCAAGGAAGAGAGGGCATGCAACTGCCCGAAGCCGCTCCCCACAACGACACCTCTCTACCTCTGACGTATGGCGACAGTCAGACACCTCGGCCGCGAGTCGCAAAGATTACCACCGCGGAACAGCTGCGCGAAGAACTCGCGAAGTCACGCGAACGCATGCAGCCGTTCCTGCAAAACCTTGCCCCGCCCTTGCCTCAGACGCGCGGGGTGCGGCGGATGGAGGATTTCCAATGGCGGATTGAAATGCCGGAGGATCGGTCAAACTTTGGGTCTGTTCTGAGTGGCGGCGGCGATTGGGATCAAGTGCATATTCCTCACTACGGGCCACCGCTGGGAATCGCCAGGACGCTTTACCGGGCGGAGTTCGCCCTAATGGAAGACATGTTCCACCATGAACGGCAGGTGATCTGCCTCGATGCGGTGGACTACCGCTGCCAGGTCTACCTGAATGATGTTTGTCTGGGCTCTCACGAAGGGATATTTGACGCCTTCGAATTCGATGTCACCGGAGTCGCCCGGCGGCAGGCAAACATTCTACTCATCCGGGTGGAAAACGACTTCACGATGCTAGGGCAGGCGTTTTCCGATGGGGATACCGACGGCGACAAAATCTACGCCGCCACGGGACTCGGCTACGACGACCCGGAGGAAGGTTGGCACCATTGCCCCCCGGGCATGGGCATCTGGCAGGGCGTGCGTTTCGAGGGACGCTCGCGCCTGGCGGTCACCGATCTATTCGTTCGACCGCTGCCAACTCTCGACGCGGTCGAAATTCATGTGGAAGTTCAAAACTCCGGCCCGAATCCAAGCGAGGAGGTCTCACTGCTCGTATCGATCCATGGCCGGAATTTCCCACTGCAGATCCACCATGAACATCTCCATCGCGCCAACGGCGAATGGGTCCGCGGCTATGGTGATCTCGACCATGGCACGCCGGAATGCGAACCGTCAATGATGGGCCCGGGGCTCAACTATCTATCACTCACGCTCCCGATCCCGGATGCGAGGCTCTGGGATACCGATACTCCATGGCTCTATCAGGCGCAGGTCAAACTGGCGGGCCCGAGGGGAGAACTCCTGGATGCGGCATGCCGCCAATTCGGCATGCGCCGCTTCGAGCAGGACGAAACTTCAAACCCCAAAGGAAAATTCCGCCTCAACGGCCGCGAAATCCGTCTGCGAGGAGCCAACACCATGGGCAACCTCGACCTTTGCGTCTTCAGGAGCGATTTCGACCAACTTCATGACGATATTCTGTTGGCGAAACTCACGAACCTGAATTTCCTGCGCCTTACCCAGCATCCCGTGCAGCGGGAGGTGTATGAAGCCTGTGATCGATTGGGCCTGATGCTGCAAACCGACATGCCGCTTTTCGGGTCAATCAGGCGCAATCAGTTTCACGAATGCGTCCGGCAGGCGGCGGCGATGGAGCGGCTTGTCCGCAGCCATCCCAGCAGTGTGCTCATTTCCTTTATCAACGAGCCCTTCCCGGCAGCCCGGGCCAAGCCGCACCGCTTCATGCAGCGTGCCGAAATGGAACTGTTTTTCGACATCGCTTCGAAGGCCGTCCTTCGTGAAAATCCAGACCGCGTCATCAAATGCGTGGATGGCGACTATGATCCGCCGGTGCCGGAAGGTATGCAGGACAACCATTGTTACTGCGGATGGTATATCGGGCACGGCGTGGATCTCGGCAGTTTGCATCATGGCAACTGGATGCCGGTCAAGACCGGCTGGCACTTCGGCTGCGGCGAGTTTGGCTCAGAAGGATTGGATTCCCTAGAGGTGATGCGGCAGTCCTATCCGGAAACTTGGCTGCCTTCTACGCCTGAAGAACTGTGGAACCCAGCGGTCATTCCCAAGGCACAGTCGATGAATTTCCACTATCTTTGGTATCCGACGCCCCACCATCTGGAGGAATGGATCGAGTCCAGCCAACGCCATCAGGAATGGATCACCCGCCTGATGGCCGAGGCCTTCCGCCGCCTGCCCGGCATGAACACCTTTGCCATCCACTTGTTCATTGATGCCTGGCCGGCAGGTTGGATGAAAACGATCATGGACGTGAATCGAATTCCGAAACGCGCCTGGTTCACTTACCGCGATGTGCTGTCGCCCGTGGCGCTTTCGCTGCGCTCGGATCGCACGGCGGGCTTCGTGGACGAAAAGATTCAAGTCGAGCTCTGGCTGGCCAATGACCTTGATGAAGCACCGGAGGGCTGCATGCTCGACTACGCAATCCTGCATGAGGGAACTTCGATCGCGTCGGGTTCCATCCCTGCCAGACTTGCATGCTGTGCCCCCGTGGCGCAGGGCGTGATTGAAGTCGTCCTGCCGGAATGTTCCAACCGCAGCTCGCTCCTGTTAGTTGCCACGCTGCTGAGTGCGGGCGGCATCCCCATGCACGATACCGAGCTGGAGCTCGCGGTTTTTCCCAAACCGTCTAAAAGCGGTGGGTTGGTCCACCTGTTCGGTGGCGGCTTGGGGGGTGAGGAATTATTGCATTCATTGGGGCTTGAAACTTCCACCACATTGCAGGATGCCGATACCATCCTTGTCACGGATCTTGATCGCTATCTTGCCGCTCCTCAGGAATTAGACAACGCCGTTCGGGACGGCGCGACGGTGGTATTCCTGCCGCTGCCCCCCGGTAACCACGGTATTGGAAAATCGCAGGTCGGAGTCCGCAAGGCGGGTATGGGACCCCGTCACTTCGTCTCATGTGATTCTGGGCATCCCATGGTGCATGATTTCAAGCGGGATGATTTCAAATTCTGGTTTGATGAATCGCTAGGGCATGTTTCGCCGATCCTGAAAACTGTCATTGATACGGATCACTGGACGCCGATTCTCCTTAGCGGTGATGGCGGTTGGGATCGTCCGTGGGGAGCGGTTTCTGTCGCTTCTGAGCGGATGGAGGGTCAAGGTTGTTGGCGCGTCTGCCAATTGGATTGGATTCATCGAATTGGCACCAATCCTGCGGCCTGGTTGTTTGCCAAGAAATTGATGACTCAAAGTAAAAGCTGTGCTCTTGAGAACCCACTGGCCGGAGAGTCCGGCTCCCGATGCGCAGACGAAGTCCGAACCAAACCGGTTTATTGCAAGTCATTCCGGTAGTCCGGTGCTCTCACTTGTCTGGTGATCTCTAGCCGTGTGACTATTGCAGGCGGTGAGGAGAGTGCCGGTCGTGGTCCAGTTACCGGTGGCTGGATCGTAGAGCGCCGAAATGGCGAGGGAGTTGCCGCTGATCTAACAGAAACGAGCACATTGCCGGTGCGCAGCACATGAGAGAAGCCGAGTCTATTTCACTTGCCGAACGCGGAGGCATTTTCGACTTTGTTTTCAGCTAACTCGGTAGAAGGTGATGATGAGGCGTTAAAGGGGTTGCCGTCTATAGTTACCGTTGTGAATTGAGGTTCGCGGTGGATGTTTTCCGGCGACAGTTGATGGCAGTTGGGAAGCTCGTGCATCGTAAGATCAACTGGCTGCGGACTTCAATCCATTGGCTTTGGTTCCAAGGGTTGGCTTCTAATATATTGGATGTCGTGATTTCTTTCATGGGCCGATTAATTTCGGCATTTTCCTTTCAAAGTGAATGGGTCACGTGGAAAACCCACTTGCCACGGGCGGTGCCCTTTTCCATCGCGGCGTGGGCTTCGCACAGGGTTTCGACGGAGAGATGATCGAAGGTGCGGGTGTCGAGTTTGGGAAAAGTCCCGGCGTCGCAGCGGGCGGCGATGGCGGCGAGGATCTCGCCCTGGCGGTGCATGTCCGGAGTTTGGAAACGCGAGCGGGTGGGCATGTATTCCCAGACGATGCGGGGGCTTTTCAAACGCAATGGATTGCCGATGTGGATGGGGTTGGCAGTTTCCACGATCAAGCCAAGGGTGCCCAGCGGGGCTAACAGATCGGAGGTGGTTTCCCAATAGGCTTCGGTATCGAATAGATTGGCGATGTAGGGAAACTCGCGGAAGCCGAGCGCTTCGGCCTGCGGGCGCAGCGGCTCGCGATGGTTGAGAACCTGTTTCACCCCGAGGGCCTCGCACCAGGCGCGTGTTTCGGGCCGGGAGGCGGTGACGACGAGTTCCAGCCCCGCGCCTAGTGCCAGTGGAATGAGCGCGGAGCCGACACCACCCGCACCGTTGATGACGAGCAGGGCTTTGCCGCGATCCGCGCCGTCGGGAGAGACGCCCATACGTTCGAACAGCAACTCCCATGCGGTTAGAGCGACCAATGGCAGTGCCGCGCTCTCGGTGAAACTCCAGCTCTGCGGCTTTTTCGCGACGAGCCGCGCATCCACCGCATGAAATTCCGCGTTGCTGCCGGGGCGGGTGACGTCGCCGGAATAGAACACCTCGTTGCCTGGCGCGAAGCCGGTCACTTGCCCGCCGGTGGCGGTGACCACTCCTGCGGCGTCGAAGCCGAGAATGCGCGGCGGATCATGCGGGCCATCACCTAACAATTTTCGGATTTTCGTGTCCACCGGATTCACCGCACACGCCATGACTTGGACGAGCAAATCGTGAGGGCCGGGGGAGGGGATTTCGGTTTCGAATTCAACCAATGAATTCGGATTTGAAATAGGCAGGAACTGGCGCGCGCCGATGGCTTTCATGGTCGGATTGAAGGGTGGGATGGGGCGTCATGGCAATAAAGGATTCAGGCCGATCCATTGGCAACCCCAAGTGATGATCCATGGCAGTGTGATGAAGCTCAGCAAGGTGGTGGTGATGACGATTTGCACGGCGATGGCGGGCCGGCCTTGGTAAATGCGTGCGAGAATGATGGCGGTCATCCCGGCGGGCATGGCGGCTTGAACGACGAGCACCTGCCGCAGTTCGGTGGAGATGGGTAGGAATTTCGCCGCCGTGAGAATGGCGAAGGGTGCGAGCACCAGCCGGACCAGCGAGGAGCCGAGCACGATTTTCCAAGTCGGTCTTTCCGAGCCCACCAGATCGATCATCGAGCAACCGGTGACGAGGATGGCGATGGGAAACGCGCCGACGCCGATCATCGACATCGCCTTGCGGGCCGGGCCGGTAAATTGGTCATCGAGGTCGAGTGTGACGAGCAGCAGCCCGATGGCGACCGCGATGATCGGGCCGTTGATGAGCCTTCGCCATTTCATCCCGCGCTCGCCGCTCATCATCATCACGCCCACCGACCACAACGCCATTTCCACGCCGAGATTGTGGACGAAAAGCAAGGCCAGCGCGCTGCCGCCCCAGAGCGTCTCGACCACCGGAGCGGCGGTGAAGCCGAAATTCTGACAGCCAGCTGATAGGGTGAAGGTGCGCATTCCGTTGCCACGTTCGAGTCCCATCAGGCGGCCGACCACGGCACCGATGAGGATGCCGGTGATGATCAATCCAAAGCCTAACATGATGGCCCAAGTGACGGCTGAGCCACTTTTTAGAATCGAGCTGCCGAGGATTTTATCGAGGATGAAGCATGGCAGCATCACCGTGAAGAACAGCCGCATGATGCCGTCGTCGAATTCCCTGCGGAGGGTGCCGGTTTTGCGCAGAACCGCTCCAGCCACCAGCAGCAGATAGACCGGCAAGACCGATTGGAGAACGGTGATGGGAGAAATCACGTGCCGAGGCTTCCGGCCAAGCCGCGGGCGTGCAAGTGCCAATTTTTGCAATGTGCGCGGTGGTCTAACTGATCTTGGGTAAGTGTTGCAAAGCCGCTGCAATCCTTTAGTTTACTTGACAAATCCGAGGTTTCGGGGATTTCTCGCTGTGAGGCAATGGCGAAACGAAAGATGGCAGGTGTGAAGTTGACGCGCTTGGAGGCCCGCACGCGGGTGATCCAAGGGGCTTCACGCGCCGCTTTTGTGGTTTTTTGTGCGGCGATTGGATTTGTGGTCGTCGCCACGGCCTTCCCGCAACGGCGTGAGTTGCTCAAGCTTGAGGCCAAGCTCGAAGCGGCCAAACAGCGCGAGGAAATGGTCCTTGCCGACCGCGAATATCACTTGGTAGAGCATCGTGCACTGCGCGAGGATCCAGCGTTTTTGGAGATCCACGCGCGGGACCGGTTGGATTACTATCGGGAAGGCGAGCGGGTTCTGAAGTTCAAGCGCGACCGCTGAACTGGCGTTTTTTGGCGCTTGGCGCTGGCGGGGGAAACCTTTAGTTCGTGGGCATGCGCAATGATATTGAGAAGGTTTTGATCGATGAAGCTGTGATCGAAAAGCGATTGGACTCCATGGCGCTGGAGATCGAGCGGGACTTTCCAAGCGGCACCTTGGTGGTGATCATTCTGCTTAAAGGCGCATTGGTTTTCGCGGCGGACTTGCTGCGTCGGGTGCCGCGGCCGTTGGAAATTGAGTGTCTCAATGTGGCGAGTTATCACGGCGGATTGGAGAGCTCCGGCAAGGTGGATTTCCTCGACCGCTATTTCCCCGAGGTCAAGGGCCGGCATGTTCTGCTGCTGGACGACATTCTCGACACCGGCCGCACGCTGCATGCGGTTTCCCAGCGTCTGATCGAGGAGGGGGCCGTGGCCGTGCATACGGCGGTTCTGTTAGCCAAGGACAAGGAGCGGGCCGAGGAGGTCAGTGCGGATTACGTCGGATTTGAAATCGGCGACGAATTCGTCGTCGGTTACGGACTGGATTATAAAGGGAAATACCGGAACCTGCCATACGTCGGTGTGCTCAAGCTGTCGGCGGCTGTGTGATTGTGGCGGTCTAACCGATCAGATCACCGATCGATCCGAAGTCCGGCGAGAACAGCCGCTTGTAAGTGCGCGCGGCATAACCGTCGGTCATGCCTGATAGAAAGTCGCAAACCAGGCGGGCCCGCGTTTCTTCGTCGGGTGCTGTCGCGATTTCCGCAGCGGTGTCGGCAGGGAGCAGTTGGAAATCCTGGCCGTCGATTTTATGTTGGGAAATGTAGCGCTCGCCCAGCACCTCCCAGAGCTGTCGTAGCATCCGGCTGCCCTTGTGCTCGAGTTGTTTGAGCTGGGGTGACAAGAAAACCACCTCGAACGCGAGTCGCTTGAACAAGCTGGACTCCACTTTGACCTCCGGATCGATCGCGAGCCGGTAGCGGTATCGGTTCGTCGAAGCGCTGAGAAAATTGACATCGGTTTCGAGGCGGGTGGACTGAATGTATTTGCCGATGCGCTTGCCGACGAAGGGATCCACGCGGTTGCGCCGGATCGAGCGCATCAAATCACCGAGCGGCGTTGTGTCGCCGGTGGGTTCGTTGTGTTTTTCCGCCCAGGCTTCGATTTTTTCTATGTTGAGGAAACCGGCGCGCACGCTGTCGGATAGATCGTTGAGCGAGTAGGCGGTGTCATCCGCCCAATCCATCAACTGGCATTCGATGGACTTGAACTTGTCGCGCACCTTGCCGGGCGTGAGTTCCAGCGGGAAATCATTTCCGCCCATCGCCCAGTCGAGATAGGTGTGCTGATTGTCGTAAATGAAGTGATGCTCCGGTTGATTCCCCAGTTCCGTCCATAGCGATTTGTATTTGAGGACGCCGTCGAGAAACGCACGTGTCGGGTCCATGCCGCTGCGTTTCGCCGAGAAAATCCGCTCGGTGAGCAGGCGCAACGTCTGGGCGTTTCCTTCAAATCCCCCGTGCCCGCGCATCAAATGGTTCAACGTCCGCTCGCCCGCATGACCAAACGGCGGGTGGCCGAGATCGTGGGAAAGGCAGATGGCTTCGACCAAATCCGGATCGATGAAAAAATCATCGCCCAGCGGACCGTCCGGCTGGCTCTTGAGCCAGTAGGAAATCGATTTGCCGATCTGCGCGACTTCCAGCGAGTGGGTGAGCCGCGTGCGATAGAAATCATACTCGCCGCTCCAGAATACCTGGGTCTTGTTTTGCAAGCGCCGGAACGTGGGCGTGTGCAGCACCCGGTCGCGGTCGATTTGGAATGGCGTCCGATAATCCGACGCGTCGCAGGCACCCGAGCGCCGCTCCGTGTCAAAAGCCCCGTAAAAGCGGTTCAACATTTGCCGGAGACTAGATGCCCGTGCGCATCCGGCAATCTCAACCTTCGAGCACCAGCCCAAAAGGCACCAACCGCTGGAAATCCGCTGTGTTGAAAGTGGCGAGCGGGAAACCGGAAAGGATCGCGGCTGCGGCGATCATGCAGTCGGCGTGCGATCCGTGGCGGCGTCCGCTCAGATTGAAAAGGCGCGACGCTTCTTCGGCTTCGCGCCAGGTGAAGTCCGTGATCTTCCGGTCCAGCACGGCAAAGGTTGCGTCTTTCTGTGGTTTTGAAAGCGGACCATTACAAAATTCCGACCACGCCACCGCGCTCGTGGTCACCGATTTGCCGGCTTTCAACCAAGCATGGACCTTGGCACCTCCGACGGAACCGACCGTCGCCACATCCACCAAATAGTTGGTGTCGAGGTGAATCATGATTCCCACCAGTAGCGTTTGGCCTGCCGCTCTTCTTCGAGGTTCGCCTTGAATTCCGCGCCCTCTGCCAAGCTCAGGCCGGCTCCGGATTGGAGCCATTCCAGAGCTTGCAGCGGGCTTGGGCGCTTATCCTCCGCTTCCACCTCTTCCTTCATCTTGCGAATAGCGCGGCGCATCACTTCTGCTTTTGATACCGCCCAGCGCTTGGCCAAGCTGTCCAAAACACCCAAAGTTCCGGAATCCAGCGACATGCTGGTCCGTACATTCGTTCTGGAGTAACTCATGTGGTAACTAGTGATGCATGCGATGCTCTACGTCAATTTGAAATTTGTAATAATCCTCGCAACGCTTCAGTAATATCCTGCTAATTTCAAACCCCATGCACTCCATCAAACGCGCGTTTTTCTGGCTCTCCGGAGCCGGCACCGAGACTCTCGAAAAATGCCCGGCGTGGGAGCAGCGAAAATACGTCGCTTTCGGTGCCACTGTCCTGGTCCCGTGCGCGTTCGCCTTCATCGCCTGCGCCTATGCGCTGTCCACACTCACCGATAATGCCCGCGTCATTTACTCGGTCGCCGCAGTGTGGGCCTTCATCATTCTGACGATCGACCGCGCCCTGCTCGCCGGCTACCGGCCCTACATGTCGGTCTTCCGCAAGTTCGCCCAGTTTTCCCTGCGCATCGTCGTCGCCGTGCTGATGGGGATCACGATTGCCCACCCGCTGGTGCTGTTGCTCTTCCGCGACACGATCTCCTCGGTGATTGAAAAAGATCGCGCGGCGGAAATCGAGGTCGTCCGTGCCGGTTTCGACAAGGAGAAGGAGAAAATTCGTGGCCAAGTTACCACGCTCGAATCCGCGCTCGCCGAGCAACGTCAGCGCTGGAACGAATCTTTCCAAGCAAAGTTCATTCTTCAGGAAAATGAAGACGCAAGCTCGGCCATCCCCGGCCTCACCGCCGCCCAACAGACCGAACTCAAGGCCGCCATCGATGAAGGCACCGCGCCATTCCGCGAGCGCCTTGCCGTCGTTGAAAAACAGGCCGCCGAGGTCACACCGCAATACACCAAGCTGCAAACCGAGCTCGGATTCTGGCAGGCGGAGTTTGAACGGGAACTCAACGGCCAGCGCTCGGGCCTCGCCGGCGAAGGCCCGCGCGCACGCTCGATCCGCTCCGACCAACTCGAACCCCGCCGCGAGGAATCCAAACGCCTCGGGGGCTTGCTCGAACATCTCACTGCGGAAAAAGCCAGCCTCGAAACCCAGTCACGCCAAGCCGAAGCCGCCGCCATCGGCTTGTTCGAAGCGAAACTTGCGGAAATCACCCTCGCTAACAAAACCGAGGCCGAGCGCGTCGCCGGCCTCAAACAAAAGGTGGAAAACGACCAAGCCGAACAGTTTGTCACCCAACAAAATGCCCTGCGCGATACCATCAAACAGCAAATCGACACCCGCCTCGTCGAATTCACCCGCGTCCAGGGCGAGCTCGCCGGCGTCGCCACCGAAGAGGTGAACCGCATCGATTCCATGCGCGACGAGCCCCGCCGCGACATCCTCACGCAGACACTTGCGCTTCACGAACTTTTTCTAGCAGGAAATGAAGGCGGGCAATTCGCATTCTACACTTACATCGTGCTGACGGCGCTGTTCATGCTCGTCGATACCATCCCGCTGATCGTGAAATTTTTCACCAAGCCCGGCCCCTACGACACGCTGGTGGACCGCGATGAAATCACTTTCGACACCGAGCACCGCGCCTTCCGCCAGAGCCGCGTCCGCTACATGGACCAGCTCACCCATGGCAACCTCATCGCCGTCACCCGCAACCAGCGCTTGGAAGAGGCGCTCGTCGATGGCGTCGAGCACACTCGCGCCGCGCGCGAGTTTCTCGACTCGCTCACCGAAATGGAGAGGTCCTTCGCCGAGAAAATGAAACTCGAAGAACAATTGATCGGCGTCGCGGAGACCGACAAGCGCACCGCCCTCGAAGCCATTAAAAAGCGCTTCTACGACGACCTTCATCATCGCATGGAAGTCTTCTTCACCACCCGCCACGCCTGATTCCACTCACGGAGCGCCCGCCAATTCCTGATGGACGCTGCGCGCGAAAACTGCATTCTCCGGCCGTATTCACCTATGGCAAATTGGTGCGGCCATGGCCGCATTGCCCGCTGCATACAAGCTCTTGGAAATGCATCAGAAGGTGCTCGACGGTTTGGCTGCGGAAACTTTTGCGCAGTTCGAAAAAACCGCGAATTCATGATCAATCGCCGCACGGTCCCATCGGGTTTCTAACATGGCACCACCCGCCGGCCCAACTGACTTTCAAATTCACCTGATAGAGTTCGCTGAGACGGCGGGAGGTCATGATTTGGCGCTTGTTGCCATCGGCAAAGATCCGGCCCTCGCGCAGCAGGATCACGCGGTCGATCTCCGGCGGGATTTCTCCGGGATGATGGGTGACGAGCACCAGATCCCGGCCGTGATGGAGCAGTGAACGCAGGGTGCCGGTCAGGGTGAGTGCTGCGGCGAAGTCGAGTGCGGTCGATGGCTCGTCGAGCACCAGAACCTCCGGCTGATGGACGAGTGCGCGGGCGATCAGGATACGCCGTCGCTCGCCGGATGACAGCGTGCTGAATTCACGGCCAGCAAGGTGGCTGACGCCGAGCATTTCCATCGCGCGGGCGGCGTGGGATTTTTCCGCTTGGGAAAACCGCATGTCGCGCGTCCGGCCGTAGGCACCGCGCAGCGACGAGAGCACCGCATCGCAGGCCAGATCATTGGGGCCGAAGCGGGCCACCTCCTCCGGCATCACCACGCCGATGCGGTGGCGGATTTCCTCCAGCGCCCACAATTCGTCGCCAAGCAACCGGCAATGCGACTGCGGATCCGCCTCCGGCCGCACTTCCCCGGTGAGCAGCTTCAGAAGCGAGCTCTTGCCAGCGCCATTCGGGCCCAGAATCGCGACGCTCTCGCCGTGCCGCAACGTCAGCGAAAAGTCGCGCAGCGCGAGCGTTTCGCCGCGCCAAACCCGGGCGTTCTGGATCTCGAAAAATGCGTTGCTCACCGCCCAATCACGCAAAACCCCGGGCCTCTGGGCGAGAAGATTCGACGCGCGGGGTATCCCGGTGAATTCTGTCGCCAGTTTGGTGGCAATTCGGCACCGAAGTTGCTAAGTAAGAAACCAACCCTTATGTCGATCCACGTCGCCCTGCACCACCGCACCAGTTATCAATACGAACGCCCGATCGGCCATGGCCCTCACGTGGTACGACTGAGACCCGCCCCACATTGCCTCTCGAACATCCTTTCCTACAGCCTCAAAGTCGGTCCCGAGGAACATTTCATCAACTGGCAGCAGGACCCGCAGGCGAATTACCTCGCGCGCCTGATGTTTCCCGAGCCGATGGAACGGTTGGACATTGAGGTGAATCTGGTCGTCGAAATGTCGGTTCTCAACCCCTTCGATTTCTTCCTCGAACCGGCCGCTGAGGAATTCCCTTTCAGCTACGATGCCGAGCAGGCGCACGAATTGGCGCCCTTCCTCAAAGTGGAAACACCCGGGCCGCTGCTTTCCAAACTGATCGAGCGTTTCAAGGACAAGACCGGACGGACCATCGATGTGATGGTGGAAATAAATTCCGCGCTGCAAGAGGCGGTTTCCTACAAGATCCGCCTCGAGCCCGGCGTGCAGACGCCTGAGGAGACCTTGGAATTGGCCTCCGGGTCATGCCGGGATTCCGCCTGGTTGCTCGCCACCTTGCTGCGCCACCTTGGACTCGCGTCGCGCTTTGTCTCGGGCTATTTGATTCAATTGAAGCCGGATGTGAAATCGCTCGACGGCCCGGTGGGGACCGATATTGATTTCACCGATCTCCACGCTTGGACCGAAGTCTATCTGCCGGGTGCCGGTTGGATTGGTTTCGACCCGACCTCCGGGTTGCTGGCGGGCGAGGGGCATTTGCCGTTGGCCTGCTCGCCGGACCCATCGAGCGCCGCGCCTGTCACCGGTGCCGTCGAGCCGTGCGAATCGGTGATGGAACACGAAATGACCGTGACGCGCATCTACGAATCGCCGCGCACCACGCTGCCCTACACCGATGATCAATGGGCGGACATTCAGAATTGCGGACAGCAAATCGATGAGGACCTGGATGCCATGGACGTGCGCCTGACGATGGGTGGCGAGCCGACGTTTATTTCGATGGATGATTTCGATGGTGACGAGTGGAACAACGCGGCGACCGGGCCGACCAAGCGTCTTCTATCAGGTCAGTTGATCAAGCGTCTGCGCTCTGAGTTCGCCCCCGGCGGGTTGTTGTTTTACGGTCAGGGGAAATGGTATCCGGGCGAAATGTTGCCGCGTTGGTCGCTCGCCTGTTATTGGCGCAAGGATGGCCTGCCGATGTGGGAGGACGTCTCACTCATCGCCGATGAATCCGTCGATTACCAATACGATGCGACCCATGCCGAGCGCTTCGGCAAGGCGCTTGCGGAGGCGCTCGGTGCGGAGCCCAAATGGCTCATCCCAGCCTACGAGGATGTGTTTTACTACCTCTGGAGGGAGCGCCGCCTCCCGACCAATGTGGATGCTTTGAAATGCAACTTGAAGGACAAACTTGAGCGCGATCGCTTCGCCCGGTTGTTCGATCAAGGGCTCGATGAAGTGGTGGGATACGCGCTTCCTCTCGAACGCCGGACCACTCGCGACGGACCTCGTTGGACGAGCGGGCCGTGGTTTCTCCGTGATGAAACTCTTTACCTGCTGCCGGGTGACTCGCCGATGGGCTATCGATTGCCGTTAGATTCGCTGCCATGGGTGAAGGAATCGGAATACCCGTGGCACGTCCCGCAGGATCCCACGCGTGCCCTCGCTCCACTGCCGCCACATCCGGGCAGCGCAATCGCGCTTCAGCGGCGCGAGTTGGAAATCTCACGCGCCCAGCCGGTGATTCAGCCGGAAAATCTCGCCGAATACATCGCCGCCAGCTCCGGCGGAGCTGTGCCGGAAGACGACCCCTGGGAAATCAAGCCGGGCGAGCAGGAATCCGCCGCATTGATCACCCGCAGCGCGCTTTGCGTCGAGCCGCGCAATGGACGTCTGCATATTTTCCTGCCGCCGGTGGATGAGACGGAAGATTTCATCGATCTTGTGGCGACGATTGAAAAAACCGCCTCCGCGCTCAATATGTCCGTCGTGCTGGAAGGCACGCCGCCGTCCTTTGACGCCCGCCTCAGTGTGGTCAAAGTGACGCCTGACCCCGGTGTGATCGAGGTGAACCTGCAACCGTCTGCCTCTTGGAATGAACTCGTGCGCAACACCTCGGTAATCTATCAGGAAGCGCATCTCTGCCGTTTAGTGACCGAGAAGTTCATGGTCGATGGCCGCCATTGCGGCACCGGCGGCGGCAATCACATCATCATCGGCGGTGAAACTCCTTCGGACAGTCCGCTGCTGCGGCGGCCGGATTTGCTGCGCAGCATGATCACTTTTTGGAATCATCACCCGTCGATGAGCTACTTGTTCTCCGGGCTTTTCGTCGGACCCACCTCACAGGCACCGCGGGTGGATGAAGCGCGCAACGATTCCATCCACGAACTGGAAGTCGCTTTTAAAACTCTCGAAGGCCTAGAGCCGCCGCTGCCCTGGCAGGTGGACCGCGCCTTCCGCAATCTGCTCATTGATCCCACCGGCAACACCCACCGCGCGGAATTCTGCATCGATAAACTTTACAGCCCGGACAGCGCCACCGGCCGACTCGGTCTGCTGGAGATGCGGAATTTTGAGATGCCGCCTCACTATCAGATGAGTCTCGCACAGCACCTCGTCCTACGCGCGCTGGTTTCCCGATTCTGGAGGGAACCTTACACCAAGCCGCTGGTGCGTTGGGACAGCGCGATTCACGACCGTTGGATGCTGCCGCACTTCATCTGGCAGGATTTCTGCGATGTGCTGGAGGACCTTCGTGAGAGCGGTTATTGGATCGAGCAGGATTGGTTCGCGCCGCACCTCGAATTCCGTTTTCCGAGGATCGGTGAGTTTGTGCAACGCGGCATCCAGGTGGAACTGCGCCACGCCATTGAGCCGTGGCATGTGCTCGGCGAGGAAGGCGGGGCCGGCTCGGCCGTGCGCTACGTCGATAGCTCGGTGGAACGCATGCAGGTGATGGTTCGCGGCATGACCGGCGAGCGCCACCAAATCACCTGCAATGGCATCAAGCTGCCGCTGCAATCCACTGGCGTGCATGGCGAATTCGTTGCCGGCGTGCGTTACCGCGCCTGGCAACCGCCGAACTGCCTCCACCCGACCATTCCTGTTCACACGCCGCTGGTCTTGGATCTACTCGACACCTGGAACGATCGCTCGCTGGGCGGTTGCACCTATCATGCAACGCACCCGGGTGGCCGCAGTCATGACAGTTTCCCGGTGAATTCCTACGAAGCCGAATCCCGCAGGCTTGCCCGGTTCTTCCCGCACGGCCACAGCGGCGGAAAAATCGAGGCCCGCGAAGCACCCATCAGCCCGGATTTCCCCTTCACGCTGGACTTGCGGATGATCCCATAAAGCGCGCGCGGCCAGGCTGCGGTGCAAAGTTTCTCGGTTGGCGATGAGATGAAATCAGCGCCAGACTTACCATTGCCGTTGACCAGCCGGGTCGGTGGTGGCAAGGGTGCGCCCATGTTTATCGACCACATACGGATTTTCGGCAAAGCGGGAGACGGCGGTAACGGCGTTGTTTCGTGGCGTCGGGAAAAATTTGTCCCCCGCGGCGGCCCTGATGGTGGCGACGGCGGCGGCGGCGGCGATATCGTGCTGGTGGTGGACCCCTCCGTGGACAATCTCCGCGCCTATCACTACGACCCCAAGCTCATCGCCGAGGATGGCAAAAACGGCGCGGGCGGGCGAAAAACCGGCAAAAGCGGCAAGCGCGTCATCGGCAAGGTCCCTCCCGGCACCGTCGTTTACCGCAGCAACGCAGTGACCGTCCAGGAAGCCGTCGAATACGAACGCGGCGATGAAGGCATCGACCTCGAACCCATCGCCGACCTCACCGAAAACGGCCAGGAATTCCTGCTCTGCAAAGGTGGCGAACCCGGCCAAGGCAACTGGAATTTCAAGACCGCCACCAACCGCACCCCGGTCGAGCACACGCTCGGCACCCCTGGAGATCAAGCGGTCTTCTACCTCGAACTCCGCCGCATCGCCGATGCCGGACTCGTCGGATTCCCCAACGCCGGCAAATCCACCCTGATTGGGAAAATTTCCGCAGCGAAGCCGAAAGTCGCCTCCTATCCATTCACCACGCTCCAACCGGTCGTCGGCGTCGTGGAGTTTCCCGGTTTCCGCCGCTGCACCATCGCCGACATTCCCGGTCTCATCGAAGGCGCGCATGAAAACCGCGGCCTCGGCCACGAATTCCTCCGTCACATCACCCGTTGCCGCGTCCTGCTATTCGTCATCGACATGGCAGGCAGCGAAGGCCGCGATCCGATTTCCGACCTCGAAATCCTCCGTCGCGAAATCAAGGAATACGACGATGAACTCGCCCGCTTCCCGTGGAAGATCATCGCCAACAAAATGGACCTCGAAGGTGCGGCTGAAAACCTTGCCATCTTCCGCGATCGATTCCCCAAAGTGGACATCATCCCGATCTCCGCCGACCTCGGTGAGGGCATCGACGACCTCAAGCAGATGCTCGACAACGAGCTCGGCCACCGCTCCGACAAGTAACCTCCGCTCCGCCCATGTCCGCCCCACGCGAACTCGTCTTCGTTTACGGAACGCTGCGCCGCGGTGGTTCCAATCACTTCCGCATGGATGGCGCGGAGCTCGTCGCCGACGGCCGGATCTCAGGCCGGCTCTATCGCATTTCCTGGTATCCAGGCCTCGTGCTTGACGAGACGGGCGATGACATCGTCGGCGAGGTGTATTCGGTCGAACCTGAAATGTTGGGCAACCTCGATGCCTTCGAGGGCGTTTCCGCCGGAGAATCCGAGGACAGCGAATATCGCCGCGTTCAAACCAGTGTCACCCGCGCCGACGGCGAAACCCTCACCGCCTGGGTCTGGGAATGGCTCGGCGCAGTCGATGAAGCCCAGCGCCTTGACCACGGCGACTGGCTCGCCTGATCCGGAAAATTTCGCCCTCCCGCAAGCCAAGGCTAGACGCCGCCGGACAGATCGGTCTTACTCCCGTCCCACGGCAATCCACCTGCCGTCCTGAGAAAGCCGCTGTGATGGAATGGTAGACATCGCAGACTTAAAATCTGTTGGGAGTAATCCCGTGCCGGTTCGAGTCCGGCCAGCGGTATCTCTTTGATTTTCAAGTTTTTTTCGATTTGTTTGCTTCATGATGGAGCGGGGTAGGGGAGCGCTAAAGACTCTAAATCGCCGGGCTTCGTTCGCCCAATCCTTTGTAGAACATCAGGAATATTCCAAAACACACCACGATCATGCCGGCGAGCACCGCCCAGAAGTCCATCCAGCCTTGGCCGTCGGCCGTCACCAGGTGATTGCGCAGCCAGCCGCAGACGAGCGCGCCGACCAGTGGCCCGAGCCCGCCCGACACCAGCGAGAGCAAGCCCTGCGCCTGGCCTTTCATCCCCGGATCCACCCGGCGGTCCAGAAACACCTGCGCGGTGATGAAGTAAAATGTGTAACACATGCCATGCAACGCGATGCCGCCGATGTGCCACGCGATGGAACCGCTCGCGCCGGCGTAGGCGCTCATGCCAAAGCGCACCGCCGAGAGACCCAGCGCCCAAAGCAGCACGGTCTTCACCCGATAGCGAATCATCACCCGACCCACTAATAACATCGCCAGAACTTCGGTCAGCTGGGCGATCGTCATCGTGGCGGTGGAACGTCCGTCACCCAGCACCTTGAGCAACTCCGGCGCATACATGTAGAATGCGGTTAGAGGTATGGAAAACAACGCTGTCACCACAAAGAACACACAATGATCGCGCTGTTTCATCAGCCGGAACGCATCCAGGCCCAACCGGCTTTTCCATGACGAAGCCCTACCTAACGGAGGCGTGTGAGGCATCCACAAGCCGATGATCGCACCGATCATACGGGTCACTGCCGAGGCATAGCCGACCTTCGGGCTGGTGTCTCCGGCCAATAAATAACTCGTCATCACCCCGGCCACCATCCAGCCGATGGTCGCGCCGAGTCTCACCAGTGGGAATTGGCGCTCGCCACTTGATAGATGGGTCAGGGCGACGGTGGTGACCAGTCCCCAGGCAGGCCCCGAAAACAAAGAATACACGCCTAACAAAATTACAAACCACCACGGGTGCAATCCCGCATCGAGGCACCAGAACGCGGCCGCCAGCACCCCGGCACCAATCATCGACGACCAGACGTAGAGCCGGTTCGCCGGGACGCGTTGATCCGCCAAGGCACCACCGATCAGTGGCGAGATCATTGCGCAAACCGGAGGCACCACGAACACCAGCGAGACCCAGGCACTCAATCCTTCCGCCTTGAGAATGTTGGTCATCGCCGGCAACCAAAAGCCCGGCGTCATCCCCTGGAAAAAAAACACGACCCACAGCGACCTGAAAACCGCCTTGGGTTTTCCCCGATTGTCCTGCTCACCGTGCACTCATGTGCCGTATCCCCGCTAGCGCTGAAATGCGAGCGCGATGTGCGAATTTGAAAGTCACAAAAAAATCGCGCCCGCCTCAGAAAAGAGACGGACGCGATTTGAAGGAATTCGCAGAAAAATCAGTTGGCGAAGTTCGCTGCGACGACGTCCCAGTTCACCACATTCCAGAATGCGGCGATGTAGTCAGGGCGGCGGTTCTGATAGTTCAGGTAATAGGCGTGCTCCCAGACATCGAGCCCAAGGAGCGGGGTATTGCCGCAGCCGCCGAAATCAGGGCCCATCACCGGGTTGTCCTGATTTGCGGATGAGCAAACGACCAGCGAGCCGTCCGCCTTTTTGCAGAGCCATGCCCAGCCGGAGCCGAATCGGGTCGCGCCCGCTTTGGCGAAGGCTTCCTTGAAAGCGTCGTAGGAGCCAAACGCCGCATCAATCGCGGCGGCCAAATCGCCGGAAGGAGCCTTCGCGCCACCGGGAGCGATGACTTTCCAGAAAAACGAGTGGTTCACGTGGCCACCGCCGTTGTTGCGGACGGCAGTGCGAATGTCCTCGGGCACGGCGGCGAGGTTGCGGATCAGCTCATCGGCGCTCTTGGCTTCGAGGTCGGCTTTGCCGGCGATCGCGTTGTTGAGATTGGTGATGTAGGCGTTGTGATGCTTCGAGTGATGAATTTCCATCGTGCGTGCGTCGATGTGGGGTTCGAGCGCGTCGTAGGCGTAGCCGAGTTCGGGGAGTGTGTTAGCCATAAGATTGAGGAGTTTGGTTTGCGTATCACCGGGCCATTCGATACGACAAACGCGCCCGGCGACACTCCCTACGAAACCGAGCCAGCCGCCACCCGCAAGGACAAATCCACCATGCCACCCGAACTCGCCAAATTTCTACCCGAAATCATCGCCGCCATCCTCGGACTCTTCTTCGGCTGGCTTTTCACCAAACTCGCCGCTTCCGGCAGGATTTCCGCCGCCGCCGAGCGTTTGAAGGCCGAAGAACGCCGCGCCTCCGAAATCGAAGCCCGCCTCGCGCAGACATCCGCCGAATCCGACCGCAACGAGCAGGAATCCCAAACTTTCCGCAACCAGCTCACCGAGCTCCGCACCCGCCTCGATGCCGAAATCAAGGCCGCCGCCGAAAAACAAGCCCTGCTCGAACGCGCGGAAATCAAACTTTCCGACACCTTCAAGGTGCTCTCCGCCGATGCCCTGAAATCGTCATCCGAGCAATTCCTCCACCTCGCCAAATCCTCGCTCGCCACTCAAACCGAGGAGGCCAAGGGGGAAATCGAAAAGCGCAAGATCGCCATCGAGACGCTCGTCAGGCCGGTCGCCGAGTCGCTTGGGAAATTTGAGCTGCGCATCGGTGAGATCGAAAAAGCCCGCGAAGGTGCGTATTCCGAGCTCAAGGAGCAGGTCCGCGCGCTCGGCGAGGGCCAGCTCGGCCTGCAACGCGAAACCGCCTCGCTCGTCAAAGCCCTCCGCCAGCCCACCGGCCGCGGCCAGTGGGGAGAAATGCAGTTGCGCCGCGTGGTGGAACTCGCCGGCATGCAGGAACACTGCGATTTCGAGGTGCAGCACAATTCGACCACCGACGAGGGGAAAAAACTCCGCCCCGACCTTGTCGTCCGCCTGCCTGGCGGCAAATCCATCGTCGTCGATTCCAAAACTCCGATGGATGGCTACCTCGATGCGCTCGAAGCCACCGAAGACGGCATCCGCGAAGAGGCGCTCAACCGCCACGCCCGCCAGGTCCGCACCCACATCCAGCAACTTTCTTCGAAAAACTACTCCGCCCAATTCGCCCAAGCGCCCGAATTTGTGGTGCTCTTCCTCCCGAGTGAATCGTTCTTCTCCGCCGCCCTCCAGAGCGACCCCGGGCTGATCGAGCGCGGCGTCGATCAAGGTGTGATTCTCGCCACGCCCACCACATTGATCGCGCTGCTGCGCGCCGTTGCGTTCGGCTGGCGTCAGGAATCCATCGCCGAAAACGCCCGTGAAATTTCCCAACTCGGCCGCACCCTCCACGAACGCCTTGGAAAACTCGCCGAGCATTTTTCAAAACTCGGTCGCTCGCTCGGCAATGCGGTTGAAAATTACAACAATGCGGTCGGCTCCTTCGAAACCCGCGTGCTGACCACCGCCCGCAAATTCGAGGAGCTCAAAGCCGCGCCGGAAGCCGCCACCATCGTCCACCTTGATCCGATCGATAGCGTCCCCCGCAACCTCCAAGCCGCCAACGGCGCCCCACCCGCCACGCTCGCCGCCTTGGCAAAAGCCAGCCAGCTTGCCGCCCGCCATCAGGAAACTGCCACCCTCACCTTGGATCCCGCCAAAACCGAGTCACTGCTCGCCCCGGATTTTGAAGATGATTTCACCTTCGTTCCCGATCCGCCCACCAGCGCCCGCAGCGCAGCTGCGGATCTCAGGTCAGCGCTGGAATAGTCTGGAATAGCCTCTTGCCTTCGCATTTCGGTCGGACACTATCCACGTCGTGAAAGTCACGAAAGCCGTCATCACCGCCGCCGGAAAAAACCAGCGCACCCTCCCGCTCCAGACTCTCGTCGATCGCGACGGCGCATCCAAATCCGCGCTCGCCATTCTCGCCGAGGAAATCACCGGCGCCGGCATCGAAGAAATCGCCGTGGTCATTTGCCCTGGCGACGAGGCCCCCTACGCCGCGGCCGCCGGTCCACACGCGCGGCGGATGCGTTTTATCACGCAGCCCGAAGCCCTCGGCTACGGCCACGCCGTGCATTGCGCGGCGGCCTTCACCGGCAGCGATCCGTTTCTGTTGATGGTCGGCGATCACCTCTACCTCAGCCGCACCGATGCGTCATGCACCGCCCAACTTCTCAGCACCATCGCCCAGGAAAAATGCTCGGTTTCCGCCGTGCAAGCCACCCACGAGAGCAAGTTGCCGAACTACGGTGCCATCGGCGGCCGCCGCGTCCCCGGCAGCGACCGCTTTTATGAAATCGAATCCGTGCTCGAAAAACCCACGCCCACCGAGGCCGAGCAAAAACTCGTCATCCCCGGCCTGCGCGCCGGCAACTACCTGTGTTTTTTCGGACTCCACGTGCTGACGCCTACCGTGATGGAGATTCTCGCCCGGCAGCTCGGCGGCGGCCGCGTGGATTTGTCCACCGCCCTCTCCGAACTCGCCGTCCGCGAGCGATACCTCGCCCATGAGTTGCAAGGTCGGCGCCATGACATCGGCCTGCACTACGGCCTGCTCACCGCCCAACTCGCGCTCGGCCTCGCGGGCAATGACCGCGACGAAGTGCTCACCCACATCGTTGAGCTGCTCGCCCAATCGCAGGCGTGACGGCGGAATTTTTTCTTAGCCGCCCGCCGCCGGATGCGCTACACCCAACGCATGGATGAACTGACACGCGATCACGGACCGCAGCCACTCGACGGCTTGATGGTCCGCTGGAATTTGACCAATCATGAATTGGTGGAGGTTTCTGAGGAACAATTGAACCACAAGCAGGTGCAAAAAGCCCGCAAGGGACGCCAACTCACACTGAATCTCATGCAGAAAATGATGCGGGCGCTCAACGGAGCGATCGTTGCCAAACTTCCCAAGGAGGAGCGCGGGAAATTTTTGCCCTACCTGCACAAACAATTGTTCAACTACGCCAAAGGCCACGAGGCCGCGTGGACCGACCCGAATGAAATTCTGTCAGGCCACCCCCCTTGCGGAAATGGGTAACAGTAATTTTGCTTTTTAAGTGTTTCAATTCCGAAAGTGGCAGGCGGTCAATACTATGAGCGCATGGGCCTCCGGCAGGGTGACGGCAGAGCAGCTCAACGTCAAGGTGATGGCCGCCCCCGCACCAAGGAAGTGTGCCCCGGGGGATCGGACGAGCCGCTCTTCGATTGCAGCCGCATGGCCTACGGGGGTTTCAAGACCCTCGTGAAGCCCTGATGAGCGCGCGGGACTCCGGGGCCTTGAATGGCACTAACTTAGGGGAAAACGAACCGAATCAGTGACCTACTCCTTTCGACTAACAGCAATTTGAGAGACCGAAGGAGAAGGGAGTGGGTGGACAACGATGCGAGGATCCCGGCTTCAAACTCCGACCCTGAGATCCCTGAGGCTCCACAGCACTCC
>JBBECN010000136.1:0-24720 GCA_040881795.1 Akkermansiaceae bacterium
GACGAGAACTCAAGGCTTCCAGACCGCTCTGGAGAGGCTATGGGACGGCTGTGACTTCATTATCATCAATCGAAATAAAGATCACCCCATCCTCCCGCAGCAAATTCTTCGCCACGTAGAGTCTGGGATACATCATGCGTAGCCAGTTTGAGTGGAAGCGGCCGGAGTCTTTGGAGTTGGTGGTGGTTTTGAAGCCCTGGTCATCGACCTGGCCGGTGTAGCGGAGGTAGGTATCGAGCGATTCGGCGTAGTTGTCTGGATAGACGAAGTCGTTGCCGGTGTTGTAGGGTGGATCGATGTAGATCATCTTCACCTTCCCGTAATAAGACTTCTGGAGCAGCTTGAGGACTTCCAGGTTATCGCCCTCGATGAAGACGTTTTGCGTATTTTCCCAATTTACGGATTCCTCCGGCGCGGGGATGAGCGTGCCGTAGGAAGGAGCCTGCACGGCTCGCAGCGCATCGCGTTTTCCCGGCCAATCCAGCCCGTAGCGTTCCTGCCCCGGCTCGGTCAATGCGGCGTGCTCTCCGAGCACTGCTTTGAGTTTCTCGAAGTCCAGCGCCACCTGGTCCGCGCCCGTTTCGTCCGTGGTCTCGGTGAAAGCCTCGGGAAAGAGCTGGCGCAGCAGCCGCTGCTTGTCCGCCGCCACATCCATGGAGGCGAGTGGGAGTTTTTCGAGAGAGGGATGGGGCATGGGCAGAAGGGGAAGGTGATCAGAGAACAGAGAACAGAGAACAGAGAACAGAGAACAGAGAACAGAGAACAGAGAAGATTTTAGAGAAGTGGGTTTTGGATGGTGAGGGAATCAAAGATTTGACCGTGGGAGAGATCCTCGGAATACAAAGTGTGGCATCCGGCAGCCAACGCGGCGGCGACGATGGTACTGTCCCAATGGGAAAGTTGGTAACGCCGCCGCAGCATCACCGCGTGGCGGATGACGGGCAGGGTAAGCAGCTGCAACTGCTCCGGAAGGAAACCAAGCCAGACATCGATCTGTGCCTCACCGAGCCCCAGTGCCGGACGCCGGAGGGCGGCGGAAATGAATTCCTGGAGCACCTGCGAGGAAACGATCAGCCCGGGATGCCGGATCACCGCCGCCGAGAGTTGTTTTTTCCGTGCATCCTCAGCGGCCATGGAGGCCGCGTAGAGGAAGACATTCGTATCCGCAAACACCCGATCCATTTCGCTTAGCGGCGTTGGTGGAGTTCATCCCGGTCGAGCGCTGGAACCGGCACGGTGTTCGCCGCTTGGATGCCACGCAAAAACCCGGCGATCCGTTTTTCATGCTCGGCCGCCGTAGGCCCCTGCGACTCGCCCGCCACCTCCCGGATCAACGCCGCCGTGATGAATTCCTTAAGCAGCACCCCCTTCCGAGCTGCCGTCGCTTTCACCTCGCGGAACAATGGATCGGGAATGTCGATGGTCGTTCTCATGCGTATGTTTTTATGCTTTTACAGATTTCCCGCAAGGGGAAAGGGGCATCTATCAAAGTGATTTGCCACAAGATGGATGGTCTGGAAGTCGAGCCCTAAACACGGGAAATGGCCGGGAACAGATGTCCACCCAGAGCGAGGAGTCAATCAATCGCGCCATGCTTCGTCCAAGTCGCGGGTTTTCCGTTTTTCCGCCGCTTGGGATTCATCGTAGCCAGCCAAGTCCGCCCGCCACTCGCCCGCCACGAATTTTCCGCTGATTTCCTTTCGCAGCTCCAGTTGCAAAGCACTCGCCACCAGCCGGCGAATGGCAGAATTCGGCACGGGTGTGCGGCTGAAATAGGGTCGAATTGCCTTGCCACTCGATGGTCGATTTTTTTAAAAGATGAGCTAAGTTTTTCAATGTCCGCAATCGGTGGGCGTTGCTTGTGTTTGAGCCTCCCCCCCCCGTTCGTCCGATGAATTCGATTTATGCAGACCCGGCTGTGCGGCAGCGGTTGGTGGAGTATTTGGGTGGCGATACTTTGGAGGCGGCGACGGCGATTTATCTGACCCATTCGGACGGTTGTCAGTTCCAGCGCTCCGAGTTGCACCCGCCGCGAGAACTCCAGTGGTTTTTGGATCGGGAACTCGACATCGCGCGCTCACTGGCGGACCACAAATCGTTGCTGCTGCATCTGGATCTGGAGTATGTGAACTTCGATGCGCCGGGAGAAGCCTACGCCGATCCGGTGCGGACTTTCCAATTGCAGGAGCCGGTCGTGCGGGTGATCGAGGCGTTGTTGCTGGAGTGGGGGATCGAGCCGCTGCATTTAATCACTGGGCAGGGGCACCATTTTGTGTGGCGGGTGCGATTGGATTCCGAGGTGGCGCGGCGGATCGCGGCGTTGAATCCGGCCCCGGAATTGGTGGCGGCCTGCCTGGAGCGGTTGGGCGGCGGAGTGGCTGCGGAGATGAGTTTGGAGCTGCAGGGGCGGTTCACCGGCATCGCCCTGCTGATGGAATACTTTGCTCATCGGATCAAATGGGAGGCCGCGCCGCAGACGGCGGTGCCGGTGGAAATCACGGCGGTCCACGTGGGGCCTTGTTCCACGCAGCAGCGGGAGTTGATTTCCATCGATATCTCCGAATACGGCGATCCGCTGCACACCCGGATGGTGCGAATGCCTTATACGAACTACCTCAAGCCCGGAATGTCCGGAGCGGGTGGCGATTCGGGGGTGGCTGGCGATTTGCCGCAGTTCAAGGCGATTCCGCTTTATGAAATGGACGTGGGCCAGGCGATCGAATGCCGGCAGAATTCCGAACGTGTCAAAGAGCTGGCGCGGCGGGCGAGCGGGCGGATTCCATTGTGGGAAAAAGGAACAGGGAAGCTGCTGGATGAATATCTCAGTTCGTCGCTGCGGGCGTTTCACAATGACTACTATTCCGTATCGCAGAGCCCGGAAATACCGTGGGAAGAAATTTATGGCGGCACGCTGGAGCGCTTGCCGCCCTGTGTGGGGAATTTGTTGGAGTGGCCTAACGACCGGTTGTTGAAGCCCGCCGGGATCCAGTTGGTGACGCGGGTGCTGATGGCTGAGGGCTGGCATCCCCGTCACGTTGCGGGATTGATCCGCTCGAAATTCGAGAATCCGGAACACGGGTGGGGGGTGAACTGGGGCGACTATGAGGCGGGAACGCGCGCGGATTTTTACACTCGCTTGTTCGCCGGGCTGTGGGCGACCGGGGTGGACGAACTGGTGGATTTTAACTGCGTTTCCACCCGGGAAAAAGGCTTTTGTATTGGCCCATCGGTGGGCGAGTGCAATCTTTATCGTTACCATCAAGCTCTCACCCATGCTCGCAACCCATAACTCATCACACCCATGAAACCTTGGCCCATTGGTTTATCCACCGGATGTTTTTACAGCCGCCCCATCCTCGAAGTGCTCGACGAGATTCGCGACAGCGGATTCGACGCCATCGAAGTGTGTTCGTTTCCCGCGCATTTGGATTATCACAATCACCAGGACGTCGAGTGGGCCAGCGCGCGGCTGCGCGGGCTGCGCCTGAATCCGGTTTCGTTTCACGCGCCGTTCGCCGAAAAAATTGATATCACGGCGCTGGATCCGGCGGCGCGGGCGGAGGCGGTGCATGAGCTGCTGGCGGCCTGTGATGCTGCGAAAGCGCTGGGTGTCAAAAACATCGTGCTGCACCCGGGGCCCGAGCGGGCTGGGCGGCCGGACGACGCCGAGTTCCTCGTGCGGATGAGGAATGCCGCCGAGACGCTCAACATCGTCGCCGAGCGTTGCTGCAAGTTGGACCTGCACTTGATCTTGGAAAACATGCTGCCCCACCTGTTGTTCGGTCACACCAACGACATGCTCTATCTGCTAGGCAGCATCCGCAACTGCGAGGTGGGTGCGTGCCTCGATACCGGGCACGCTTTTCTGGCTCGGGAACTCGGCAGCGTGATCCAGAAACTTTCCGGCCACCTTCATCTGGTGCATGTGAATGACAACCGGGGCGACCGTGACGAACATCTCGCGCCAGGCGACGGCCATATCGATTGGCCGTGGGTCCTCCATGAACTGAAACGCTGCCACTTTTCCGGCTCCCTGATCCTCGAACTCTCATCCCGCGAGAACGAGTCGGTGCATGGCATGCTTGAGCGGGCGCGGCGGGCGCGTGACTACCTGGTGAATCTGATGGAGAAAATGAAATAGCGGTGCGGCGGATGGGGGAATTTCCGTCAAGTCGGGCGTCCCGGGCTTTACCTGCGCTCGCATTGGCCTAGTTTCGCCAGGAACACGGCATCATGGTGGAAACGAACAAACTCGATACCCTGCAATCGGTGGAACTCGCCGAGGGCGTGGAAATCCGCCTGCGAATGGCCGGGCCAGTGCTCCGGGTGGGCGCTTATTTGATCGATTTTACGATTCGCGGGATCGTGCTGGCGGCCGGTGGAGTTGGTTTGTCGTTTGCAGGAATCGCGATTGGCGGGCGGGTGGCCGAGGGATTGATGCTGCTTTCCTGGTTTCTGTTGGATTGGCTCTATCCGGTGGTTTTCGAAGCCGGCAAACGCGGTGCCACGCCCGGCAAGCGGCTGATGGGGCTGAGGGTGGTGCAGGCCACCGGATCGCCGATCACGCTCGGGCAGGCGGTGGTGCGGAATTTCCTGCGCTTCGTCGATGGCATGCCGTTTTTCACCTACGCTTTCGGCATCACCACTTGTCTGGCTTCGAAGCGCTTTCAGCGGCTGGGCGATCTGGCGGCGGGCACGGTGGTGATTTACGACCGCGTGCCATCGGTGCCGGTGGTTGCAATGCCGCCGCCGATTTCGGCCGTGCCATTGCCGGTGGGTCTAACCGTGAACGAAATGCGCGCGCTCACCTTGTTTCGGGAGAGGGCGGGATTGTGGTCGGACGGCAGGCGGGCGGAGATCGCGGATCAGGCATCCGTGCTCAGCGGGGCGACGGGCAGCACCGGCGTGAACCGTCTGATGGCGATGGCGCACTGGGTGCAGGAAAAACGCAACGAACCCTCCATTTGAAATGACGTCCGGAGATTTCGAACATCAAAACGCCGAGCGCTGGGCCGAGTATGAACGGCTGGTGGAGAGCGTGGAAGATGGCAAGCACAGCGCGGATGCGGAACAACTGCCGCGGCGGTTCCGCGAGTTGTGCCTGGATCTCTCTCTGGCGGAATCCAGGATGTATGGTGCGCGTGTCACGGAACGGCTCAACGCGCTGGTGATCCGCGGCTACGAACTGATCTATCGAACGCGGCGCGGCGGTTGGGAAAACGTGGTGTCCTTCGTGGCGGTGAAATTTCCGCAGGCGGTGCGGCGCGAGTGGCGTTTGTTCTGGCTGTGTAGCGCGGTTTTCTGGCTGCCGTTTTTCGCTTTGATGCTCTCTGCCGATCATGACATCCGCTGGATTCAGGCGGTGTTAGGCGCGGATGGCATGGCATCGATGGAGCAGATGTATGGCGGGCGCGAGCAGCAGCTTTCCCACCTGAGGTCCGAGTATGGCTCGAATTTCATGATGTTTTGTTTTTATATCTATAACAATGTGGCGATCGATTTCCGAATCTTCGCCGGTGGCATGGCGGCGGGGCTCGGGACTTTGTTTTTCCTCGTTTTCAACGGCCTGCACCTCGGCGCGGCGGCGGGGTATGTGAATCACGCCTGCAATCCGGAATCGTTCTGGACCTTCGTCGCCGGGCACTCGTCGTTTGAGTTGTTAGGCATGGTGGTTTCGGGCATGGCAGGGATGCGGCTGGGCCTCGCGATTCTCAGGCCGGGGCGGCTGCCGCGGGTGCGGGCCTTGGTGGAGGCGTCGAAACAAGCGCTGCCGTTGATTTACGGCGCCGCGCTGCTGACGACGCTGGCGGCGGTGGTCGAGGGGTTTTGGTCCGCGCAACCGCTGCCCTCCGCGTTGAAATACACGGTGGGCATCATTGGCTGGATTTTGCACATCGCGTATTTCCTGATGGCGGGAAGGAGGTCCGGCCGTGCGGCTTGACGAGGTGACGGCGGAAATCCGCCCGCGCAGCGATTGGGAGGCAATTGACCTAGGGTTCGCGCTGGTGCGGCGGGATTTCTGGCGCTGTTTCTGCGTTTGGTGGTTGGCGGTGCTGGCACCCACGGCGATCGCCGGGTTTTTACTGTGGGACTATCCGCTATTCGGATTGATGCTTTTCTGGTGGTGGAAACCGGCGGGCTCGCGAATGGTTTTGTTTGAGTTGAGCCGCCGCTTGTTCGGGGAACGGCCGCCGTGGCACTCGGTGTGGCGGGAAATCCCGCGAGTCTGGCATCGGCGGTTTTTCCACCGCTTCCTGTGGGCGCGATTTTCGCCGTGGCTGCCGGTGACGCTCGCCATCGAGGACCTCGAAGGCCTGCGGGGCAAGGCTTACCGCCAGCGCACCTCGCAGATCGTCCGCCGTGGTGAGGGCGCGGTGATGTGGCTCTATTTCGCCTCGGATCTGGTCGCCGCTTGGCTGGGACTCGCGATTCTCGGGCTGGTGCTGATGTTCATTCCGGAAGGTCAGGATGGGGCGTGGCAGCTTGCGGTTGATTCGTGGAACCCGGACGAGCCAATGGAAATTCCTCTCTTGATCCTGCGCACCGCGACGGCCTGCGCGATGCTTGCGATTTCCCTCACGGATGTTTTCATGATTGGTGCCGGCTTCGGGATTTACATCAACAACCGGACATGGATCGAAGGCTGGGATGTGGAACTGGTATTCAAGAGGCTGGCCCAGCGGCTGACGAAGGTCGCGGTTTTGTTAGGTGCGTTGTTGGTTTTCGGCATGCCCGGCCATGTCCGCGGGGAGGAAGTCCGGGAGCCAGCGGAAGTCGTCCGCGAGGTGAAGGCGCATCCGGATTTCAAGGTTCACACGGTGACGGAGTGGGAGCCGAAGAAGAAAAAGAAACCAAGCACGCCGCTGTCATGGCTGGCCGGGATGGGACAAATGGTGGCGTATGTTTTCGGGATATGCGCAGCGGCCTTGTTGTTAGGTTTGGTCGGATGGGCGCTTTGGAAATACCGCCACGCCTTCCGCCTTCGGGGAATGCTTGAGAATGACCGAGCGTGCCTGCCGACCGCGCGGGTGGTGATGGGCATGGAGGTGTCGTCCACCAGCCTGCCTGAGGATGTGCCCACCGCGGCGTGGGCACTCTGGCAGCAAGGGCGGCGGCAGGAGGCTCTGGCGCTGCTTTATCGTGGATCCATCTCACGGGTGATCGAACTCGGAAATGTGGAAATCCAGGAGTCCGATACCGAGGGGGATTGTTTGCACCGCGTCGAGACGGCCGGTCACGCGGCTCACCCGGACTATTTCCGCAGCATCACCGGGGCCTGGATCCGGCTGGCCTATGGCGGGGTGAGCCCGGCGGACGAAGAGGTCCATCAGCTGTGCCGTCAATGGCCGTTTGGCGAAAGGAGGGAGCGGTGAAATTGCTGTTAGTGATTGGGATGATGATGGTGTCACTGACGTCCTGCGACTACACCAAGGTCGAGCGCGAGATCGGCTTCAGGGGCAAGGCGCGTGTGAATCCGTGGCTGGCGGCAGAACGGTTTTGCGCGAAAACCGGCAACGAGGTGCGTTCGGTGCTGACGTGGACGGCTCCGCAATGGGACGACGCGGTCTGGTTCCTGCCGGCCTCGATCCTGAGCAACGAAAGTTTCAACCGGCAGATGGAAGCGTGGGTGCTCGATGGCGGCCACCTGGTTTTGTTAGTCGATCATGCGGATTCGGAAACCAACGATTGGTCGAATCAATCGGTGGCACCCAAACTTGAGAATGCCCTGCTGGACATGCTGGACCGTGTGGGCATCGAACTTCGCGACGGAGCCGCCAGTCCCGGGGATGTGAAGGCGGAGAAAATCAAGTTCGCGGGGGAGAGATTCCGCGTCGATGCCGAGTCGGATTCCAGTGTGGCGCTGCGCGGCAAAAAACCGGGCGTTTTCGTATCGGCGACGAGTGGGGAGGGGCGCGTGACGGTCATCACGGACGGGCGGATTCTCCGCAACCGCTGGATTGGCGACAAGCAGCACGCGGTGCTGTTAGCTAAACTGATCGAGGTGACCGAATTTGAAGGAACCGTCGTTTTCATGCGTGGCTCGGGGCTTTCGTTGTGGGGGCTTCTCGGCAAGCACCTGTGGCCAGTTCTCATCGGGCTCGCCGTGTTGATCGTTCTCTGGCTTTGGAAAAACTTCGCGCGTTTCGGCCCGATCGAGGCGGAGGCGGGACCATCCACTTTGCGAGGCTACGAGCACCACCTCGAAGCGCTCGGCGATTTTCAATGGCGGTTGGATCGCGCAGCCGGGATGCTCGCTCCGCTGCGCGCCCAGGTTGTCGAACGCGGCCAGCGGATCTGCACCCGCTCCGGCAGGCGCGATGAGGACTTTTTCCAGTTTCTGGCGGATCGCGCCGGGATTCCCCGCGAGCGGGTTTTCCGCGCTCTGGCGGAGGCCGCGCCCGCCGATTCCGCCATTCTCACTCGCACCACCGCCGATCTTCAACGCCTGCTCCAAGTCCTTCACTAATACCAATCCCTCATGAATCCGGATATCTATCAGCAACCACCCGCAATGCCGCAAATCCACAGTCTGGCCGAATTGATCCTGCGGATGCGCGAGCAGATTCGCCACGTCATCCTTGGCCAGGAAATCGTGATCGACCAAGTGCTCGCGGCCTTGTTGGCGGGGGGGCATGTTTTGTTAGAGGGTAAGCCGGGCCTCGGTAAAACGCATCTGGTGAACACCCTGGCGCGGACTTTCGGTGGCCACTCCGCGCGGATCCAGTTCACGCCGGACCTGATGCCGTCGGACGTCACCGGGTTCCGCCTTTTCGATATGAAAAGCCAGACCTTCCAGTTGCGGCAAGGTCCGGTTTTCACCAATCTCCTGTTAGCCGATGAGATCAACCGCGCACCGGCGAAGACGCAGGCCGCTTTGTTGGAGGTGATGCAGGAACTCCAAGTCACCATCGACGGTGAGACGCTCAAACTCACACCACCGTTCATGACCCTGGCCACCCAGAATCCGGTGGAACACGAAGGGACATACCCACTGCCGGAGGCGCAGTTGGACCGCTTTGTGATGAAAGTCCTCATCGATTACCCATCGCGTGAAGCCGAGTGTGAAATTGTCACCCGTGCTTCCTCGGAGACTCCGGGGGACCCTGGCAGCGGCGTTTCTCTGGTCTGCGGTCCGCGCGAAATCGTCGCCGCGCAACAGGCGACGGCTGCCATCCAGATCGTGCCGGAAGTCGTCGGCTACGCGGTGGCGCTGGCTCAGGCGACACGGGAATCGCGATCGGTTTCCCTCGGCGCCGGGACCCGTGGCGCGATCAGTCTGGTGAAAATTGGCAAGGCCTTCGCCGCGCTGGAGGGCAGGGGATACGTCACCCCGGACGACATCAAACGTGCGGCGCTGCCTGTCCTCCGCCACCGCGTGCAACTCACCCCCGAGGTCGCCATCAGCGGCCAGGATGTGGATGAAGTGCTGCTTGCCATCGTCGAAAGCGTGCCTGCTCCGAGGCAATAATTTCTAACATGAGTCCGACATTCCGCCTGTTGATCCTCGCGTCCGTCTGGTTGCTGCTTGGCACCGTGGCGGCGGCGCTCCCCGCGTTGATGACGGCGTGGGCGTGGCTGGGTGGCGGATTGGCAGTGGTGGTTTTGACAGACGCGATCATCGTTGGATTTCGCAAACCCTTGGAGATCGCGCGCCGCCTGCCGGGACGATTCGCTCTCGGCGAGGCGGGTGAAGTGCGCCTGACCTTGGCGAACCCGGGGACTGATGTGGCGAAGATCCAAGTCTTCGATGGCATCCCACCGGGAGCGGATGCGCCGACGCTGCCGTGGTCCGGCGAGGTTCCCGCGCAGCGTGAGATCAAGATTTTTCATCCGGTGAAATTGCTGGAGCGAGGCGAGGCGGTGTTTGGTCCGGTGCAGGTGAGGCGCGTTTCATCGATGGGATTCTGGGTGAGAAAAACGCTCCATCTTTCTGCGGAAACGGTGAAGGTCTATCCGAATTACGAACCGGTCATCCGCTTCGCCTTGTTGGCGATGCAACACCGTGAGAGCCCGATGGGCATCGTCCGCCGTCCGCGCGCGGGGGCGAGCCAGGATTTTCATCAGCTCCGGGATTACCGCGATGGCGATCCTCTTGCGCGGATCGATTGGAAGGCCTCATCCCGCAGGCAGGTGTTGATCAGCCGAGACTACCAGGAGCAGCGGAATCAATCGGTCGTATTTCTATTGGATACCGGCCGCCGCATGCGTGCGCTGGATGGCGGCGTGCCGCAGTTTGATCACATTTTAAATGCCATCCTGCTCGTTTCCCACGTGGCGCTGCGGCAGGGCGATCAGGTGGCGGTGAAATCCTTCGGCGGGACGGATCGCTGGCTGCCCCCGATGAAGGGTTCCCATGCGATGCCGGTTTTGTTGAACCACCTTTACGACTATCAGACCACGCCGGCTCCGAGTGATTTCACCGGAGCGGTCGAGCAACTCATGGCCCTCCAGCGGCGTCGCTCGCTGGTGATTCTTCTAACCAATCTGCGTGGTGAGGATGGCAAGGAGCTGGTGCCTGCGCTCCAGGTGTTGAAGACCCGGCACCTGGTGCTGCTGGCCAGCATGCGTGAGCGTTCGGTGGAGGACGTGGTGACTTCCTCTGTGGATTCATTTTCTTCGGCGCTCAAATTCCTCGCTGCGGACCGCTACATGCATGAGCGCCGCGAGATTTTGGCCAACCTCGGGGCGAGGGGGATTCTAACGCTGGATTCCAGCGCGCAGGAGTTTGCCGTCGCCCTCGCGAACTCCTACTTCGACATCAAGGCTGCCGGCAGGCTGTGACGGTGGAAAACATGTGGATGTGTGATAGTCTTGTGGCCGGTTTCGGGTATCTTCTCGTTCGTAAGGAATAGCACAAAAGCCCCCCAAAGGGCCCACAGGCGTCGGAATGGGATCCGACGCCCGTGATCATTTTAAGGCCTGAGGTTCGGCAAAATAGGTGGCACGGGAAAAGAAGACCCTACGCGATCGCGTAGGATGCGTTGCGACCGATTCCCGATATAGTTTTCCCCGTAAGGGATAGCACAAAAGCCCCCCAAAGGGCCCACGGGCGTCGGAACAAGGGATCCGATGCCCGTGGTCATTTTTAACGCGATCGCGACTTACTGCGTGGCGAGATACTTTAAAATGTCCTCGGCCTGCTTTTCGGTGGAGGCGCTCAGGTCGCTCCAGACGAGTTTGCCGTCTTTGAAGAGGAATGCCTGGCGCTTGGAAAAGCCCATCATTTTAGGCACGCCGAAGCCATCGACGACCGTGGAGTCGGAGTCCGCCAGAAGATCGAATGGCAATTTATACTTATCTTTGAAGGCTTTTTGCGATTTCACGCTGTCCGTGCTGACACCCAGAATTTTAACGCCTTTATCGGCTAGGGCGGCGTAGGAATCCCGCAGACTGCACGCTTGCTTGGTGCAGCCCGGGGTGTCCGCCTTGGGGTAAAAGTAAACGAGTAGGTAGCCGGTTTTTCCAGCTTCGGCCAGTTTCACCGGCTCGCCTTGCTGGTTTTTCTGTTCAACGGCGGGAAGGGCTGCGCCTACCGCCAAGGGTTCAGCGCTCGCATTGCTGGCGAAGAGACCGGCGGAGACGGCGGTGAGGAGGTGGGTGATGCACTTCATTTACCTTAAACTTACATGTTATTGGCAGGGCGCAACCGATAGTTGGCCGAAAATTGCGGGAAATTGTGTCTTGAACGTCTCCCCAGATCGGCAGCATGGTGTTTTTAGGACATGCCGAAATCCGGAAGTGAACCAGAAGTGATCTACGAGGGAATCCCAGCCTCTCCGGGGATTGCCATCGCGCCGCTGCATGTGGTGGCCCGGGGTTTTAAGGCGCCGGAGGTTTATGAAATCAAGGAATCCGAGATTGTGCGGGAGCAGGAGCGCTTCAAGGAGGCTCTCGAAGTCACCAAGCGTCAGCTCATCGAACTGCAAAGCCGCTTGGAAGATTTGGCGGGCAACAACGAAAGCGGCATCTTCGAGGCCCACGTGATGATCCTGGAGGATCGATCGGTGGTGGACCGGGTGCTGAGCGCCGTTTCCAGCCGCCAGCAGAACGCGGAATACGCGTTTTATGCGGTGATGCAAAATTTCCTCGAAGCGATGCGACGGATTCCCGACCCCTATTTGAGGGAGCGCACCGCCGATATCGAGGACGTCGCCCAGCGTGTGCTCAGAAACTTTAGCGATGAAGGCGACAGCCGTCCGCAAGGCCCCGAAGATCTTCACATTCTCGTCGCATATGACCTCGCGCCCTCGGACACCGCCGCAATGAATCGGCGGCATGTCCTGGGATTCGCCACCGAACAGGGGAGCGTAAATTCCCACACGGCGATCTTGGCGCGCGCTTTTGGGATCCCCGCAGTGGTCGGGTTGGAAGGGGCTGTCATCGATGTGATGGCGCTCGCTCCGGCCATCCTTGATGGCTACACGGGGAAGCTCATTTTGCATCCCACCGCCGAGACCCTTGAGCGCTATGTGCGGCTCCGGGAGCTAAAGGCAAAGGTCCGCAACTCGCTCGATGCGATGCGCGGCGCGGCAACGGCCACGGCAGACGGGCGGGAACTCACCGTTTCCGCAAACATTGAATTCGTCGATGATCTGCCTCTCGTCAAACGCAGCGGTGCCAAGGGCATCGGGCTCTATCGAACGGAGTTCCTCTTGCTCAACGGCGAGGAAATGCCCGACGAAAGGCGTCAGACGGAAGTCTATTCGCGGGTGGCCGCGGAGATGGAGCCGCACACGGTCATCATTCGCACCTTGGATGCGGGTGGGGATAAATTGCCGGTCGAACCGCTCACCGATCCCGAGCCGAATCCTTTCCTCGGCTGGCGCGGCATTCGGGTGTCGTTGGCCCGTCCGGCGATGTTCCGCGATCAGATCCGCGCGGTGCTGCGGGCGAGTGCTTTTGGCAAAGTCGCCGTGATGTTTCCAATGATCTCCGGTCTTTCCGAAGTTTGGCGCGGCAAGGAGATGGTCAGGCGCTGCATGGACGAACTGGATAAGGAAGGTATCGCTTTCGATGCCAATCTTCAGGTCGGGATCATGATTGAAGTCCCGGCCGCCGCCATTTGCGCCGACCTGTTAGCTCCGGAGGTCGATTTTTTCTCGATCGGCACCAACGACCTCATTCAATACACCGTCGCCGCAGATCGGGTGAACCCACACGTTGCGGATCTCTATCGACCGACCCATCCGGCGGTGATCCGGCTCATCAAACGCACCATCGATGCGGCGACCGACAATGGAATCTGGACCGGGATCTGCGGTGAAATGGCGGGAGATATCAGCCTGACCCCCTTGCTCATCGGTCTCGGAGTCGAGGAGTTGTCCGTGGGCCCGCAGCAGGTGCCGCGAGTGGGCCATGCGATCCGCTCCTTGAGTTATGCCGAGTGTGCGGCGATGTCCGATGAAGCGCTGCGTCACCCTCGGAGCAAGGGGATTCTTGAACTTTCCCTGGCGCTGGCGCGCAAGCATTACGGAGAATTGTTGGATTGAGCATTCTCTCTGCCAAACGGGGTATTCGTATTGGGCATGCTCAGCCTGCGAAGATGGCATGATGCGAATCCTGAAAACCCGCTAAGGTCTTTCCCATGACAACACCCCTCAAACTTGGTATCCGCCGCGCCAACGATCGCGGCCACGGCGACCATGGCTGGTTGAACAGTCGCCACACTTTTTCCTTCGCGGACTATGATGACCCCGCCCACATGGGGTTCCGTTCGCTCCGGGTGATCAATGATGACCGCGTCGCCGCAGGCGGTGGTTTCCCGACCCATCCGCACCGTGATATGGAAATCTTCTCCTATGTGCTGGCTGGCACGCTGGCCCACGAGGATTCGATGGGAAACAAGCGCATGCTCAAGCCCGGTGAAATCCAGTTGATGCGTGCCGGTTCCGGCGTCCGCCACTCGGAGTTCAATCCGTCACGCACCGAGCCCGCCCATTTCCTGCAGATCTGGATCACACCGGAGACCCGTGGTTTGCAGCCGGCTTACACCGAGTGGACGCCGGCACCGGGGAAGGAAACCGCGGCGAAAACCTTGGTCATCTCCGCCGATGGTCGCGAAGGTTCTGTCACCATTGCCCAGAATGCTTCGATCTATCTGCTCATGCCTCATGCCGGTGAGACTGTGAGTCATGAACTTCTCCTTGGACGCGGTCTCTGGCTGCACATCGCGAGTGGCGAGGCCACCGTCGATGGCATTCCGCTGGTCGCAGGCGACGCCGTTTCACTCGAGGAACCCGGGTTTCTCGAGATCACCGCCACTGAGCCAAACACCCAGGCAATTCTATTTGACCTTAAGTAATTCCCACCTTTTTTGACCAAACTCTATCATAACAAAACCAACTACAATCGAACTGGAACTTGAAGCCGAACCCGAACCCTTATTTCATCCAGCCCACCTCATCATGTCCGATCCACTTTTCCAACCGTTCCAAGCCGGTGCCCTCACGTTTCCCAACCGAATCGTCATGGCACCACTCACCCGCTGCCGCGCTTCCGCAGGGCGGGTGCCCAATGTGATGATGGCCGAATATTACGCGCAGCGCAGCGCGTTCGGCCTCATTCTATCAGAAGCCACCTCGATCTCACCCCAAGGCGTGGGCTACCCGAACACCCCGGGGATCTGGTCCGATGACCAGGTCGCAGGGTGGAAATTGGTGACCAAGGCCGTGCATGATGCGGGCGGCCAGATTTTGCTCCAACTCTGGCATGTCGGCCGGATTTCGGATCCGGTTTATCTGGATGGCGCATTACCGGTGGCTCCCAGCGCCATCGCCGCGGCCGGCCATGTCAGTTTGATCCGCCCGGAAAAAGCGTTCGTCACGCCAAGGGCATTGGACATCGAGGAAATTCCGGGAATCGTCGAAGACTACCGACACGCTGCCAAGAATGCCAAGTCCGCTGGATTTGATGGCGTGGAAATTCACGGAGCCAATGGCTACCTGCTTGATCAATTCCTCCAGGATTCGTCCAACCATCGCACCGATGAATACGGCGGTTCGATCGAGAACCGTGCCCGGCTGATGCTGGAGGTGACCGATGCTGTTGTCTCCGTCTGGGGTGCCGGCCGCGTGGGCATGCATCTTGCGCCGCGCGGTGACGCGCATGGGGTCGGGGATTCAAATCTATCAGCCGTCTTCCACCACGTCGCCGGGGAGTTGGGAAAACGCGGAATTGCATTCATCTGCGCCCGCGAATCCTTTGGTCAGCCGGCCCTCGGACCATCCTTGAAAAAAGCCTTCGGCGGAGTGTATATCGCCAACGAGGGATTCACCGCCGACTCCGCCCGCGAGGCGATCTGTGCGGGCGAAGTCGATGCCGTGGCCTTCGGCAAATCCGCGATTGCCAATCCGGATCTTGTCGATCGTTTTAAAGTCGGAGCCCCCTTGAATGATCCCGATTCTTCCACCTTCTATGGAGATGGCCCGGTGGGTTATCTCGACTATCCATTCCTCGAAACCACAGTTGTCTAACTTATCATGAAACCACCTCGTATTCTCGCCTTCAGCGGCAGTCTTCGTGCCGCATCCTTCAATCAAAAGCTCGCCACGCTTGCCGCCGCCGCCGCGCGCGACGCCGGTGCCGAAGTTACATTGATTTCATTGCGGGATTTCCGGATGCCGTTATTCGATGAGGACCTCGAAACCTCCGAAGGCATGCCGGAAGCGGCCGCCAAACTGAAAGCGCTTTTCGCCGCGCACGACGGGCTGATCATCGCGTCACCCGAATACAACAGCACCATCACCGCAGCCCTGAAGAACGCCATTGACTGGGTGTCGCGCGCCACTTCTCCGGATGAGCCACCGCTTTCGGTGCTCAGTGGGAAAACCGCGGCCATTCTAGCAGCTTCGCCGGGTGGCTACGGCGGTTCGCGCGGGCTGATTCAGTTGCGCCCGTTTCTCGTCAATATCGGTATCACCGTGCTGCCGGATCAAGTGACCATCCCGACCGCGCACCAGGCGTTCGGTGCGGATGGCAATCTCATCGATCCCGCGCAGGCGGCCGCGGTCACGGCGCTCGGTGCCAAATTGGCGGCGACGTTGGCCTGACCCTTCCAAACTCACCGCTGAATTCTCATCGCGTGGCCTCACGATTTCGTGCAGGTTACGCGCATGAGAGAGCTATTGCCTGACACCCATCGGAAGACCGTTGGTTATCTTTTGTGGATCTTCGGTTTCACGGGAGCCCACCGTTTTTACTATGGGAAGCCGATCACCGGGGCGATCTGGTTCTTCACGGCCGGTTTGTTAGGGGTTGGATGGCTTATCGATTTGTTCCTCATTCCCGGCATGGACCGGAAGGCGGATTTCCGTTTTACGAGCGGCCCCTTTGACTATTCCGTCGCATGGTTGCTTCAGACGTTTCTGGGCGTCTTCGGAATCCACCGCTTCTATCTGGGCAAGGTCTGGACAGGCCTGCTCTGGCTTCTAACCGGTGGATTGTTCTTCGTCGGCTGGCTCTATGATTTCTGCACGCTCAACGAGCAGGTGGACCAGAGGAACCGGGAATGACACCATTTCCGGTTTCCCGTTAAATCAGTGCCAGCAACGCTTCCGGATCATCGGCGAGTTGCTTTGCGCCCGCTGCCAGCAGCCGTGGGCTGTCGTGAAATCCCCAAGTCACCGCGATGGCGTGCATCCCGGCGTTGTGCGCGGTTTCCAAATCCATGGTCGAGTCGCCGATGATCGTGCAATCCCCGGGAAGCAACCCGAGCAGATTGGCGATTTCGAGCGCGCCGCCCGGATCCGGTTTGTGAGGGATTCCCGGGAGCTGCCCGAGCACCACCCGGAAATCGATGCCCGGGAAAAGCCGTGCCACGATGGCGGTGGTGAACGGGTGCGGTTTGTTGGATAGCACCGCGAGCAGGTGGCCTCTCGCCTGCAGGATTTTCATCAGTTCGACAATCCCTTCGTAGGCGAATGTCCCATCCGGCCAGGTGAGGTCGTAATCCGCCTTGAACGCATCCTCCAAGCGGTCAATCAAGGTCACGTCCGCATTCCCCGGGGCCGCGCGGGTGACCAGGATCCGCGCGCCGTTGCCCACGAATCCTCGAATCATTTCGTTGGAATGCGTCGGCAGTCCGGCCGTTAGAAGCACGCGATTCAACGAAGCCGCGATGCCCGACAATGAATCCACCAAGGTCCCGTCCAAATCAAATATCAGTCCATTGCGCACCGGGCGAAATTGGAGGGATTCGGCGCGATGGGGAAGCGCTTAAAATCCGATCAGGCTGACGAGCTCCGTATCGCTGAAGTCGTCGAGATGATCGACGGCGGCGATGAGCGTTTCCGTTTCTGCAATTTCCTGAATGTTGGCAGCCTGCGAATGATCCACCGCAGCCATCTTGCTGTCGTTCCCGGCGGATGGGCCGAGCAGGCTCAGCAGTGCAAACGCCACCGCAGCCGTCGCCGCAGCAAGGCCCGCCAGAGGAGCGGGGGAAAACAGCCGGCTCCACCAAGATTTTTCTTCACCTGCGAGCTTCGCCAAGCGAACGGTATCATCCACAAATCGCGTGCTGGCCTGTGGGGCGGGTGCTTGCTCCAGCAGCTGCCACACGGCGTCGGATTCCCAAGATTCTTCGGGTGTTGAGGAGTTGCGATTCATAAATGCCATGGGAAATACCTTGTTTGGAACCTTTTACCGATCCGAAAGTTGCGGAAAGGCGCGGAAAAAATACGGCGGCGGTGCGATGGCGTCGGGTGAAAACACACCCGGTTGTTGACTCACCCCGAAATCCACCGGAATAATCCCGCGCTTCGAACGCTCATTGAATCATGGAAAACGTCATCATCATCGGCACCGGCTGCGCAGGATACACCGCCGCCATCTACACCGCCCGCGCGAACCTCACCCCGCTCCTTCTTTCTGGCACCCAACCGGGTGGCCAGCTCACCACCACCACCGAAGTGGAAAATTTCCCCGGCCATCCAGAGGGGATCATGGGGCCTGAGCTGATGATGAAAATGCAGGCACAATCCGAAAAATTTGGCGCGCGCATTGCCTGGGCCAGCGTGGAATCGATCGAACGCCGCGACGACGGCAGCTTTTTGCTCAAGGCCGGTTCCGAGTCATTTGAAGCGAAAACCGTGATTATCGCGACCGGCGCGGCACCTCGCCACCTCGGGCTGCCGGGTGAAAAGGAACTGATCGGCCACGGCCTCACTTCGTGCGCCACCTGCGACGGCGCGTTCTATCGCGATGTCCCGGTCTGCGTGATCGGCGGGGGCGACAGCGCTGCCGAGGAAGCCGGATTCCTTACGCGCTTCGCCAGCAAGGTGTATCTGATCCACCGCCGCGACGAGCTCCGGGCTTCGAAAATCATGGCCGATCGTGCACTCGCGAACCCCAAGATCGTTCCTGTTTGGAATTCGACGGTCAGCGAGTATTTGACCGATGAGAAAGGCGAGATGCGGGCTGTCACCGTGCAAAACCTCATCACGGGTGAGAAAAGCGAATTGGAAGTCGCATGCGTCTTTGTCGCCATCGGTCACGTGCCGAACAGCGCCTTTCTCGGCGATCTCGTTGATAAGGATGAAAACGGTTACATTCTCCAGAGTCCCGGCCGCACCTCCACCAAAACGCCAGGCCTTTTTGCCGCGGGCGACGTTGCGGACCACTACTACCGCCAAGCCATCACCGCTGCCGGTCAAGGTTGCGCGGCCGCGCTCGAAGCGGAGCGTTACTTGACGGATCTTGAGTGAAACAATTGTTTGAAATTGTATGAAAACTCTATCTCTTCTGCGTTCGCTGGGGCCGATTCTCTGTGCTGGTTTTTTGCTGGGCCCATCCATGTCGGCCGCCGAGCCCCCTCCAGCTGGTTGTTTTGAGCTGAGGACCTATTTTGCCGCAGAGGGTAAATTGGATGATTTAAACAAGCGTTTCAAATACCACACGACCCAATTGTTCGAACGTCACGGAATGAGTAACGTGGCTTATTGGACCCCCTTGGAGAATCCCGAGCGGAAGCTGATTTACCTACTTTCTTATCCGGATCTCGCCGCGCGGGAAGTCTCTTGGAAGGCATTTTTGGCGGACCCTGAGTGGGTCGCCGCCAAGGACGCTTCGGAGGTGAATGGCGCGCTGGTCTCGAAGATCGAGAGTCGTTTTCTCACGCTCACCGATTTTACGCCGGAGATGAAACTGCGGGAGGGGAACCACACCTTTGAAATGCGGACCTACACCACCACAGCGGAAAATCTGCCCCGCTTGCTGGATCGTTTTCGGGCGCACACCATCGACCTTTTTTCAAGGCATGGGATGGAGCATTTCGGGTATTTCACGCCCTCCGCTGGTCAGCCGGGGGAGCATGATACCCTGATCTATTTTCTGGCCCATGCCTCGCCGGAGGCTTGCAAGGCTTCGTTTGACGCATTCCGCGCGGATCTGGATTGGATCAAGGCGAAGGGCGCATCCGAAGCGGCCGCCGGTGGATCCCTGACGTCTCCCGATGGTGTGAAGTCCATCCTGATGGCAGCGACGGGATTTTCTCCGGTGAAGTAGCGCGTTGTTCCGGGCCCTATCAAAGGCCCGCTCTGCTGGTGCGTTGAACGGCGCTGGGTGGATTCCTTTCGAAGGCACCGAGGTCAGGCGCTTTGCCGCTGAAGGGCAGCCCGACATCCACGCCCTTGTCGATTGCCGGATTGCCGGCTTTCAGTTGAAGAAAGCGGATTTCCGGGAGGTCGCCGTTGGGCTGGCGGGGTGCCACCAATTCCGATAGATCAAGGCTTTCAAAATCGCGGTCGTCGAAGCGGAGTTGCAGGGTGAATGAATTGGCCACAATCTCGCAGAGTGTTTCGTTGATTTTGGAAACTTCGATGCGTGCCTTGTAGCCGAGGTTGTTGATCATTTTATGGCCAAAGCCGGGCACATCCATGGTGTGCTCAAGATTGCGTCCGAGCATGTTGTAGTTGGTGCCATTCTGATAGGCGGAGTTGTTCAACAGGTCGATCCCGCCCGGATGGTGGTTGGTGTAAAAGCCCGCCATTTTGTTGCGCACGGCCAGGCTGCCGCGCGTCACATGCCGGGGCACCGGGTTGGGGAGCCTCCCTCCGTCAATTCCGAAACCGCCGAGTTTGAAGCCGTTGCCATCACCGAGGCTTTTGAACTCCGTGTCGTAACCATTGCAAAATGCCCAGCAGTTTTCGATCAACAACGACTCCTGCGTGCTGATCAGGTCGAATCCATCGTCGCTGTTGAACCAAGCCCTACATCCGCGAAAGACGTTGTTCACGCTGCCCTTTGGGGCGTGGAAGCCGAAGCCATCGACGTTGCCTCCCCGTTTGTTGCCGGAGGTGTGATCATGGTTTCGGTAGGCATCGCAGTTCAATACCAGGTTGTTAGATCCTCTACCGAGCCAGAAACCGATTGCCTGGCCGTCATGCATTTCCAAGCGCTCGTAGATGTTGTCGCTACCCTCATTATCGAAACAAATCGATTGGGTGTGTCCGGTGATGGTGACTTGCACTGCCGTCACCGCCAAGCCCTTGATGTGAATGTGGGAGGCGCTGACGTCGAACGCAGTGACGCGCAGGTTGCGTGGTTTGACGTCGGCGAAATCAAAGACCGGCTTTTCGTCACGATAGGCGAAGTAATTGATCCGCTTGCCCGGTTTGCCGCTTTTGTTGAGGCAGATGACGAGCGCCCGGTTGCGCTCGGTGGTGGTGATTTGGTCTTCTTTGATGCGGTAGGTTCCGCCACGGATGAAAACCGTGTCACCGGGTCTGACGGCTTCCTGAGCACGGCCGATTGAGGCGAATGGGGCGCTTAGGCTCCCCGCATGGGTGTCCTTTCCGTCCGGGGCCACGTAGAAGTCTTTGGCGAAGGCGCAGGCCGTCGCCAGACAGAGGAGGGTCAGGACGATGGCGCTTCGGAACATTTGAAAGGTTGGATCACAGGATTGCTGCATGGAAATTTGGAGGATTACTTCCCACGCCGCATGTCACCTATTCGGGTGAATTTCGGAAATCCCCACAGCCGCTTCGGGTGGTGGCTGAACCCGATAAACTTTGGGTTGCAGGCGGGAAAACTTACCGCCAAGTTCAGCTCGATGAACAAAGTTTCCGTAGGTTTTGTCGGTGTCGGGAGAATGGGGGCGAATATGGCCCGGCGCCTCGCCGATTTGGGATACCCGATCGCGGCGATTTTTGACCAACACGGTCCTTTGGCCGAGTCGCTGGCGCTGGAACTCGGATCGACCGCTGTCAGTTCGTTGGCGGAAGTGACTGCCGCTTGTGATGTGATTTTCACGGTGGTGACCGACGATGCGGCGATGGAGGAGATTTTCACCGGTGAGGAATCCCTGCTCAAGGGAGCCGCAGGCAAGACTTTCATCAATTGCGCCACGGTAAGCCCACTCACTCACGAGGTGGCGGCGGAGGCGGCCGCCAATGCCGGGGCTTCTACCTTGGCGGCAAGCATGGCATCCAGTATCACCCAAGCCAGGCAGGGGACGCTCTATTTGATGGTCGGTGGCGATGATGAGGTTTTTCAAAAACACGAGATGCTGCTCAAGGAAATTTCTGCCTCTCTCCGCCATGTCGGCCCGGTGGGAAGTGCCGCGAAGATCAAAGCTCTGGTCAATATGGTCATGAACATCAACACCTCCGGCCTCGCCGAGGGCCTGGGTCTCGGTGCTGCGCTCGGGCTGGACTTGCCGTTGCTCAAGGAGGTTTTCTCACAAACGGGAGCCAATTCGCGCGTTCTGGAAACCGACGGTGACGACATGATCACCCGCGAGCATGATTGTTATTTTTCCGCCTCCCACGCCGCGAAGGATAGCGGGATCGCCAACGCGCTGGCCCGCGCCGCCGGTGTCATCGTGCCACTGTCCAACGCCACAGAAACCCAATACCGACACATGATTGAGCTTGGCCTTGGCGAACTCGACAAGTCCGGCATCGCGGAGCTGACTTTCCCGGACCGCGCGGGAATCCCACCGATCTAACATTATGTTGACCTCTTGCGAAATCAGAAACCGCCAAGAAGAGCGGCTCGATCACACTTTCCACCCTGGCATCCGCGCCGACGTCCTGATCATCCTCGGCCATGGCCTGACCGGCAACAAGGACCGCCCGCAGTTGGTCGCGCTCGCCACCGGGTTGGCCGCGCGAGGTTGGCCTTGCCTCCGTATTTCCTACTCGGGAAATGGCGAGTCGGAGGGCCACTTCGAAGATTGCACCATCACCAAGGAAATCGCCGATCTTCAAGTGGTGCTGGATGCCGTGCCTAACAACGTGAAGGTTGCCTATGTCGGGCACAGCATGGGCGCAGCTGTCGGCGTGCTTACCGCCGCCCGCGACATGCGGATTTGCGGTTTGGTTTCCCTCGCCGGCATGACCCACACCGCCGCCTTCGTGGAGCGGGAATTCGGCGGCGTCACGCCCGGTGCCGGCTTCATGTGGGATGAACCGAATTGTCCGCTCTCGGTGAAATTCGCCGAGGATTTGAATAGGATTCACGACACGCTTTCCGCCGCCGAAGCGGTCACGCAACCATGGCTCTTCATTCATGGCAGCGCGGATGACCTCGTGCCGGTTCAAGACAGTCACGACGCCTATCAAGCGACGGTGGTGGAAAAATCTTGGTTGGAAATCCCCGGTGCCGGACATTCATTCGATGAATCCAGCTACCCGCAGCTCGTCGATGCTGTGGACACTTGGCTCACCATCCACTTCGGCCCCGGCGTAAATGTTTGACGTAATTTCCGGCGAATCAAACCTCGCCGTCCGGATAGAGTAGGTGAAACTTGATGGCCTCGACGGCGATGGCGGCTGCGGTGCCAAAAATCGTTTCGACGCTTGCGGTGCGCGGGACTTGGGCGGCCGGCCGGGAGAGCCCGAGGATCAATTGCCCGTAGTTCTGCGCTCCGGCGACGTGCTGGAGCAGCTTGAGCGAAATGTGTGCGGCATCGAGGTTTGGGAAGACCAGAACATCGGCGGTCGGGCGCGCTTCGGCAGCGGGGATTTTCGCCTCAGCGGCTTCAGGGTCGAGGGCGACGTCGGCTTGAAGCTCACCCTCGATGGTGATGTCGAGAAATTGGCTGATTACTTCGCCTTGCGCCAGCGCGGCTGCGGCGGCCATGCGGCGTGCGTCCGGCGTACCGGCGGATCCTTTGGTTGAGTGGCTGAGCATGGCGACGAGCGGCTTGCGGCCGAGAAAATGGCGGGCAAGTTTCCCGGTTTCCAAGGCGATCGCGGCGAGTTCGCTGACGTCGGGATTGGGGATCAAGCCGCAGTCGGCGAGGAAAAGCACGCCGTCGCCGCCGAGGTGCTGGAGATGGTTGCCGGTGAGCAGGGTGACGCCGAAGATTTTAGGGACATTCGGCAGCGGTTTGATCGTGTGCAACAAGGCGCGGAAGTAGGCGGCGGGCAGCGCTTGGTTGCCGCCGACGATGGCGTCGGCCTGGCCATATTGCACCATGAGCGCACCGAAATAATGCGGGCGGGCGACGATTTCTGCAGGGTCGCCCATCTGGATGGTGCGGTAGCGGGCCATGTTTTCGACGCGTTGGCAGAACAAATTGAAGTCCGAGGCCAGCGGGGGATCGATGATGTGGACGAATTTGAGGGAAACGCTATTTTCCGCAGCGATGGCCCGGATGCGTTGGCGGTTGCCGAGCAGGATCGGCGCGACGACTTCCTCTTGCACGAGTCTGGCGGCGGCTTGGATCACGCGGAGATCTTCGCCCTCGGTGAAGACAACCCGTTTCGGATGGCGGCGGAGTTGATCGAGAAGGTAGTGGGTAACGCGATTGCCGGCGGGGTGTTCTGTTGGAAAATCGGTCATGGAAAGGCTGGTGTTGGCACCATGCGGGGAGTTTAGTATGGCTTTTGCCGACCGTTCAATCGGATTCATTCTCAAATACTCAAGTGCCCGCCGATTATCACACTCATACTCCGCTTTGTCACCATGCCGTGGGGGAACCTGAAGCCTATGTCGAGGCGGCGTTGCTGGCGGGCGTGACGGAGTTTGGCCTGTCCGATCACGCGCCACACGTTCCGGAGCCGTTCGATGATTGGCGGATGGCAGTGGCGGATTTCCCGGAGTATTTCCGGCACATCGAGCGGGCAGGTGCCCACGCCGCCGGGCGCATGGCCATTCGTGCCGGTTTGGAATGTGATTGGCTAGTGGGCTGCGAACCGTGGATCGCGGATTTGGCATCACGCCACGAGTGGGACTACCTGATCGGCTCGGTGCATTATTTGGACGACTGGGATTTCGACAACCCAAAGTGGCTCGGTCGCTGGGCGGAGAGCGATGTGGACGCCGTCTGGTCGCACTACTGGAAAACCTACGCTGAAATGGCGAAAGCCGGGATTTTCGACATCCTCGGTCACCCGGATTTGGTGAAAAAATTCTCGCACGTCCCGGCGGGGGATTTGGATCGATTTTACGAACCGGCCATTGATGCGATCGCCGCTTCCGGCAGCGTGATTGAGCTGAATACCGCCGGTTGGCACAAACCCTGTGCCGAGGCTTATCCCGCGCCGCGCTTCCTCGAACTCGCCTGCTCGGCGGGCGTCGGCTTGGTCATCTCCTCGGACGCACATGCCCCCCATGAAGTGGGGCGGGATTTTCCCAAAGCCATCGAGCTCGCCAAAGCCGCTGGCTATCGGGAGACCGTGTTGTTTGAAAAAAGGCGGCGGCGGGCCGAGATCATTCCCTGAGTCCTTCCCTGATCCCTGAAAAGGATTCTCTGTTCTGTGAAAACGGAATTCATTG
>JBBECN010000137.1:0-10302 GCA_040881795.1 Akkermansiaceae bacterium
CGAGCTCACCAGCTATCAATACCGCGTGCGCGGCAACGGGCAGATCAAAGGCTGACGCCATCCAAGAGGCGTTTTGAAAATCGAAAAAGAGGTATTCAACCGCAGATGAACGTGAATGAACGCAGATGAAGAACACAGATAAAAACCGGTGATGTGGACAGCCTTCAGCATTTCATCACTCTTCAATCTGCGTATATCCTGTTTATCTGTGGTTAAAATACGATTCCCCTCTTGCTGACCGACAGGTTTCAGATTTTTCAGAGCACCTCTAACCCGTGGATAGCCCCGTGCGCTTCCAGACCGGCACATCGAGCTTCAAACGGTCGATCGCGTCTGCTAGAAAACGCAGCGCCTCCGCCCGGTGCGAACTCGTCACGCTGATGTAAAGCGAAGCCCCGCCCACCGGCACCCATCCCGTCCGGTGGATGAAACACACCGACGCACAACCGTGGATCTCCCCCAGCTCGATCAGGTGTTTTTCCAAAACCTTGCGCGCCATCGGCTCATACGCTTCGTAAAACAGCCCCTCCAGCGCCTGCCTGTCCTCCATCTCGCGCACGATTCCCTGGAATTCCACCACCGCCCCAATCTCCCGCGACGGCGGCACCACTGGGCAAATCACGATGGGCTCCGCTGTAAAATGGATTTCAATTTTCATCGTGTCAGCCTCCGGAAACGGGTGGAAGAAACGCCAGCTCGCGAGCATCCCCCACCGGGGTGTCCCACGTCACAAACTCGGAATCGAGCGCCACCCGCAGAAACTCCCGCCGCACCTGCGGGGCGATGCGTTCCACGATGCTCAGCGGCGTGTCCTCCGCCACACAAGTGACCGTGCGGCTGGAAAAACCGAATTCATCACGCGAGTTGGCAAAAGCGAGAAGCAGGATTTCCATCATGAAGAACACGCATTCGGTTACCAGGAGCCTAAGTTCTCCTTGTCCGGAATACCACAATTTATCTTAATCCATTCCATAGTGATCTCCCTCGAAGCAGCGCGTCAATCCATCCACTCCCACGTCGGAGCTCTGGAGCCGGTTGAAACCCACCTCGCCGAATGCTGCGGCGGAGTGCTTGCCGAGCCGATCCTCTCGGATGGCTTCCATCCCTCCGGCGACCGTTCCACCATGGACGGCTACGTCATCCGCGCCGATGCATCACCCGGCAGCTTCCACGTCACCGGCGAAATCCCGGCAGGCCGCATGCCCGATCAAGCGCTGGAAACAGGCCAGGCCATGCGGATCTTCACCGGCGCACTCATCCCGGAAGCAGGCGGACGGGTGATCATGCAGGAAGACGTGCGCCGCGAGGGCGATACGATTCACATCGAAAATTTTCAGGAAAACCGCTTCATCCGCCCGCAAGGCTCCGAGGCCAACCCCGGCGATGTGGTCCTACCCGCCGGGACCCTGTTAGGTGCTGCGGAAATCGCAATCCTCGCTCAAGTCGGTGCCATCCGCCCGATGCTCGTCCGGCGGCCGGTCATCCGCCATCTCGCCACCGGCGACGAGCTCGTCGCCCCCGGCCAAGTCCCCCGCCCCGGCCAAATCCGTGATACCAATTCCAGCCTGCTCGCCGCTTTGCTCGATGCCCAAGGCATCTCGCTAACAGACTCTACCCGTGTCGCCGACGATCCCACCTCACTCACCCGCCTCGCCGAAGGCCAGTGGGACCTGCTGCTCGTGTCCGGCGGGGCCAGCGTCGGTGATTATGACTTCGGCGCAGAGGCCCTGCGGCGGCTTGGTTTCACCATCCACTTCGACCGGGTGAACCTGCGCCCCGGCAAGCCGCTGACCTTCGGCACCCGCGGCAAGCAGGCCGCTTTTGTGATTCCTGGAAATCCCGTCTCGCACTTTGTCTGCTATCACGTCGCGATCCGGCTCGCCGTGGAATTGATGCGCGGGGCACCGGAATCCTGGGATTTCCTGCCGCTCGAAATCGATGGCGGCGATGCCGTAAAACCCGATCCGCGTGATAGTTTCCATCCCGCCCGTGTGTTCGTTAGAAATGGCAAACTCGTCGTCACCCCCAAGCGCTGGTCCACCTCCGGCGATACGTTTTCCCTCGCAGGAACCAATGCGCTCGCCCGCGTCAACGCCAATTCGCCCGCAGACGACCTCGTCCAAACCTTGCTGCTCAACCCGATCTAACTCATCATGCCATCCCCCAAGTTTTCCCACCTCGATGCCGAGGGCACCGCGCGCATGGTCGATGTCGGCGACAAGCCGGTCCAGCGCCGCACCGCTGTGGCCACCGGATTCATCCAATGCGCGCCCGCCACCGTCCAAGCGCTCAAGGACCGCGCCCTGCCCAAGGGGGACGTGCTCACCGTCGCCCGCATCGCCGGAATCCAAGCGGCCAAAATCACCGCTCAGTTGATCCCACTTTGCCACGGCCTGCCCTTGGATAAAGTGGACCTCGATTTCGAAGTGCAGGACAGCGGCGTCGCCATCCGCGCCACCTCGATCACCTCCGCCAAAACCGGCGTCGAGATGGAGGCGCTCACCGCCGTATCGGTCGCCGCTCTAACGATTTATGACATGTGCAAGGCGGTGGACCAATCGATGGTGATCGGCTCAATCCAAGTGGTGGAGAAAACCAAACAATGAGAATTGCCCGCCTCACCCTGAGTGACCGCGCGAGCGCCGGCGTTTACCAAGACCTCAGCGGCCCGGAAATCGAGCGCATCCTGCAAGCCGCCGGCTACCAAGAGGTCGAATGGATCCGCATCGTCATGCCGGATGAGCGGGACGCGATCGAGGCGCTGCTGCGGCAGCTTTGCGATGAGCGGCAATGCGACCTCATCCTGACAACTGGCGGCACCGGCCCCTCGCCGCGCGACGTGACTCCGGAGGCAACCAAGGCCGTGCTCGAGCGCGAACTTCCCGGTTTCGGCGAGGTCATGCGCATGCAAAGTTTCGCCCGCGTGCCGACAGCGATTCTATCCCGATCCACCGCCGGCACCCGCGGCCGCAGCCTCATCGTCAACCTACCGGGAAATCCCAAAGCCATCGGCGAATGCCTGCCATTGGTGATTCCTGCGATCGAGGAGGCCATGAAACATTTGAGGGAAGGCTGAAATTTTAGCGTTTTGACATTGGCATTTTGTTGCCCCGCGTCCACTGTTCAGGAGAACTCATGGAACTGAAGTCGAAACTCTCCATCCTCGCCGACGCCGCAAAATACGACGCCTCCTGCGCCAGCTCCGGGGCGGTGCGAGGGAACTCACGGGACGGCAAAGGCGTGGGCTCCACCGGCGGCGCGGGCATCTGCCACAGCTACGCGCCGGACGGGCGCTGCATTTCCCTGCTGAAACTGCTGCTCACCAACGTCTGCATTTACGATTGCCACTACTGCATCAACCGCCGCTCCAGCAACGTCCGCCGCGCGGCCTTCACCGCCGAAGAAGTGGTGAAACTGACGCTCGATTTCTACAAACGCAATTACATCGAAGGCCTGTTCCTGAGCTCAGGCATCATCCGCAGTGCGGACCACACGATGGAGATGGTCATCGACGTCGCGCGCACGCTGCGCGAAGTGCATGACTTCCGCGGTTACATTCATTTGAAAACCATCCCTGAGGCGTCGCCCGAGTTGATCGAAACCGCCGCGCGTTATGCCGACCGCATCAGCATCAATCTCGAACTCCCCACCCAGCAAAGCCTCGATCTGTTAGCCCCGGAAAAGAACCTCCACCGCACCCAACTCGCCATGGGCCACATCCGCGGCAAGCTCGATGAAGCGCATGCCCGCCGCAAGGATGGCGACAAAAAACTCCGCCACGCCACCGGCCAGAGCACCCAGGTGATCGTCGGCGCGGATGCCTCGACCGATGCGGATTTCCTCGCGCGTTCCGACGAGCTTTACAACGGCTACAAGATGCGCCGGGTTTACTACTCCGCCTTCAGCCCGATTCCCGAACCATCGAGTGTCCTGCCGCTCAAACCGCCGCCGCTGGTGCGCGAGCACCGGCTCTATCAAGCGGATTGGCTGATGCGGTTCTACGGATTCAAAACCACGGAAATCCTCACTCCGGAAACACCGAACCTCGATCTGGAGCTCGATCCGAAACTCGCTTGGGCATTGCGAAACCGCCATGACTTCCCGGTGAACGTGCAAACCGCCAGCCGCGAGAATCTGCTCCGCGTCCCCGGACTCGGTGTTAGAAATGTGGACCGCATCCTGCACATCCGCCGCTTCACACAGATCCGTCTGGCCGATCTTGTGCGTCTCCGCGTTTCACTGCCCAAGGTCCAGCCGTTCCTCATGACGGCCGATCACAACCCGTCCGCTTACCTGCTCGATTCGGATCGCCTGCGCGCCCGCTTCCTGCCGAAACCTCAGCAACTCGAACTTTTCCCACCCGATGAGATCCGTTGATCCGGGAACCGATTTCGAGTCATGGCGCGCCGCCGCGCGATGCATGTTAGACGAAGGGGTTCCGCCGCAGGAAATCCTGTGGGAAGCGGAACGCGGGTTGTTCGCCACTGCGATGGTCCGCGAAGAGCCGCCGATGAAATTGAAAGTCCCTGCGGCATTTGTGAACCTCGCACGAACCGTGTCCTGCCACAACGATCCGCAGCGGTGGGGCCTGCTCTATCAGATTCTCTGGCGTGTCATCTGCGGCGGCGAGCGGCATTTGCTCTCCATCGCCAGCGATCCGGACATGGCCCGGGCAAGGTTGTTAGAAAAGAACGTGCGCCGCGAGATCCACAAGATGCACGCCTTTGTGCGTTTCAAGTTGATCGATGCGGATGCGGCCGGCCGCGAGCGCTACGCCGCATGGTTTGAGCCGGACCACTTCATCGTCGCGACGGCCACCCCATTTTTCCGCAATCGCTTCGCCAACATGGACTGGAGCATTTTCACGCCGAAAGGCTGCGCCCATTGGAACGGAAAACACCTGAGCATCACCGCTGGCATCGCCGAAAATCCAATCGAAAACCCCGACGCGCTCGAAGACGCTTGGCGCACCTACTATCGCAGTATTTTCAATCCCGCCCGCGTCAAGGTGAAGGCGATGCAGGCGGAAATGCCAAAGCGTTATTGGAAAAACCTGCCCGAAGCGGATTTGATCGATGAGCTCATCGAAGGCAGCAAACAACGCGTCGCCGGTATGTTGGATGAGCCGCTCCGCCCAGTGAAACCACAGCCGAAAAATGCCTATCTCGACAAATTACGCAGTCTGCCGGACGAAGAATGATCCCAGAATCCGCAGTGGGAAAGAAACGAAATCTTGCGGTTGCACCACACATAAACGAACCTCCGCACCGTGGAAAATCCCGAAGAACCCTTCACTCCCACAGCCCACACCCACGACGGCTTTTTCAAATCCGTCTTCTCCCAGCCCGAGCACGCCACCGCGTTTTTCAAAACCCACCTGTCGCCCGCCATCGTCACCAGCATCGACTGGCCCTCGCTCACGGTTCTCCCCGGCTCCTTCGTCAAATCCAGTCTCCAGCAGGTGCATTCCGACCTGCTGTTCTCCGTCCGCATCGGCGAGCGGGAGACCTTGCTTTATCTCCTCTTCGAGCATCAAAGCAGCCCCGACACGGCCATGCCGCTGCGGGTGATCGGCTATATTGTCGAGATTCTCACCCAGCATCATCGGGCCCACGGCCTGCCACTGCCGCCCGTCCTGCCCCTAATCCTTCACCAGGGCCCGGCAACATGGAACGTCTCCACCGCCTTCGAGGATCTCTTCGAGCTACCTAAGGAGATCGCTCCAACACTCCTGCCGTTCCTGCCGAAGTTCCACCACGCGCTGCTCGACTTGACTAGCTTCGATCCGACGACCGGCGAGGAGGACACGCGGATGCAAGTCGTCCTCCAGCTCATGAAGCTCGCCCGGCAGAAGGAACTGCTGCGCTTTTTCCAATGGCTCGCCGGATATTCCGCCGATGAACTTCCCGAAAGCCTGCTCGGCAAGATGCTGCTCTACGCGCTCCATTCCGACAGCGACCTTGACGCACAGGCAATCTACACTAGCCTCTCATCGAATCCTGAACTTGAAAAAAGCACCATGTCCGTCGCCGAAAAACTAATCGCCCAAGGTATTTCTCAAGGTATTTCCCAGGGTATTGTCCAAGGTATTTCCCAAGGACTGTGGGTGGGTAAAATTCAATCTTTGCAGGAATTTCTGGGTCAAGCGGTGAGTTCTTGCGAGGAGCTGGAAACCTTGGCTATTGCTGAGCTGGAGGGCCGCCACGCGACGCTTCACCGGGAATACGAGACCCGTTTCAAGCTCTGATCCCGTCTGCTACATCTTCGATAGCGGCAGTCGACCGGTTCCCGCAACGAAACAAAATGGATGGACTGAGGTCTCAAAGACCTCATCGAGGTCAACAAACAACACGTCCATGGCATGTTGGATGAGCCGCTCCGCCCGGTGAAACCACAGCCGAAAAATGCCTATCTCGACAAATTACGCAACCTGCCGGGCGGAGAATGATCAGGTGCCGATGACGCCATCCAACCAGACGACCATCTTTTTCCGGTAGGCCCCATTGTCGTCGGAGAGCGCGGTGCCGTGCCGGCCGGATTTCACTTCGAAGAGGGTTTTCGGTTCGTTCGCCGCTTCGAACAATTGCAGTCCCTGCGAAAGCGGGACGACTTCATCGCGCGTGCCGTGGACCACCAGCAGCGGCACCGGTGCGAGCCTTTCGACGAAATCCTTGGGCGCGAGCTCGTCGGTCACTAGGCTTGCACCAAGTTGGCCGCCGATCACCCGGGCCATCGCCTGATAGGAAGCGAAAGCACCGTCGATGACGATGGCCCGCAGCCCCTTCACCGGAGCTTCGCCCAGCGCGGTGATGGATTGCGCGCCGCCAAGGCTGTGACCGTATGAGACCAGGCGGTTGCGATCGACGTCTTTGCGGCTGCCGGTATAGGCGAAGGCAGCTTTCACGTCATCGATCATCCCACGCCGATCCACGCTGCCACCGGATTTCCCGAAACCCCGATAGTCGTAAAAGAGCACGTTGTAACCCGCCTCGGCCAGCCACATGGCGAAGCCGAGATGGTGGCCGACGGACCCGGCATTGCCATGGGAGAAAACGACGGTGCCCTTCGGGTCTTTGTTTTTCGGCGGAACAAACCAACCGTGGAGCGGCGTGCCATCGGCGGATTTGAAGCCGATGGTTTCATACTTGAAGCCCCAGGCGGAGGGCGTCGATGGCTCATCGCGGGTGGGAAAATAGAAGAGCTGGTTGCCGCCTTTTTTGCCGAGGATTCCCTGCGCGGCTCGAGATAGATCTCCGTTTGGATCCTGGAGCAGCGCCCGCATTTGATCCGCAGTGATCGGCGGATGGGTGACTTCTTGAGCGGTTAGACCGGTGATAGTGGCGAGAAACAGACCTAAACAGCGCGCGTGCATGATGAGCAATCGACACCGGCATCGGGATTTGTCGAGCGAAAGAAGTGCCATCCACCGCTTGAAAGCCGCGCGATCCTCGATAATTTCCAAAATGACATGGATTTCCGGCCCCCTCATTTCCGCCCTATTTGCCACGTCCGCTCCAGCAGCGGTGCGGTCCGGCAAGGCGACGGTTGAGTGGCTCACCGCTTCCGCGACCTGCGAGCCGGGCCGCTCCGTACAAACAGCCGTCCGCATGGTGCTCGATCCCTCGTGGCACACCTATTGGCTGAACCCGGGCGAAGGTGGCATGAAAACCACCGTGGAATGGGAATTGCCCGCCGGTTGGGTGGCCGGCGAGTTGGAGCATCCGGTGCCGGAGCGTTTTGTCTCGGAGGGATTGGTTGGCTTTGGATACAAGGGTATCGTGGTTTTTCCGGTGACGCTCACGGCTCCCGCCGATTTCTCGGGCGACGCTATTTTGAACGGCAAACTCTCCTGGCTCACCTGCGATGACAGCAGTTGCATCCCCGGAAATGCGGAGATCTCCCTCACTCTAACCGCCGGCACACCTGCACCTACGCTCAATGCCGGATTGATCACAGCGACCCAGAAACTCGTGCCTGCCGAAAACCCGGCGGTCATCCTCGTCGTGACCGAGGCGGATGGAAAACTCCAATTGGCGATCCGCCTCACCCGACCCGGAATTTGTGATCCCGCATCCTCACAGGTTTTTCCACTGACCCATCATGCGGTGGAGGATGCGGCGGAGATCCAGTTTGTGAAATCCGGCGATGTTTGGACCGCCAGCATCCCGAAAAGTGAGTATGCCGACGGGCCTCTGACGTCGCTGACACTCGTGCTCGCGGGTGATGGCGCGCCTGTAGCTTTTTCCACAACTTGGCTCAAAAAGTGAAAAACTCATTAGACAACGTCGATTTGCGATTTAAACTTCCAGTTCATTTTTAACCCCCACAATCATCATTATGAAATCCATCGCATTCGCCACACTCGCCGGAGCCTTCGCACTCGTCGCCGCCCATGCTGCGGAAATCGGAAAAACCGCCCCCGCCTTCACCGCGAAAGACGTGAAGGGCGAGACTGTTTCGCTGGCAGACCTCAAGGGCAAAGTCGTCGTTCTCGAATGGGTGAACCACGAATGCCCGTTCGTGAAAAAGCACTACAAGAGCGGCAATATTCCGAAACTCCAGGCCGATTACACCGCCAAGGATGTCGTTTGGCTGACCGTCAGCTCCGCCGCCGAGGGAAAACAAGGTTACTTCGAACCTACCAAAATGGCCGAGCGCGCCACTGCGGAAGGCAACAAGGCCACTCACATTCTGATGGATACCGATGGCGTGGTCGGCAAGGCCTATGCCGCCAAAGTCACACCCCACATGTTCATCATCTGCAAGGAAGGCACACTCCGCTACGATGGCGCGATCGACTCGAAACCGACCGCCAATGAAGCCGACATCGCGACCGCCGACAAACTCTTCGCCGACGCGCTCGACGCCGTCATCGCCGGCGGCGAAGTGAAAAATGCCAAGAACAAACCCTACGGCTGCGGCGTGAAATACTAACTGGCCGTTAGGAAATCAATTCCATTGGCCGCCGAGTGCCTTGATCAGGGCCACGGAAACCGCGAGCCGCTCGGCGTGCACCGCGTTGGTCGCACGCTCGGCGTCAAGGCGGGTGCGCTCGGCATCCACCACGTCGAGGAAACTAACAAGCCCGGCCTTGAAGCGTTTGGCGGAGAGGTTGAGGGTCTTCTGCGCGGCAGCCAAGGCCCGCTCTTGAGCGACTTGGCGGCTGGCAAGAATGGAGGATCCTTGCAATGCGGTTTCCACTTCCCCCATCGATTGCAGGACGGTCTGGCGATACTCCGCGCTGACGGCCTCATGGGCGGCGACAGCGGCATCACGCTGGGCTTCCAGATAAACTTGACTGGTGATCGGAAGAGTGGTGCTTGATCCCAGCGACCAAACCAGCGAACTGGATTTAAACAGATCGCTCAAGCTCGAGGAACTCAGGCCGCCGGATGCGCTCAACACGATGGAAGGGTAAAACGCGGCGGTGGCCACACCGATGTCCGCATTCGCGGCGGCCACCCGGCGCTCAGCCGCGCGGATGTCCGGGCGCTGGCGTAACAATTCGGAGGGCACCGAAACCGGGACCGAAGGCGGCTTTGGCAGATCTTCGCGATCCGGCACCGTGGATCCGGTGGCAGAGGATCCCGTTAGAACGGCGAGCGCGTTGACGAGCTCGACCCGGTCACGATCCAGGCTGATCCGGTCGGACTCCGCAGTCGCCACTTCCGTCTCCGCGCGGGCAAGATCGAGGCCGCTGATGGCACCGGCGTCGCGTTGATTGGTTAGCAGTTTGAGTGCGCGGCGGCGGAGTTCGAGAGCCCGATTGAAAAGCGCGCGGTCGGCATCGACAGCCCGCAGCGCCCAATACGTTTGGGCGACCTCGCCGGCGACACTGAGACGCAGCGCGTTGAGGGATTCCTCGGTGGCTTCTTCCGAGGCCCGGGCGGATTCGATCTGGCGGCCGACTTTTCCCCAGATATCGACTTCGTAGCTCAGATCCAGCGGCACGCTGAAATCGTTATCAACACTGGATCCGTTGTTTTGATTCCCGCGAAATCTGATTTTCGAGCGCTCTGCACCGGCACCGAGATTCAAATCCGGAAAGTAGAGCGTGCGGGTGGCTCTGCTGATTTCACGGGCCTGCCGAAGACGGGCCGATCCCGCAGCGAGGTTCTGGTTATTCGCCAGCGAGCGCTCCACCAGCGAGGTCAAAGTGGAGTCGTTGTAGAGCCGCCACCAGGAGCGGGGCTTGGGCAGGCTGTCAGGCGATTGTCGTTTCCAGCTCACGCCAGCTTGGGAAAACGAGGCGGGCAGTTCCATGGCAGGCGTCTCATGGTTCGGGCCGACCGGAGCGCATCC
>JBBECN010000137.1:10402-24467 GCA_040881795.1 Akkermansiaceae bacterium
GGCCGGGCTTCACATTCTGAAGTCTTCGCCGAGGTAATGTTTGCGGGCGATGGGGTCGTCCACCAGTTCATGGGACGCGCCTTCCAGGATGACGCGGCCGTCGTGGATGAGGAAGGCTCGGTCGGTGATGGTGAGAGTCTCGCGGACGGAGTGATCGGTGATGAGAATGGCGAGGCCATCGCGGTCGCGCAGCTCGCGGACGATGCGCTGGATGTCCTCGACGGCGATGGGATCGATGCCGGCGAAGGGTTCGTCCAACATCAGCAGCGTTGGGTCCGAGCAGAGTGAGCGGGCGATGGCGAGGCGGCGCTTCTCACCGCCTGATAGAGTGATGGCGAGCGATTTGGCCAGCTTGGTGATGCCGAAGCGGGCGAGCAGGTCGTGGGCGCGCTCAAGGCGTTCGGCGCGGTTGAGGTTCGGGCGGGTCTCGAGGATGGCGAGCAGGTTATCGAGCACGGAGAGTTTACGGAAAATCGATTCCTCCTGCGGCAGGTAGCCGAGGCCGAGGCGGGCGCGGCGGTGCATCGGCATTTTGGATAGATCATGACCGTTGAAACACACCGAGCCGGCATCGGCGGGGACGAGCCCGGCGATCATGTAGAACGAGGTGGTTTTACCCGCGCCATTAGGCCCTAACAGCCCGACGATTTCGCGGGGTTGGACGGTGATGGAAACGCCGTCCACGACGGCGCGGCCGTTGTAGGTCTTGCGAAGGCCCTTGGCGAAGAGCACCGCCGTTTCGGTATTGCAGCAGGTGGAACCCGGGTTGTGCGTTTTCAAATCAGTTCTTCTGGTTCAGATTGCCGCCCATGTCCCAATTTCCCTCAGTGGCGAAGCTGCCGGATTTCTGGATGCGGAGGTTGAGGTTGGGCTCGCGGGCGCGCAGGTAAGTGCTTCCTTGTTTCACCCATGGGTAACCGCCGCTGAGGATGATCTCGCCGGTTTTGACGTTGTAGGTGAAGACGGCGCCGCTGGCTTCGATGGCTGGTTTTTTCTCCTGGGTGGAGATTTGTTTGATGAGAACCGCGCCGGTGGCGACGATGCGCTCGACCTCGCCGAAGTTCGCGCCGACGTTGCCGAACGCGCCTTTGGATTTTTCCGTGGCGGGTTTTTGCGGGGTCTCGGCGGGTTTTTTGGCAAAGAAGATTTTTAACTCACCGGCGCCTGATAGATCAAAACGCGGATCCTTGACGGTGACGTTTTTCAGATAGACGAGCACGCCCTCGTCGGCATCGAAGTACATGCCGCCATCGCATGCGATGACGGTGTCGTCCGGGCCGGGTTTGACGTCGAGAGGTTTGGCGGCGGTGCCAGGGTCGGCCGGCGGGACGGGGATGTCCGCTTGGACGAGGAAGGTTTTCGCGGCGCTGCCGGCGGTTTCAGCGGCGGCGAGGGTGGATTCGAGTTGCGTGCGGGTGGTGGCATTCGCCGCGGCGGCGGCGGGCGACTTCGAGACGGCATCCGCCTGGACGGCGGCTTTTTCCCCGGCGGTCATCGCTGGCGGTGGTGCGGCGACGAGCGCCTGGGTGAGCAGCGACATCCCTAACAGAGTGGCGGCGCGGAGCGGGGTACGGGGAGTGTGCATGGTCGTCTCGGTGAGGGCGTGGATGGTGGTGGTGGCCGGGCCTAGCAGAAATCCCTCGGCTTGCTGAAATGAATAATAAAGCCCGCTGCCGCGGGCGGTCAGACGGTCGGCCTTGATTTCGACGGGTTCGCGCGCTTCGAGGATGCCTCTGGTTTGGTGGAAGATGGCCTTTTTCAGATCGATCCGTCCACGCGGGCTTTGATCCGGATTGAAGAACTCGACGGAGACGCTCTCGCCGGCCATTTGCTCCTCATTGACCAGGGTCATCGAAGCGGCCTTGAGCACGCCGGAGAGTTTGCGGTTCTCATCGTAGCGTGGAAGCATCACCCCATGAAGCTGGCTGCCATCCGGAAGCATCGAAATCGCGGGGAGTTTTTCCCGCGCCGGTGCCACGCTGTCGGATTCCTGCGCCACGAGCATGGCGGGAGAGAGAAGCAACAAGGCTGTCAGGCGGCGGCGCAAGATTTCAATGGGATGCGTGATGGATGGCGATGAGTTTCACAAGCAGGTCCTCGATGAATTCAAGCGGGATTTGGTTGGGCCCGTCTGATAGAGCGTTCGCGGGGTCCGAGTGAACTTCCATGAAAAGCCCGTCCACGCCGGTGGCGACGGCGGCGCGGGCGAGCACGGGGGCGAGCTCGCCGTCACCGCCGGTGGCACCGCCGAGTCCGCCCGGGCGTTGCACGGAGTGGGTGGCGTCGAAAATGATGGGCAGGCCTTCTTTGCGCATCCAGTAAAGCGAGCGCATGTCCACGACGAGGTTGTTGTAACCGAAGGTGGTACCTCGCTCGGTGATGAGGAAGTGCTCGCAGCCGAAGGAACGCATTTTGCCGGCGATATTGACGGTGTCGAGCGGGGCGAGGAACTGGCCTTTTTTCACGTTGACGGCGCGGCCGGTCTTGGCGGCGGCTTCAAGCAAGTCGGTCTGGCGGCAGAGGAAGGCGGGGATTTGCAGGAGATCGACATATTCGGCAGCGATGTCGGCTTGGTCGGCGGTGTGGATGTCGGTGGTGACGGGCACGCCGAGCTCCTTGCCAATTTCGCCGAGGATGCGGCAGCCGTCTTTGACTCCGGGCCCGCGAAAGGCACCGATGGAGGTGCGGTTCGCCTTGTCGAAGGAGGCTTTGAAAATGAAGTGGATGCCGGTGCGATCGGCGATTTCCTTGAGCGAGCGAGCCATTTCCCAGGCGAAGGCCTCGGTTTCAAGCGCGCACGGGCCAAGGATGAAAAAGGGAACGGGTCCGCCGACGGGGACATTGCCAATGTAGAAGGGATCGAAGGTCATGATGATGGAAAGTCAGTCGTTGTTGTCGGCGGCCAAGAAGAGCGGGCGGAGGTTTTCGAGGGCAGTCTGGAGCAGCTTCGCCTCGGAGGGTGTGAGATTTCCGCGGGTTTTGGAAGTGAGCATTTCGAGGGAATCGATCACCGATTTGGCGGCGCGCAGGTTGACCTGCTTTTCCCCGGTGCGCGGGTTGGGAATCTGCCCGAGAAAGAGTCCGGCGTTCTGGGCTTGGAGGATGATGAACTCGTTGAACCGTGAGTCGTCTTCTGGCGTGTCGGGCATGGTCGGAGCGTCTCGCTTCGGGATCCAAGATTCAAGATGGAACATTCGGAAGCTGACCGCCGCGGACCGCCCGCGTCTTTTGCCTTGCAGGGACGAAGTCGACCGCTAGTCTCGCCCCCTACCGGGCCGTATTGTGTCCCGGAATCAAACAAAAAACAACTCATCATCCCATGAAATTTGCCTTCATTGCCGCCGCTGCCGCCCTTCTCGCCGCTTCTTGCTGCCCAACCAGCGCTCCTGCGCCGAGCCAGCCAGCATACGTGGCTCCTTCCAAATAAATCCGTTTCCGGCCCGGCTATCCTAGTGGAATGTCTGGGTCATTTGATTTTCCGGCCCTTTGATTCGCCAAGTTTTTCTTTTTTCCTCATAAAACCTCACAGATCCATGACCCGCATTCTTACCGCCCTCGTCGCCTCTGTTTTCGCGCTGCTGACCGCTGCGTGCTGCTGCACCAGTGACGTCAAGCCACCCGGCTTGCGCCCGCTACCACAATTTCAAGAGATTCAAACCGAGTCCACCACGACGGTGGATCATTCGTCCTCGAAGTAAATTCCACCTTCGGGCGGCCTCATCGGCAATAATCCTGCGTCCTCCCGTTTGCTCGGGAGGGAGCTTTCCATTGCCATTTCGGTGACTCTCTAAAAAAGATGCTTCCCGGGCTGACGATTCTCTGCTAGCGGAACACGAAGATCCACGATGAAGCCGCGCAACACACTTAATAACCAGTCCCGCTTCAAGGGGCCGCTGCGCCACTACCATCGCGCTGGCACCAAGCCGGAAAAGACCTGGGATGAGTGGGTCGATGGTCCCTCGTCGAAGACCAGATCATCCAAGGGACGATGGAAAATCGTCGGCATTGTCATCGCCATCCTCGCACTTTTGGGGATCATCGCCGGTTTGATCATCGAGCTGAGCTGAGCCTCATTCGGCCGCTTCTTTCTTTTAAGAAATCGCATGTGGCTTTGACATTCTGATTCTACATGGCCAATTTCCCGCCCCACCGCGAACCTCGGTGGACATCTTACCATGGGAAAAAGCCTCTTCCAAAAAGTCTGGGACGCTCACACCGTCGGCACGCTCGCCGATGGACGCACGCAACTCTTCATCGGCACCCACCTCATCCACGAGGTCACTTCGCCGCAAGCCTTCGGTATGCTCCGCGATCTCGGGCTGAAGGTGAAGTTCCCGCAGCGCACCTTCGCCACCATCGATCACATCGTCCCCACGATCAATCAGGACCAGCCTGCGGACCCGCTTGCGGCTGAGATGATCGAGGCGATCCGCAAAAACTGCGATGACTTCGGTGTCACCTATTTCGACCTCGCTTCCGGCAAACAAGGCATCGTCCACGTCGTCGGACCCGAACAAGGCATCACCCAGCCGGGGACCACGATCGCTTGCGGCGACTCGCATACCGCGACTCACGGCGCATTCGGCGCAATCGCATTCGGTATCGGCACCAGCCAGGTTCGCGACGTGCTCGCCAGCCAGACCATCGCTCTTCAGGAAATGAAAGTTCGCCGCATCGAGGTGAATGGCGATCTTCGCCCCGGCGTTTACGCGAAGGACGTCATTCTCCACATCATCCGCCTGCTCGGCGCGAACGGCGGCATCGGCTTCGCTTACGAATACGCCGGCAATGTCTTCGACCGCATGTCGATGGAAGAACGGATGACCGTTTGCAACATGTCCATCGAAGGGGGCGCCCGCTGCGGCTACATCAATCCGGACGCCAAAACCGTCGCCTACCTCAGTGGCCGCCCGTATGTGGACATGTCCGATTTTAGCGCCACCGCCAGCCGCTGGCTGTCCTTCGCCTCGGATGCCGACGCGCATTATGACGATATCATTAGAATCGCCGCCGCCGACATCGAGCCCACCGTCACCTGGGGCATTTCTCCGGACCAGGGCATCTCGATTTCGGAAAACATTCCCGATCCCGCCACGGCCGCCACTCCTTTGGAAAAGGCTTCCATCGAAGAGGCGCTCGCCTACATGAAACTTGGCGCGGGCACCCCGATCAAGGGTGTGAAAATCGACGTGGCATTCATCGGCTCCTGCACCAACGGCCGGATTTCAGATTTCCGCGAAGTGGCGAGATACATCCAAGGCCACAAGGTTGCGGCAGGTGTCACCGCCATCGTCGTGCCCGGCTCGCAAATCGTCGCGATCCAATGCGAACAAGAAGGCTTGCCGGAAATTTTCCGCGCCGCCGGCTTCGAGTGGCGCGCCGCCGGTTGCTCAATGTGCCTGGCCATGAATCCAGACAAACTCATCGGCGATCAACTCTGCGCCTCGTCCTCCAACCGCAATTTCAAAGGCCGCCAAGGCTCACCCACCGGACGCACCGTCCTGATGTCCCCCGTGATGGTCGCCGCCGCCGCCATCACCGGCCACATCGCCGATGCCCGTGAGTTGTTCCATCTCGAAGCCCCGGCCGCCGTGGCGTAAACTCACACTGCCATGAACCTTCGAGCCGCTCCTTTCTACTATGTCACCGCCGCCGAGTATCTCGAAGGTGAGGAAGTGGCAGAAGTGCGGCATGAATATATCAATGGCCGATATCTACGCTTCCATTCCGTTTCGTGAAAACGATTCACGGCCCTGGTACCTCCAGAAAAATCCAAAAGCCTGATCTTGGTAATCTCAAATTTCAGATCTCAAATCCCAAATTTTAAATCTTAAATCCTTATGGCACTCGACCCCGTTCCCACCGTCACCGGCCGCGCTGTTTTCATCCCAGGCGCGGATATTGATACCGACCGCATCATCCCCGCGCGTTTCATGAAATGCGTGACCTTCGATGGTCTCGGCGAATTCGCATTCTACGACGTGCGTTTCAATTCCGAAACCGGCGAAAAGACCGATCACCCGCTCAACGACCCGCGCTTCAGCGAAGCATCCATCCTCGTCGCCGGCGTCAATTTCGGCTGTGGCTCGTCGCGCGAGCACGCGCCGCAATCGCTGCGCAAATACGGCTTTAATGGCATCATCGCCGAGTCCTTCGCGGAAATCTTCTATGGCAATTCCACCACACTCGCGATGCCCTGCGTGATGGCTTCCGCCGCCGACATCGTCGCCATCCGCGATGCGGTCGAGGCCGATCCAGCCGTGGAAGTCACGATCGATGTGAAGGACCTGAAAGTCCGCACCTCCAGCGGTCTCGATATCCCGGTCACGATGCCCGACTCCGCCCGCGAAGCGCTGCTTTCCGGCCGCTGGGATCCGATCCAGGAACTGCTGGATAACGACGCCGCCATCGACAAGAAGGCCGTCGAGTTGCACTACGTCTAAGCGGGACTCCGCATATTTTAGCGTAGCCCCTGCGCGGTTTAGCGCAGGGGATGCGGAGCGGCCAAAGCGGTTCAGGACGATGCTGTGATTCGTTTCCCATGGCCGCTCCCAAAAAACCGAACCTGGTCTCCGTGACCACCATCAACGATGATGGTTCGCGCTATTTCCTCCATCCTGCCGATGTGAAGGGAAAATGGACGGCCGCCCGCCGCCTCGTCGGCATCCTTCTCATCGCCATCTACGTGCTTCTGCCATGGATTCCGATCAACGGCAGCCCGGCGGTATTTCTCGATGTTGAAAACCGGATGTTCCATCTCTTCGGCCTGACACTGGTGCCGCAGGACTTGTGGGTGATGTTCTTCGCCGTCAGCGGCCTGGGCTTCGCGCTGTTTTTCGTCACCTCTTTGTTAGGCCGGATCTGGTGCGGCTGGACCTGCCCTTACACCGTGTTTCTCGATCACGTCTATCGGCGGATCGAGCGCTGGGTCGAGGGCGATGCCAATGCCCGCCGCGCCCTCGAAAACGCACCTTGGACCACCGGAAAAACCACCAAACGTGTCATCAAACACATCCTCTATGCCGCGGTCTCCGCCGCCATCGCACATGTCTTCCTCTCCTACTTCGTCTCGTTGGAGCGGCTCTATGGATTCATGCATGAGGGGCCGTTGCAACATGCCACCGCCTTCGGCATCGTGCTCTTTCTCACCCTCGTCCTGTGGTTTTGCTTCGGCTATTTCCGCGAGCAGTTCTGCATCATCATGTGCCCGGATGGACGCCTGCAAAGCGCTCTAACCGATGATGACACCATCAACATCGGCTACGACGAGAAGCGAGGCGAACCCCGCGGGGCGAAGGGCAAGGCGGAGGGTGACTGCATCGATTGCCGCCGCTGCGTGCAAGTCTGCCCGACCGGCATCGACATCCGCAACGGCCTGCAACTCGAATGCATCGGCTGCACCGCCTGCATCGACGCCTGCGATGATATCATGACCAAAGTGGACCGCCCCACAGGCCTGATCCGCTACGATTCCTTCAACGGCTTCGCCGGCAACAAGCGCCGCTACCTCCGCCCGCGCGTCTATGCCTACTGCATCCTCGCCATGCTAGGCCTCGGCGCGCTTACCCTCGTCGCCTCGAAAAAGGCACGACCCTTCAACGCCACCATCTCCCGCACCAGCGGCGCCGGTTTCTTCAGCGATGCCAACTCCGTTAGAAACATTTACAAAGTCCGTGTTTTTAACAAACGCAACCAACAAGCCACCGTCACCATCCGCCTCGGCAAAGGCACCCCGGCCGGTTACGAACTCAGCGGCTCCCAGCAATCGTTCTCGCTCGCCCCGCTCAGTGAATTGTCGCGCACCTGCGTGGTGATCGCCCCGATCAAATCCTACATCGGCATTTCCGACATCACCCTTGATGTGCATGCCGATCCCGGTGATGTGAAACTTGAAAAAACCACCCGTTTCCTCGGCCCCAATCCTCAAATCACTCCAATCCCCAAGCCCTGAGTTCCCATGAAATCCATCAACGCGTTCGTCGCCCGCAATCCCTGGCTCTACATCGTGCTCGCCTTCGTCCTGTTAGTGGCGGCGTGGTCCGCCCTCATTTCCGTGGCCGTGAAACACTCGCCGCAACAAATCGAGATTCGTCGCTAAGCCTGATCTGAGACATGACCACTCTCGTCGCACTCGCCGCCGGACTTGCCACCAGTCTGCACTGCGTTGGCATGTGCGGGCCGATCGCCTGCGGCCTCGGCACGCTGGCGAAATCCGAGGGCGAACGCCTCACCGCCGCCTCACTCTATCATGGCACCCGCTTGCTTTCCTACGGCATCATCGGCGCGATTTGTGGCGCGCTCGGCCAGCAACCATTGAAATGGTTTTTCAACTCGCCGGTGGTTTTACTGCCGTGGGTGATGGTCGGCGTGTTGTTGATGATGGCCTTCGGACTGGATAAAAAAGTCCCGCGCCCGGCGATCCTCAACCGTTTCACCGCGCGTGCGCGCTTCAAGGCTTGTCGCCTCTCCGCATACGGCGGAGCCTCAGCGATAGGTCTTCTAACACCTTTTCTGCCATGCGGGCCGCTCTATCTGATTTTCGGCGCGGCGCTGTTAGCCGGCTCCGCCGCGAAAGGCGCGGAGTTCACCCTCGCCTTCGGGCTGGGCACGGTGCCCTTGCTGTGGCTGGCGCAACACCAGTTCCATCGCATCCGTGCCAAGCTCACGCCGTTGGCGATGGGCCGTCTGCGGCGCGGCGTGGCATTGGTCACCGCCGTGGTGCTGGCCGTGCGCTTGCATGGCACCGTTCCCACAACCTTCTACGGCGAGGCAGCGAAACCGGCTGAGAAAGAACTGCCTTCCTGCTGTCACTGAGGGCTGGCACTCAGCGGCGCGCGCCCGAAAATCTCGCGGCAAAGCAGGCACTTTTTCCCATCGCAGCCGCGGGCGCTGCAATGTTCGCGGCCGTAGAAAATGATTTGGAGATGCAGACGGTTCCACGAAGCACGTGGGAAGAGCTTTTTCAAATCACGCTCCGTCTGTTCGACATTTTTCCCCGACGTGAGCTTCCAACGAGTGGCAAGCCGGTGGATGTGCGTATCGACCGGAAACGCGGGCACGCCGAAGGCCTGCGCCATCACCACCGAAGCGGTCTTGTGGCCGACGCCAGGAAGTTCTTCAAGCGCCTCAAAATCCTGCGGCACCTCACCGCCGTGTTGTTCCACCAGAATTTTAGATAACCCGGAGATGGCCGCCGATTTCCGCGGGGAGAGGCCACAGGGGCGGATGATCGCTTGGATTTTATCCACCGGTACGCGCATCATGTCGCGGGGATTGTCCGCCAGCGCGAAGAGCGCGGGAGTCACGAGATTCACGCGCACGTCGGTGCACTGGGCGGAGAGCAAGACGGCGATGAGCAGGGTGAAAGGGTCCTTGTGATCGAGCGGAATCGGCGTCTCCGGATAGAGTTCATCGAGGCGGCGCAGCAGATGATCGGCGCGTTGTTGCTTGAGCATGTGGGGAGTGTTCGCGGCCCACCGCAGAAATGCAAGGGCTGCGGCGGTGCTTGTGGGGTCATCAAAAAACGACTAGCTTCGGCGCATGCGGAAATGCTGGCTGCTGCTGATCACGACCCTAGCCTTGGCCGGCGGCGCGGGCTGGTGGTTTCGCGCACCGTTAGCCGGTTGGTGGCGTGCACAGATGGGCGGTGTTGAGATCGGTTTGCGGCAGTCGTTGCGGCCGGATCCGAAAACCTACGCCGTGCTGACCGCCGAGCTGGAACACTGGCGGCAGGATTTGGCAAAACGCCATGCCGCGGCCAAAAACGAGGCCGATCGCCAAATCGTGGAAAATGACGCCCGCGTGATTCTCGAGCACGTGCTTCCTGCGATGATGCGCTGTTGGCTGGGAACGCCCTGGGATTTCAACGGCACCGCGGACAGCCCGGGAAAAGGCCAAATCGCCTGCGGTTATTTCGTGGCGACCGTCCTGAAGGACTCCGGTTTCCAAGTGAACCGCTACAAGCTCGCCCAACAGCCGTCAGAAAACATCCTGCGTTCGTTTTTACCCAAGGAGTCGTGCGCTCTAACGGTCGGCAAGGATTACCCCAACTTCGCCGCAGCGGTGGAGCTGGCGGAGCCGGGAATCTATCTCGTGGGGCTGGACACCCATGTCGCATTTCTGGTGGTGGGGCGGGATGGTTTCCGTTTCATCCATTCCTCCGGCTCCCGCCCATGGTGCGTGGTCGATGAAAACCGCGATGAAGCGCAGGTCCTCGCCAAATCGAACTGGCGCATGCTTGGAAATCTAACCGCAAATCCCGAGGTGCTGAAGCGCTGGCTCAAGGCGGAAAAAATCGCCGTGCGCGGAACCTGACTCAGACTTCGAGTGTTTCTTCCCCCGCTCGTCGCGACGCACGAATCATCTAGTGTCGCGTAAAATTCAGATTGGCGGATAAGGAGGCACGACGAATGGCACGCAGTTAAGCCGATCATCAGCGCATCGTGGCTGGAGCGTCTCGCTCCAGACCGTTGTCGGAGCATCTTGCTCCGAGTCTGACTCTTCGGAATTATCCTTAACGACGTGCCATTCGAGGCACGACCTTATTGTCGTGCTGCCAATGGCTGGCGCAAGAGAAGTGCTTCGCGCGGGTTCTTGCTCATCGCATTGGCCCATCATCATTTCATAAGGCGGATCATTTCGTCCGCGAGGCGTTTGCCGAGCTTGATCTGGCTGGCCGCGTCAAAATGGGTTCCTTTGTCGAATGTTTCCAAGCCGTCGGCATCGACAAACCCCACATTGGCCACCGCTTTGGCTGTGGCTTTCTGATCGTTGACGATCCCGGCCCGCTTGGAGTTGTCGAAGACCTGACCGATTACGAAGGGTAACCTCTTGGATTTCGAGACTTTGGCAAAATCCGGATTCCCATCCCGGGTAGTGCTGCGCTAGCGTCTGGATCACATGAGCTGCATTCCCGGATTCATTCGTTTTTTCGTGCTGGGTTTTTTCGGCATCCATGCGGCGGTGGCTGCGGAGGTGGGATGGGAGCAGCGCCTTGCGGAGAGCTTTTCCGGGCGCTGGCGGGAAATCCGAACCGAGCTGGCAGCGCTGACTCCGAAGCTCGAAAAGCTGCCGGGGATCCCGATTGACGACCAGGGTGGCACGGGCGGTTACGCGGGGATTTATCCGTCTGCCTCGCCCACCGGTGGAGCGGTTTTCGGAGTGGAGGTGCGCTGGGTGGCAGGCGCGGTGATCGATCTGGTGGCCTTGGTGCCGGCGCGGCGCTATGATGCGAAGGGTCTGGATGCGCAGTATGGCTTGCCGGATTTTTTCACGGTGGAATTGATCGATGAAAAGGGCGAGGTGATCCGCCACGTCGCGAGCGAGAGCCGGACGGGCGCGGATCCGGTGCGCGGTGGCCACCCGTTTGTGTATGAAATTTCGCCGCCGTTGTTGGCGGCTGGATTGAGGGTTTCCGCGAAGGGTTTGATTCCGGATCAGGAAGGTGAAGGTGGGTTTGTCCACGCATGGGCCGAGACGTTTGCGTTTTCGGGATTACGAAATGTGGCGTTGGGGGGCGAGGTGCGGAGTCTCGGCGGTCAGGCTCCGTCCGCACCCTGGCATTGGAAGGCGGCGTTCCTCGTCGATGGGCAGTCTCCGCTGGGCTTGCCGGAGACTCCGGCGGGCGAACACGCCAATATCGGCTGGATTTCCGAGGGGCGGGAGAAGGCGGATCAGACGACGCTGTTGGGCGTGGATCTTGGGGAGTCGGCTTTGTTGGACGGGGTGCGTTTGGTTCCGTCCAAGCGGCCGACTTCCGATTTGCCAAGCGGCTTTGGCTTTCCCAGGAAGTTGGTGGTTTCGGTTTCCGAAACCGGGGAAGCCAATGACCCGGGGAAGTGGACGACGGTGACGGCCCGTGATTCGGGGAACCCGGGCCACAATCCGGTGCTGCTCGCCTTTGAGCCGATCCGGGCGCGCTATGTTAGGGTGGTGGCCACACAGTTGTGGAAAGTTTTCGAGGAATATCCCGCGTTTTTCGCCTTGAGTGAGGTGGAAGTTCTATCAGAAGGAAAAAACCTCGCCCTCGGCAAAGGCATGCATTCGCCTGACGGGATGATGAACCTGGTGGCAACCGGAGGCCGGACTTGGAGCGCCGCCTCCCTCAGCGACGGATTCGGGCCGGACGGGCGGCTCGTTCCGACGCGCGAGTGGCTGGCGCAGCTCGACCAACGGTTGCGCCTCGAAACGCGCCGTCATGAACTGCGGGCCGAGTCGGCTCAATTGGTGGACCGCTGGCGCCGCACCGCTCGGATCAGCATCACGGTTTTGGTGGTTGCAGGCGCCTTTCTCATCGTCGCCCTGCCGATCCGTTATCGTCTTCATGCAAACCGGGAACTCACCAAGGTGCGCGAGCGCATCGCCGGGGATTTGCATGACGAAGTGGGGAGCAATCTCGGGAGTATCCAAATGTTCGCCGACCTTGCGGAGGGGCGCGCCGGTCCTTCCGACGAGTTGAAGCGGATTCAGAGGATCGCGGCGGAAACGGTAAGCGCCGTGCGTGACATCGTCTGGCTGCTCAGGCCGACGGGCGACCACCGGATCGGCACCGTCGAGCACCTGCGGGAAACCAGTTCGATCATGCTGGAAACCCTGGATTGCAGGTTCACCGCCAACGAAGAAGCCTGGCAGGTGGAGCTTCCCGAAGAATCAAACCGCGACCTTTTCCTGTATTTCCGCGAAGCCCTTCACAATATCATTCGCCATGCCAAGGCCACCGTGGTGGAAATCCGGGCAGAGAAATCCGAGAGCGGCTTTCAGTTGGTGATCGCCGACGATGGCGTGGGGATCGATCCAGAGCGGCTGGAGCGGCCTGCCACGCTGCGCGCCCTACGCCAGCGGGCCGAGGCATTGAAGGGGGATTTGCGGGTCGAAAGCGCGCCCGGCGACGGCACCCGGCTGGTGCTCACGGTGCCGCTGGAGCGGAAACCGAGGCGCTGGCGGGACGTGTTCAGCCGCCGCTCCCCGGCTTCCTGATTTTTGGGCAAACCTTCGCTTTCCGAGCCGCATTTGACGGGGTAGGGTTTTCCCCGCATGGCCCATTCAGCAGCATCCAAGGAGAAGCCGATCCGGCTGGTTTTGATCGAGGATCACGCCGACTTCCGCGAGTCGGTGTCGATGGTGCTCGAAGAACGCGGTGGCTACCACTGCGTGGGCGGATTTTCCACCATGGAAGACGCGCTCGAAGCCTTCCGCGGTGGGTTGGTGGCGGACTTGGTGCTCTCGGATTTAGGGCTGCCGGGCATGAGCGGCATCGTCGGGATTCGCAAAATCCGCGAATTGCTGCCCGAGGCGCGCGTGCTGGTACTCACCGCTTTCACCGACAAGGCGAAGGTTTTCGCTGCCTTGGAGGCGGGCGCACACGGCTATCTGGTCAAGGCCGGCAGCGCCACCCGCCTGATGGAAACGCTGGAGGAGGTTTTGTCCGGCGGCACGCCGCTCGACCCCAAGATCGCGGGCATGATTCTCCAAACCTTCCGCCAACTCAGCCCCATCCCCGAGGCGGAATCCCTTTCCGCACGCGAATGCGAGGTGCTCCAGCTTTCCGCCAAGGGCCTGAATCGCCAGGAAATCGCCGACGAGCTCAAAATCAGCCAGCATTCGGCCACCGAATACATCAAACGCAGCTTCGACAAACTCCACGTCCGCAGCCTGCCCGCCGCCGTCAGCGAGGCGATCCGCCGAGGATTTCTGGATTTATCCTGATTTCACAAGCACTCCCGCCCGCCCCGGACCGTGTCCCATTATTTAGTGACATGACAAAATCCAAATGATTCGGCATCTTTACGTCGTTGAGGCGATGGGGATTGTCTCACCAGTTTAGTATTCATGACTAGAAATGGGGCCGCGCGAGTGCGCGGCCCTTTTTTTCTGCCCGCGAAACGGGTCGGTGGAATGCGCGAGGCCTCTTCATTGGCTTTCCCATTCACCTCGCGGCCGCTGGGCCAGTTTGCGGCGGTCATAGACGCACGGCTACAGGTGCGTCAGGAACGATGGCGTCGATGAAACGCTTGTAGCGGCGTCTCTATGAGCGTCGATGCCAATGGAATGCGCGAAGCTTCTTCAT
>JBBECN010000138.1:0-3770 GCA_040881795.1 Akkermansiaceae bacterium
CGACTGAGTGGACGTTTGAAGATGCACCGCGACGATGTTCAGCTGGTTGTCCTGCACCGCGAAATCGGTGATTAACGAGAGCATCTCCGCACAATCGGTTAGGGCCACGGCGCGTGCGGCGGCGTTGTTGAACAGACCGGTGGCTTTCGCCCGCTCCAATTTGAAGTCAAAAAACTCCTTCGCGTTTTCCAGCAGCAGACGGAACGCATCGACGCCGTGCTTTTTGAGGAAACTATCAGGATCCTCGCCCGCCGGCATTTCCACCACACGCACGCCGAGTCCCTCCGGCGCCAACTGTCGATAGGCTTTTTCCACCGCCGCGAGGCCCGCGTTGTCCGCATCAAAACAGATCAGCACATTGCCGGTGTAACGCTTGAGGATTTTTGCATGTTCGCTGGTGCATGCCGTGCCGGAGGTGGCGATGGCGTGAGTGAATCCCATTTCATGGCAGCAAATCGCATCGAGCTGCCCTTCGCAAAGCAGCGCGGCTTTCTCGGCGAGGATGGATTTTTTGGCACGGTCCAGGGCGAAGATCACCCGGGACTTTTTGAAGATCGCAGTTTCGGGTGAATTGATGTATTTGCCGCTGTTCTTGTTTTCGCGGAGTTGGCGCGCGGTGAAGGCGATGACATCGCCGATTTCATTGCGAATCGGGAACATCAGCCGGTCTTGAAAACGCACATAAAGCCCCGATCGCGCGTTGTTTTCATCCTGGAGTTTCACGATGCCGGAATCGACCAACTCGCGCCCGGTGAATTTCTTGGAACGCGCCCAATCGAGGAAAATTTTCGGTTGATCCGGCATCCAACCGATCGCCCAGCCCGCCGCCATCGCGCTGCCGAATCCCCGCGACTGCATGTATTCCCGCGCGTGTTTTGCGGCAGGGTTTTTCATCAACTGCTCATGCAGAAACGCCGTCACCTCGCGGTGGATGTCCTTCAGCCGCCCACTCGACCGGAAATTTTTCTCCGCATTCGGGTCGGAGCTTTCCTCGATGATCTGGATGCCCGCCCGCGACGCGAGCTTCTTCACCGCATCGGTGAATGGCAGGTTCTCGTAATCGCGGACGAAGGAAATCGCGTCCCCACCCTTTTGACAACCAAAGCAGTGAAAACGCTGGCTGTGCGGCGTGATGTAAAACGACGGGGTTTTTTCGTTGTGAAACGGACAATTCGCCCGGAATTGCGAACCGGCCTTTTTCACCTGAATGTAAGAACTGATCAAATCGACGATGTCCGTCGCTTCGAGCACTTTCTCAACACTTTCTTTCGGAATCTGGGCCACGGTTTTTGCTGCGCGCCCAGACTAATGCGCCCCCACCGCCCATGCGAAGCTACAAAATTTTAAATCCACCCGGCACGCTGAAATGCTTGCCAAGCCACGCCCGGATCTCTAATTCTCCCGCCCGGCGACGATTTGGTGGCCGCTATTTTGGTAACGCATGCTTAGCTCAGTGGTAGAGCACATCCTTCACACGGATGGGGTCGCAGGTTCGAAACCTGCAGCGTGCACCATCTTGGTTTTCAATGAGTTACCATTCATAAAGATTTCCAAGCGATCCGCCATGCCCCATCCTACACGTTTGTTTTTTGCCTTTCTGTGCTTGGTTTACATCGCTTTCCCGCAAGTTGCCGGTGCCCGGACTTGGAAAAGCGCCGACGGTCTCCGCACCGTCGAAGGCGAGTTTCTCGAGCGCGATGCGACCTTCATCACCATCCGGCTCAACGCCGGCAAGGAGACCCGTTTCGAAATCACGAAACTCCATGCCGATGACCAAAAGTGGCTCAATCTCAATCACCCGGCCGCCGGCGCCGAAATCATCCCCGATCACACCGCTGTTTTCGACACCCTGAATTTCGGCGACAGCCAAGCGGTCGTGCTCGCCAAGCTCAAGGCCTCCAAGTTCGTCGAACTGACCATCGCCCCAGAGATGCTCGCGCGCACCGGCCTCAACGGCATTTTCCGCATCCGCCAGGCCATCGGCGGCCTCCAAGCCTCGCTCTATTTTGATTGGACTACCGGTGACAAGCTCAACGAGATCACCGTGCGCACCAGCACCTTCCCCGTCGAGTCCTACGATGCCAAAATCACGCCTTGCTGGAAGGAATTTACCGAACTGCTCACCACCCTCCATGGCAAGCCCCTGCAAGCCGCCGCGAGGATCGCTCCCGCCTCCGTGCCCAAGGGCGCCCTGATCTCATCCCACCTCTGGAGACTCGAAAGCGGCGGCAGCGCCCTGCTCGGCATCGGCAATGAAGACGATAGCTATCAGGTCGTCGTCCGCTTCACCGATGAAAAGATCGAACCCGTGATCATCGCCCGCCCTTCCAAACCGGGCGGTATCAAAATCGACTTCAACCCTTGAAAACTTCCTCCAAAGTTTGAGACTCCGCCCATGGCCGAGCCCGATCTTTTCTCGTTCTTCCCTGCCCCCGGCCCGAAGGAACGCATCCACGAACTGCAAACCTCGCTGGAGCGTCACGACCAGCTCTACAATCAGGGAAATCCCGAAATTTCCGACGCCGAATTCGACCGCCTTTACCGCGAACTCGAAACTCTCGAGGCGAAACACCCCGAGCTCCGCGACCCGAATTCAATCACCCAGCGCGTCGGCGGCGCACCCATCGCCGGCTTCCAACAGATCCAACACGCCGTGCCGATGCTCAGCATCGATGACGTGTTCGAACTCAGTGCCGAAGGCGTCGAAAAAGCTGGTGCCACCTGCCCGGAGCAGGAACTCATCGATTTCTACCGCCGCCTCCAGAAAAACCTCAAACGCGACGGTGTCCCGGTCACCATCGAACCCAAGATCGACGGCGTCGCCGTGTCCCTGCTCTACCGCGACGGCAAGCTCGCCTACGCCGCCACCCGCGGCGACGGCCAGACCGGCGATGACGTGACGCACAACGTGCGGACGATCCGCAGCATCCCGCTGGAACTGAAATTCCATGAAACCACGGAACCCACCCCTTCGGTTGACTTGGACAATATTCTTCCCTATCTTCCGGCCGATGAACGGAATTCAACAAGCCCAACTCCTCGCCGAACGCCTGCGCAAAGCGCGGGACGAAGCCTGGCGCGAAGGCTTCTCGATGACCTCGGAAGAAGCGATGGAGCAAATGTTTCGCAACGGATCCGACAGGAAGCCGAATCCGTGGTATCGTGGGCCAGAGAGTCAAACCGACTCCTCGACCCTCAACGATTCGGACGACTCACAGCTCGTTACCCTCAGCTAGGCGGCCAATCGGAGCATACGGTTTTCCATGTTCAAAGCCGTCATCGGGTCATCAAGTTTACGATTCCTCCGATTTTTGGAGCGCAAGGGGAGGCACTCGCCTACCTGCATAATCTAGAAGCTGCCAACAAGGTTTTCGGAGATGAAGTTTTGCTTCATGGCATCCTGGAAACAAAACGTGGGCCGGCGCTCGTCACATCCCAGCCATTCATCCCAGGCACGGTTCCCACAACCGAGGAAGTTGCAGCGTGGTTCGTGTCCTTCGGCTATCATTCGACCGGACACAACCGCTGGAAAAATAGCAAATCTGGCGTTGAAATCGCTGATGCTCATGTTGGCAATCTTATTAAAATCAAAAGTGGAGAACTGGTTCCGATCGATCTGCAGGTTCTCTCGGCAGGTGACGCATTCGCCGTTATCACGAACTCAAAATTCAAAATTCCCTCTCTGCTCGAAGTCCGCGGCGAGATCTTCATGCCAAACGAAGCCTTCGCCGCGCTCAACACCGAGCGCGACGAAGCCGGCCTGCCCACCT
>JBBECN010000139.1:0-2342 GCA_040881795.1 Akkermansiaceae bacterium
CGGACGCCGCCGGCGGGGTGAACCGTTTGCCGCCGGGCAGCTCGCGAATGAAAGCACCCGGTGTAACCATATTGCAGCGGATGCCATCGCCACCCCAAGTCGCGGCGTACCAGCGCATCAAGCCGCCCAAAGCCGCGCGCGTGGCATGGTAAGCATCATTTTGCTCGGGCACGACAAACCGGCCGGCCGGCGAGGAAACAAAAACCACGGCGCGATCGCCCTTGGCGGCAAATTCGGGACGAAGAAATCCCAGCACGTTGCGGGGCACAGACAACATCAATTCCAACTCACCTTCCCACGACTTCTCCTTCGCTCCACGGTAGCGCTGCGCAAAAACCACATAACTCGGCCGCCCCTGCTCGCGAACCATCGATTTCAGCACCGCCTCGACTGCCGCGCGGTCCGTCACATCCGCCTGGTAAAAACGAACACCTCGCAACTTGCGGTCTGAGGGATCGCACTCATGAGCACCGAGCACGGAGACTTTCATGCCGTCGGCTGCCAAAAGCTTGGCCACGACACGCCCGAGTCCGCGAGTGCCCCCGATAATAATAGCGTGGGATTTAGTCATGATTGTTTCAGTCCTCCAAAAAAGACCGCATAGGAGTCCGCGTTCATCTCGGCGGGAGCAAAGGCCGCGATCTCGGTCGCGCTCGGGTCAAACGGTCCCCTCGTAGTTTCCAGAAAAACGAAAAACTCCGTTTCCAACTCCAGCGTGTGAAACTCCTCCGGTTTGGTGCGGTAAAGAAAAACGCCGCCCTCCGCCGCCGGAGTCATGTGGAGACACCGCAACACGCGCCCCGCTTCGTCGAAAAACCACGCCTTGGCGCGCCCCTCAAGCACACACAGCGTCTCGGAGCGTCCCGGATGACGGTGCGGCGGGATGCAACTGTCCTTGGTCAGCACGATGACCATTTCCTGCGAGACGGACTGATTGCCGGGATGAGCGCACCAGCGGGCCCGGCGCCGCGGCGAAACCACGGCTCGCCGCTTCAGCTCACCGATAATCTCAGGCGTCACGGCCGGACACTCCGCGGTGGAACGCAGAATATCCGGCTGTTCTTCGATCCAATCAGTTCCAGCGGACGGCATAAGGGCTATCGGGAAAAATACTCGCGGTCTCCCACCCTGCCTCGCGCAACGGCGCCAGGCGATGATGGACTTTCTCCTCGGCCGAAGGATGCACCGCCATCAGGCACAAACCAGGCTCACCCGCCGGCAGGTCCGCCGTGGCGCTGATCGGCAGCTGCGTCCCGGCCATAAAAAGTCCCTGCTTCTGCGGCGTGTCATCCAGCACACACTCCACGCAGTCACTGGCGCTCGAGAGCGAGAGAAAGGCGCACGACAAATGCCCTGCCCCGAAAAGGACCGTTCGTTGCCCTGCGTCCTTCCGATGTCGCAACCCGTGCGAGGTGGCATCAACTTTCCCTGCGACTTGTTTGCCGAATGTCTGCGCCAACAAGACGTCATCGCCCGGCAGCTCGGCGGGACTACTTTTTGCCGTCCGCACCATGGCCACCAAACTGCTCTCGAACGGATAATGATGTTCGCTGAAGTGGACGATCTCCGCTCCGGAGGCGAGCAGCAGCCGCTGCAAAGTCGGTGCGGTGAAATAGGACGCGTGCTCTTCCCACAACAATTCCGGGATTCCCCGCTCCAGCGCCTCGCGGCAACCCGGCACTTCGACGAGTAGTAATCCATCCTTACCCAACCAAGAAAGCAGCGCGTTCACAGCGCGGGCAGGATGATCGCAGTGCTCGAGCACATGGCGCGCCACGACTAGGCCGGCATCACGTGCGGCTTGCCCCGCTGCACCACTCCCCAACCAGTGCGCCACTGTTTCCACACCCCATGGCGCCGTCTGCCCGGCCAAGGCTCTCGCCGCCAAATCGGGTTGAGCCTCCGCAAACCCAAGGCGCCCCAGTCGCTCCACAAAACTGTTGTCCTTGTAAGTCAACCCGACCACCCGTTGGTTGGCTGGCGCCAAAACCGCCACCGCCGAAGCCACGGCGTCCAGATGGGCTTCCGGCTCATTGTAGCGCAGCCAATCGAATCGCGGGCGCAGCGCCTCGACCGATGGCAACGCACCCAACTGCACCAAACCGCAGGTCTCGCACCCCTTGACCTCCAGATCGAAAAACTCGTCGGGCTCCGTCGCGAGACGCTTGAACCGCGAGGCAATCGGTTGGCGCGCAAACGAAGCCACGGCAAACAACTCGCTTGCACCGCAGGCACGACACGATCCACTCACAACCCCACCTCCCGGATCAACCGTCGCGCTTTGTCCAGTTGCGCCGCATGCCGTTCCGGTGCATCAGCCCCGGCAAACCCGCGCCGCCGAC
>JBBECN010000139.1:2442-3726 GCA_040881795.1 Akkermansiaceae bacterium
CATTGTGAAAACCAAAATCCGAGGGCGAGACAATCGGGATGGCTTCCGACGGCCTGATCTCCGATCGCACTTTTTCCCACGCTGGCCGCAACTGCTCCGTCACCAAGGCCGCCGCGTCAGCATCTGCGATGGTCTGCATCATATCCAAACGGCGATCAACCATGCCAACATGCATTTCCGGTTGCAGCGCTGATTCGGACGCTCCTTCAAGTCCGGGCACCTTAACCTGCTGCAGAGCACAAATGAATTCACCTGCCTGCTGCGCATCCTCGCGTGACGGACTCTCAACGGACGCGCCCTCGACATATTCCAGAAAGCCCACGTTTTGCGCGTCATCCCAGCGCATATCCTGGACCATCCACGGACTCCCCACGTCGCGCACCGCCGCGTAAAAATTCTTTTCCCGATGGTAGCGCTGCGAGTCACCATCTTCGCCGAGATGATGGAGCTTGGCACAAAATCGTTCCCCAGACTCATCCGTCATCACAAAGACCCTGCTATTGGCCCCACCCCCAAGCGGCAAAACATCTGACACCACGCGACCCCACGACGCCAGCGCCGCAGCCAATCTCTCCGGCATTGCTTCGCTCACAGAATATAACGACCGAACGTTTCCCAATCCGCCACGGTGCGATCGTAGCCCGCATCGCCTTGGCCCGGCGCAAAGAGCCAGCCTTGAACCCCCACCGGAAAATGATCTGAAAGCAGGATCTCCGGCAGATCATCAAGAAAGACGGCGCATTGTTGCTCCGCAATGCGTTGAAGTTTGGCCTCCTTCGAGGTTTCAAAAAAAACATCGCTCTCGGCCAAAGCCCCAGGCCCGACAAAGCCTTCACACTTCAACCACGCGAGAGCGCTGGCGTGCAGGTCGGTCGCGTCGCCCACGATTGGCTGCCGGGTCCGATGGCTGATAATTTTTACCGTGTGCCCCCGTGCCACTGCCTCGCGCACAAAGTCCAATGCTCCGGCGAACGGTTCCGCCTTCGTCATGCCTTGCCCGTAAGCGATCCCCTGCAGCACGGTCCAATCCGCCTCGCGCCCGGACTCCCGGAAATATTGGCGAACCGCATTCTTCTCCGCGCGCACCGTGCCCGGCAACCCATGCCGCTCGGTCGCCAACAAATGAAAGCAACGATCGTAGCAAACGATCGTGTTATCGAGGTCGAGACCAATCGTCACGGAGCAATAATGGCGTGAATCACTTCCCCCTCGCGCATGCCCCGCATCACCTCCGGCAGGGTATCAAGCGTCCCACGGTGGCTGACAAAGCCGGACAAATCCAAA
>JBBECN010000140.1:0-3716 GCA_040881795.1 Akkermansiaceae bacterium
TCCAACTCAACATGACTTATTTCTCCAGATTTTCCAAGATCAACCTTCTGTTTTCCTTCATCATTCTTGCGAATAGCGCAAGGGCCGATGTGACGCCAGACCGGTTGGAATTCCGTCGCATGGCCACCCAACGCATGTTCTTCGACCGCATACAGGAAATCCCTCTCGCCGGACTCAACCCATCCAAGGTCGTCGGGCTTGAACTCATGCACCCGTTCGTCGGAACGCCTACTGGCAACCCAACGTTCGAAATCCAGGAGGGATTGCTGAAAATCAGCGCCCAAGAGGCATCTCAGGCAGACCGCTGGATCGGTGGATTCAATCCGTTCGCATCCTATGATCTATTGCTGGACAAGTTCAATGGTTCGGGATCAGTCGGCATCCTCTTCCGGGATTCAGACGAGGATAACCGCATCAGCGCAACGCTTGTGTTTTCTAATGGAATTTGTTCAGCGGTTCGCTGGGTAGTCGTAAAGCAAGGCAAGGAAGTCGAACGCAAAGACTATCCGTTACCGGCTGATTTAAAGCCTGTCTATCCACTACGGTTTCGCGTCCAGATGTTGGCAGTCGGCGTAAACCTCTTCCTCGAAACCAACCGGGAATCACACCTCATCGCCTACCCGAATTTCGCCGAACACTTCGAGCTCAGGGAAAAGTCACTGATGCGGAGATTCGAGTTCTGCCTGCACAGCGATCTGATTGCTGGCTCTGCGGTATCAATTCGTGAAATGACCGCTGCTTTGTCACCCGGTTGCGGCCAAGCGGACATCCGGGCCATCACGCGTCCCGACGGCGAACCGTTGATCGACCAAGGCCGCTTTTGGTTCACCATGACGGTTCGCGGAAGAGCGCTCCCCCATCCGATGCAGGGAGTTTTTTCGATGAACCCCTCGGTGTTTGATCTCAAGTTCGAGGGCATCATCGTCTTTGATATGGGTGACGGCATGCTCCGCAACGAGCTCGCCTCGCACTTGTTTTACGATGACGCATCAAAGGAATGGCGCGGATGGACGGTTGGGTTCAGCGCCTACGGAAAAGATGCGCAAGGCGCACAAAAAGCCGTACTCGCGGTTTCCAGCAAACAGGATCCCCGCAAGGGATTTTCCATCATGCACGCCAAACCCGTCGGGCTGCCATCCGGGATGCACGAGGACCCCCATGGGGTCTATGATGCGGATGCTGGCAAATGGCGCATGCTACTCGCCGAGCATGCCGGAAAATTTCGTGCCAGCATGTGGGAATCTGATAAGTGGGACCAAGGCTACACGAGAATTGCCGGTCCAGTTGACATGGACAGCACCGGTACTTCGATCCAGAAGATCGGTTCCAAGCGCTACGCCATGTTCGGCAGTGCGGATCGCAAGGTCTATGTCCGCAGTTATCCGGGACTCGAGCCTGCGGGTGAGTTGAACATCCATCTGCCGCCGTGGGATGACCAATCGGGCACCCGCATCTGGCCGAATGTCCTGCCACTTCCCGATGGATACCCGGCTCGCTACATCGCCTTGATGATGGACCGGCTGAACTACCCCGGTATGCCCAAACAAAACTGGACCTACGGAGCCATGTATCTCTACCACGCCCATGCGCCTGAAAACGAAAGCCATCCTTATGAGTATCAGCAAAATTAGGCTGCCGCTTTTTGCCTGGATGCGCCGGATCTCCCGGTTGCTCCTCGCCGCGCTGGGGCTCCTGGCTTCTCCCGCCATGGCTGAAACCGCAAAGCCTAATATCATGATCATCTTGGCTGATGATCTGGGATGGTCGGATCTGGCTTGTTACGGCGGCGAAATTCGCACGCCGCATCTCGACTCGCTTGCCGCCGGCGGCCTGCGCTTCACCCAGTTCTACACCTCGACGCGCTGCTGCCCCTCGCGTGCTGCTTTGCTCACCGGCCTATATCCGCACCAGGCGGGCCTTGGTTTGATGACCTCGCGGAATGCCGCGAGACTCGACGGCGCGGCTGCCAAGGTGGAGAAGTTTCCTGGCTATCGGGGCGCACTCAACGAGAGCTGTGTGACCATCGCGCAGGTGCTCAAACCTGTCGGCTACCGCACCGCTGCCGTTGGGAAATGGCACGTGGGCGATCACGAAGCTCCCACGTCGCGCGGCTTCGATGAGTTTTTCGGTTTCGTGAGCGGTTACGGGGTGGACTCTTGGGAGCCGCGGATGATGACACGCCTGCCAGAGGGAAGATCGCAGCGCACTTATGAGCCGGGCGAATTTTTTGCCACGGATGCGATCACCGACCATGCGTTGGATTTTCTAAAGGAAATGCGTGAGTCGGAAGCGCCGTGGTTTATGTATGTCGCCTATCAGGCACCGCATTTTCCGGTGGCCTCGCGGCCGGATGATATGACGGGTTATCCTGAGATTTACGCACAAGGTTGGGACCGGATTCGTGAGCAACGTCTCGAACGGCAGAAAAAGATCGGCTTGTTGCCGGCGAATACAACCCTCACCCCGCGGGGAAAAATTCCGAATGCCGACGCCTCCGCCCGCGAGGGTTCCATGACCGCTGATGGGAGGAATCCTGAGTGGGACTCATTGCCTGCCGATCGACGCGCCGATCTGGCGCAGCGGATGGCGGTGTATGCAGGCATGGTCACTGGAATGGATCGCAACATCGGCCGTCTTCTCGGCGACTTGCGCGCAAGCGGCCATCTCGATAATACTCTCGTTCTTTTCCTCAGCGACAACGGTGCATGCGCGGAGTGGGAGCCATTCGGTTTTGACATGTTGGCTGTCCCGGATCCCGTGGCAGGTATTGGTTACAATCAAGCTACCCCAGCCTTGCCAAACAAACTTTACCGGGGCGATGAACTCGCGAAGATGGGCCAGCCCGGCTCGCTGCCCGCCTACGGCTCTGCCTGGGCCAACGCCTGCAACACCCCATGGCGTCTCTATAAGCACTACGGCCATGAGGGCGGCATCGCCTCGCCCCTCATCGCGCACTGGCCCGCAGCCATCGGGAGTGCAGGCTTGCGTCACGAACCAGCACATCTGATCGATGTCATGGCCACCTGTGTGGAAATCGCAGGGGCGACCTATCCGACGGAGTTCGAGGGAAGCCGGGTCCTTCCAATGGAAGGTGTGAGCTTGAGTCCTGCACTCACGTCGTCTCCGAACCTCCCGACTTCATTGTCTAGCAGGGATCTCATGTGGGAACATGAGGGCAGCCGGGCGATCCGCAGCGGAAAATGGAAGCTCGTCTCCCTCGCTGCCGCGCCGTGGGAACTGTATGATATGGACTCCGACCGTGTGGAAATGAAGAATCTCGCAGCAACACAGCCTGAGCGGGTAAAGGCGATGTCCGCGAAATGGGAGACATGGGCGAAGCGGACTTATGTCTTACCGCGACCGGCCAAACCGGTATCAGTTAAAAAATCGCACTGAAGGCTGATCCCTTCTGCATTTGCAGCCCCACCCAACGGATCGAAGTGGCCATTCTGCATGTGTGAGTGTCTCGTTGCCAGTCTCCCTCGAAGCACGTCAGCATGTGACAATTACGCGACCCACCGCCGACAGCCTCCGGAAGCGGATCAAGCTCCTGGCAGCTCGATGAAGCCTTCCAGCTTCCGGATCCGGGTGGGGTGGCGCATTTTGCGGAGGGCTTTCGCTTCGATCTGACGGATGCGCTCGCGGGTGACCTGGAACTGGCGGCCGACTTCTTCAAGCGTGCGGCTGTAGCCGTCCTTGAGGCCGAAACGTTGTTC
>JBBECN010000141.1:0-3699 GCA_040881795.1 Akkermansiaceae bacterium
CCGGCCGCTACCTCGTCCTCATGCCCTTCACCGAGCAATTTGGCATCTCCCGCAAAATCGAGGATCCCAAGGAGCGCGCCCGCCTCCGCAAGATCGTCCAAAAACTTTCCGTGCCCGAAGGCATGGGCATCATCATGCGCACCATCGCCCAAGGCACCCGCGCCCGTCACTTCGTCCGCGACCTCGCCATGCTGTTAGAGCAGTGGGACGAAATCGAAGCCCGCCGCGCGAACAACCCCGCGCCCGTCTGCATCTTCCAAGAGCCCGGCCTCATCGAGCGCACCGCCCGCGATTTCCTCACCGACGAGATCGACCAAGTGATGTGCGACGACGCCGAGACCACCGAGATGATCCGCAACATCGCCGGTAAAATCTCCCGCCGCGCCAAACGCCGCATCCACTACATGCCATCCGCCGGCGGCCAACCGATCTTCGAACGCATCAACATCCAGAAAAAGATCGACGAAGCCTTCTCCCGCCAAGTTTGGCTCCCCTGCGGCGGCTACATCGTCATCGATGAAACCGAAGCCCTCATCGCCATCGACGTCAACACCGGCCGCAACCGCGGCTCCAAGGATGTGGACAAGATGATTCTCGAAACCAACGTCGAAGCCGCCGTCGAAGTCGCGCGCCAACTCCGCCTCCGCAACATCGGCGGGCTGGTCGTCATTGACCTCATCGACATGCGTCACCGCAAGGACCAGCAGACGGTTTACAAAGCCATCAAGGACCGCCTCAAGAAGGACAAGGCCAAGACCCAGGTCCTCCAGATTTCACCCATCGGTCTGATGGAAATGACCCGCCAGCGCCTTAACGAATCGCTGCGGGATTCCATGTATGAGCCCTGTCCGTATTGCCAGGGCCGCGGCCGCGTGAAGACCCCGATGACCATGTCCGTCGAAATCCAGCGCCGCCTCAACACCGTCATCCAAAAACACCACGATTCCCTTGGCGACATCATCGTCATCGTCAACAGCGATGTCCTCAACCGCTTCAAAAGCGAGGACGCCAAGCTGCTCGTCGAGCTCGAGCGCTCCCACTCAGGCCGCCTCATCTTCCGCTCCGATCCGACCCTCAACCGCGAGCGCTTCGCCATCATCGACGCCAAAACCGAAAAGACCATCGACCAAGGCTGAGCCCAAAGCAGAATCCAAGGCGGCGCCGCCGTTCTTCCCATGGACTGCGGTGGGAAGCGAAGCGCCACACCGCTTTGGATGTTTCATCGGCCAAGTCTTCGCACCAACCACCGCAGAAGAATCCAAAGCGCTGTCGCCGTTGCACTCTGCCACCGCACTCCACACCTCCGCTCTTCCCATGGACTGCGGTGGGAAGCGAAGCGCCACACCGCTTTGGATGTTTCATCGGCCAAGTTCTTCGGCACCAGCCACCGCAGAAGAATCCAAAGCGCTGTCGCCGTTGCACTCTGCCAGCGCACTCCATGAAGCTTCGCCTTTACATCTCTTTCGCCTGCGGCCCCGGCGGTGCCGCCCTACCTTTTCTATCCCCTTTGCGCTTCTTTGCGACCTCTGCGGCTCTGCGGTCAACTCTTCTTGGATTTCACACTTTCCACTTCCCGCATCCCGCTGTTTGATTCTCGCGTTACACCATGTCCCGTAAAACCAAAATCATCATCACCCTCGGTCCCGCCACAGAGGCCGAGGAAATGATCGGCAAGCTCATCGATGCCGGCACCAATGTGTTCCGTCTCAACATGAGCCACGCCAAACATGAATGGGCGGCGGAAATGACCAAACGCGTGCGCCGCCAATCCGAAAAGCGCGACGCCCACATCGCCGTGCTTTTCGATCTCACTGGCCCCTCGATCCGCACCGGGGATTTGGAAAAACCCTACGACCTCCTGGAAGGCGACACCGTCGAATTCCGAAAAGTCACCGCAGACCCCAGTGTGCCACTTTCCACCACCGTCAACTATGACGGACTGATGGGCGATGTCTCCATCGGCAACACCCTCGTCGTGGACAACGGTGCGTTGCTGATGCGCATCGACGTGGTGGAAACCGACCGCATCCTTTGTCACGTCAAGACCCCGGGCACCATGGGCTCGCGCCGCCACATCAATCTGCCCGGCGTGCGGCTCAATCTCCCGGCCCTGACCGAGAAGGACCACAAAGACCTCTCACTCGCCGTGGAATGCGGCGCGGACTACATTGCCGGTTCGTTCGTCCGCGACTCAGCTCATGTTAGAGAACTGCGCGATGCCATGGCCGCCCTCGAAGGCGAAGCCCAGATCGTCGCCAAGGTCGAGGACCAAGAAGCCATCCGCAACATCGACGCCATCATCAACGAGGCCGATGTCATCATGGTGGCCCGCGGCGACTTGGGCACCGAGGTCGAATTCGAAGAACTCCCCATCCTCCAACGCCGCATCGTCAAGCGTTGCCACGAACTCGGCACCCGCGTGATCGTCGCCACCCAATTGTTGGAGTCGATGATCACCAATCCCACCCCCACCCGCGCTGAAGTCACCGACGTGATGAACGCCGCCTACGAGGAAGCGGACTGCCTCATGCTTTCCGGCGAAACCTCGGTCGGCCGCTATCCCGAGCGCTGCGTCGATGCTCTGGTTAGAATCGCCTCCCGCATCGAGCGTTCCGGCGGCCACGGCTTCGGCCAGAACGTCCTGCTGCGCGACGAGCGCCAGAAAACCGCGCGCGCCGCCGTCACCCTCGCCGATTCGCTGCCGGACGCCCGCCTCGTCGTACTCACCCGCCGCGGCGTGCTGGCAACCCACGTCGCCATGCTGCGCCCGCGCACTTCCGGATTTTACGCCTTCACGCCCACCGAGGCCGTTTGCCGCAAGCTGTCGCTCACCCGCAGCGTGCGTGCCTTCAAGCTGCCCTTTGCCTCCAACATCGAGGAAACCATCCAGCGCGTCGGCGAGATGCTCTTGAAAAACGAGCTCATCCGCCCCGGCACCCCGCTCGTCATCGTCTCCGACATTCTATCAGACCACTTCGCCGCGAACTCGATCCTGCTGCACCACGCGTGAGGCACAATGGTCAGAGTGACGAACAACGTCGCACTACCTGAATTCAGCTGCGGCCACCATTTGAATTCTCGCCCCCATCTAACAGCAATCATCCCCGTTCCCCGTTCCCCGTTCCGCTGAATTTCGCGCATGCAAACTCCGACGGAGTCATTTGATAGATTCTCAAAAACTCGCGGGAAAGCTCCTTGGGATGGGAAAAGCCCACGGAATAGGCGATTTCCGAAATGCTTTCATTTCCTCGCAAACGACGCTGACATTCGGCGATCCTGGACTGCACCAGCCAATCTTTGGCGGATATTCCCAACGCCCGGAGGAACTCGCGCCTCAGGCTCCTGGCGCAGATATTCAAGTGTCCGGCAAGGCCGTCCACGCGATAGCCTGCAGCTTTCGCGAACCCCAAAAGGTACCCCAGATCCCCACGGACCTCACACCAGACCCGCGGGTAACTGGAACCGGAAAGAGGTGAAATAATTTTTAAGTCGTGGCGCTTGTTCATAAAGGATAGAGGGGCTTACCACCAGGAAGGCGGTGGTGCAATCTGCAAGAGTGAAAAATCAAAATGCCTTCGCTGCTAACAAAAGCACGACGCGGCTGCAACTATTTCATGGATTTCTCTCAGCTTGTTAGGAAATTTGCGCATCTATGGGCATCGACGCTCATAGAGCGACGCTACAAGCGTCCCATCCGCT
>JBBECN010000142.1:0-3689 GCA_040881795.1 Akkermansiaceae bacterium
CTTTCCGGTTCCCCGCGCGACCTTTCGCGCCGGTGGTCAGTTTTTCAGTTTTCAGCTTTTCAATGTTTGTCTCCGGCTCAGCTTTCCCCGCTCGCCTTCCGCACTCCGCATTTTGCATTCTGCATTCATCACTCCCTCAGGTCTCAGCTTTTTCCTTCCCTCCCGCCTCAGGTCTCAGCCCTCAGCTCTCAGCCCTTGCTCTCCGCCATCCGCCATCTTGCATCTTCCCTCTCCCTCGGCCCGTGGAGCGCGAAGCATACTCCACTGGGCTCAGCTTTCCCTCGGCCGTCTGCGGCGACAAGGCATCCCGAGAAATTTACCCATGCACAACGAGCAAACTTCGCGTCAACTCGACAAAGAAACCTTCCGCCAGCGCCTTCTCGATCGAATCGAGGTTTTCCGCCATAATTTGGATCAACTCAGGGTTTGAAATGTTGCCGGTAGAAATCAACAGGATTCTTTGTGGGGTGCCGCGCAGCAAGTGGCTGGTAACGAAGTCATCGTCTTTGGAAACAACTATTCGCTGCTCGGAATCCGCAATCCGCCGGATCATCTCGTCCGATGTATGATTTTGTTCCGGAAGCTCAGCAGTGTGAATCGCCGCGTGCCCTTGTGCTTTGAAGAATGCTGCCAGATCGCGTGGCAATTGTGCATCGACCAAGAGCTTCATGCCGCGGCGAGCGGCGCAATTCGCTTCAAACGGCTAGCCCGTGCACCGTAGGCCATGGCGGCTCGGATATCGTCCTCCTCCAAGTCCGGATAATCGTGCAAGAAATCCGCTACAGTCGTGGGCCCGCTCAACATCTCGAGCACGAACTCAACCGGGTAACGAAGCCCGCGAATGCATGGCTTGCCATGACAAATCTCCGGGTCCGCAGTAATTCGCGAGAGAAGCTCTTTTTCGGACATATCTTTAGACTACTCCTCGGAACGCACCGAACTTACAACGCAATTCGTCCATGGCAGCGCGCCCAATGCTGCACGGCAAAGCCGCCAATCACACAGAATGACCAATGGCGCCGGGAACAAAACTCGCCCAACTCGACGGCGATGCGGGCAAGCTCGTTCAAACCTTTCTCAGTTTGGCGAACCACCTCTGCTGCGTGACAAGGCCGGACCACGGCTCTGGCGGATGATCGTGGAGCAAGGCCTCGACCGCGCCTCCGAAGCAGCGCAGGGCGCGGGCCGTATCAGCCTTCCGGATGTCCTCGTCCCGGACTTCCTGCATGACGGCTGCAGCTTCTGCCCATTGCCGGACTCTTTCACGGATCGCATCAGCGGAATCGTCTTTCATGACGGAACTATCGCCCCCCCCCATCGCGCTTGTCTAGGCGCGAGGGTTAAAGTCTGTTGATTTGCCCCCGGCCGCAACGACGAACACAAAAACAGAATCTTCATTGTTTGATGGCGGATGGCGGATGAGGAGGAAAAAGCTGACATACTGAAAAGCTGACATCCGGAAAAGCTGCCTGGGGGATGACAGATGGCAAATGGCGAATGACAGATGGCGAATGGGAATCCTCAGTCTTCAGCCCTCAGCCCTCAGCCCTCATGCCTCCTGCTTTTCCCCTCAGCTTTTCAGCTTTCAGCTTTTCAGCTTTTCAATGTTTGCCTTCAGTTCAGCTTTCAGCTTTCAGTTTTCAGCTTTTCAGTTTCTCAGCCCTCAGCTCTCTCGGCCCGTGGAGCGCGAAGCATACTCCACTGGGCTCAGCCCTTGCTCTCCGCCCTCCGCCATCTTCCATCTGCCATCTGTCATCCGCTATCAGCATTTGCCCTCGCCCCGCGCCAGCGGGACTCACGCTGTCTCCGGTCGCCGCGGCGACCTCCGGCTCAGCTTTTCAGCACGTCAGCATGTCAGCATTTCAGCTTTTTCCCTCGGCTCCGTCCTCCGACCTCCGCCATTCTGCGTTCATCATTCTTCGTTCTTCACTTTCCTACTCCCCAACATCTGCGGCCAAACGCTGCACCAACTTTTCGTGATACCAAAACCCGACGCCCTGCAACTCCCGCACGAGGGGCAAGAACGCCGCAATCAACCCAATCTCCTTCGCTTTCTTCAAAGTGCCCAGCGTCCCGGCGACACGCAAAGCGTGGAACTCCGCCAAATTCCTCCCCAGCCTCTCATCGATCAACACCAAGCCCGCTTGGTCACGGAGCGCGGCCGACAAAGTGTCCCGCTCGCCGGCATCCAGCATTAAAAATCTCGAGTCATCTTGCGGCGGCTCCGGCTCGATCAGAATCCACGGGATTGCTGTCAAATCCGGGACCTCGATAATCCCTCCCACGTGGCACTCGCTGACCACGCTGGGCACGACACAGATTTCGCCATGCACCTTGTTCAGCAGATCGAGACGGCCAATCGCCGAAAAAGCCAACAGCGGCGTGGTGTTCGAGTAGATCGTCACAGCGACGACTCGCGCCGGTAATCGATGTCACCTTGATCCAAAAGTCGAGCCCCTTGGGCCATTGCTTTAAGCAAGAACACGGATCTCGGCTCGCCGACCCACTTGGCAGCCAACCCGGACGACAGCTTGCCCTCCCGGAAAAACGCCAAAGCGGCCTTCTCCGTCAGGGCGTCGGCCATCTCGCCGGGGCTCACGTGCAGCTCCAGCAGAACCTCTGGCGGACACTCAACACTGATGCATGCGTTCGCGGACATGCTCCCTCACATAGCCCAGCATCTACCGATCCGCAAGCTCCGTCCCTCTCCCTTGGCCCGTGGAGTGCGGAGCATACTCCACTGGGCTCAGCTTTCAGCTTTCAGCATTTCAGCTCTCTCGGCCCGTGGAGCGCGAAGCATACTCCACTGGGCTCAGCTTTTCCTACTTCCCTCCGCGGCTAAACCACCTTGACCACTCTCGACATCCGGATGGATTTATCTTCGGTCATCAGTTCCAACCCGTGAGCTTTGGCCGTGGCGACAATGATCCGATCGGCGGGATCGCCGTGGAAGCGTTCGGGCAACTTGTCCAAGGCCAAGACCACAGACGTATCCAAAGGCAGCAAGCGCACCACGGAAGGATCGGATGCTTGGCTGAGCCAGACCGGGAAATCCATTTCCAAGACCAAACGCCCTTTTTGATGAAGCATCTGCGCCTCCCATAAGCTGATAGCGGCCAAAAAAGGCGGAGTTCCTTCTTGCGCCAAACGGTCCAATAACTCCCGCTTCTTGGCAGGCAAATCTTTTTGGCCCGTCAGCCACCAGATCCAGACATGCGAATCGAGCAACACGCTCACCGGTTTGCGTCGAAGTCCGCATCAGACAACACCGACTCGCCTGGCTTCGCCTTGAGAGTGCCGCTCTGGCGCAGACGTTTCCACGCCGGCGTCTCCGGCTTGCGGACCGGAATGATACGAAAGCGCACGTGCCCCTGCCTCGAAACCTCCACCGGTTGATCCGTCTCCTCCACCTCGCGGAGCACACGCAAACAGTGAGTTTTGAAGTCTGTAACCGAAATGACCATATGGTTCAATAAGTAGTCATTCTTTAACCGCCGTCAAGCCCGCCTTCCGACCTTTGGTTACCCGGCTACCAGTCTGTCCTCCAGCATCTGATCTCCGACCTCATTCGATCTCCCTATGCTCGCTCGTGTCGCCCTTCGGGCTGCCTTCGGCAGGGTTGATGCTCGTCTCTGGTCGAGCACCCTGCGGGCACCGGCTGACGCGGTGTCTATCTCCAAGCGCTTCGC